>CAZUJC010000063.1:0-1506 GCA_964620245.1 uncultured Pseudomonadota bacterium | reverse complement strand
GGTAGCTCAGTGGTAGAGCATGCGCCTGAAGAGCGCAGTGTCGGTGGTTCGATTCCACTTCTCGGCACCAGCCTTCGCATAAAGCTTCGGCTGGCGGGCCAGTTTTTTTTCAGAATTAAAATGACATTAAGGGTAGGTTGATAGCGAAGGCTGTCCGTCGAAACTTGCCGAGCCGGCTTGTGCGCCTTAGCTTTTAGCGACGGTGTAAAGGCCTGGATAAGTGAAGACTGGACTATTCCGCCTGGCTTCGCCATTTTCTTAAATGAATAAACTTTCTAATTAATCAAACGTTTATAGCAAAAAAAGCGAAGTATGCCCTTCGTAGCTACAAGTAGCGGAGTAGGCTATGAAAACTGAAAAATGATTTAGTAGTGTGAGTAGCTTTAAAATCTTTTTTGCATTTGTCCGATTCTCATTGCGTTTTTCATATTTATTTTGCTAGGTTCGTACTAATTGTTCAGGTGCATATTTGTCTATGCATGTAAAAACAGTTGTGGAGAGAGTACAAACTGTTATTCTAAGAGTAGGTTTTGAAAGCATCCTAAAAATTGAAACGAAGGAAAGTGCGATGAGGCAAGTTCCTGCTGATAAATATAATATTGCGTGGTTTAAATTAGCTGAGTTCGTCGCTCGCGGCGAAAAAGAGCGAGCATTGGGCATTTATCGCCTTTTATTGCATTCGTTCAATGATCGTGCATTTTCCTATCAATTGGAAGGTGATTTATTGTGGTCATTTAGTGATGAGCAGGCGATTGATAAATATATGTTGGCAGCACAATTGTATTTTAAAGAGGGTCGTTTGAACGAAGCGATTGCAATTTATGAATTGCTGGTATCACTTCGCCCTAACCATGAACAGTATATTCATCAATTGATTGAACTCTATCAAACAATAAAAAACACACAGCGGCTGGTAGCAACGACCGAAAATTTGTGCGATCTTATGTTGGAACGTTCTGATTGGGCAACTACTCACCAATTTATCATGCGGTGTGAAAAAATTACTTCTCGTGAACAATGTGTTCCGCTCTATCAAAAATATGCACTCGCACTGGTCAAAGATCCAAAGTCACCACAACAGGAAGTAAAAAAAGCAATTCAAGCATTTATGGATCGTGCAATTGAAGATACACAAACCGCTGTTTTACAACAATTTTTAACGACTGTTGAAATGATCAATAAGGATTACTATCAGATTGCCTGCGGATTACTTAAAAAATAATCGATAAATACAAATTACTCTTAGCAGAAACGAGAAGTTTTTTAAACCATTAGTTTAACGTTGAGTGCGAATTGTTCAAGAGTTTGAATGAGCGGTAAATCGAGATTTATTGCCAGATTTGTTTTTAAAAGTAATCGCTTACCATTTTCTTCAAATTCAATAAACAGCGGTGTTTTTCCGGCAGGCAGTTTTTCTTTAAGTTGTTGCAACAATGATGGTTCAAAAGTTGGAGGAAGTTGAATTGTTGCTCGTTCGATCGGCCACTGTTCAAAAAAAAGATCAAC
>CAZUJC010000062.1:0-1543 GCA_964620245.1 uncultured Pseudomonadota bacterium | reverse complement strand
TTTGACTATATTATTTTGTCATCAACATTAATGGAAACTGACGATATTCAGGGACTGTTAAATTCGATCAAGCGATTGTGTGCACCACATACACGGATTATTATTGATGGGTATTCTTTTTTATGGGAACCTATTTTGTGGTTTGCGCAAAAATGCAACCTCCGCCGGAACACCAGCTTTAAAAATTGGTTATCGCAAAGTGACGTTGATAATTTTTTATATCTAAGTGATTTTGAAAAAATCACCAGTGGCAGACGAATGCTCATGCCTCTTTTCATTCCCGGTGTTTCATTTTTTTTAAATCGTTTGCTTGCATCAGTTCCGCTCATTAACCGGTTGTGTTTAATCGAATGGACAATTGCCCGACCGGTGCAAAAAAATCAGCGCACCGATTTTTCCGTGGCAGTAATTGTTCCATGCCGCAATGAGCGCGGAACTGTCGAAACAATTGTTAAGCAGATGCCACAACTTGGTGCACGAACCGAAATTATTTTTGTTGAAGGCCACTCCACCGATGGTACGCTTGATGAAATTAAACGAGTCGCTGCCTCGTATCCTGAAAAAAAAGTGCGCTATTTTGTGCAACCGGGTGCTGACAAGGGCGATGCTGTTCGGCTGGGTTTTGCTCAAGCACAGAGCGATATCTTAATGATCTTTGATGGAGACAATACAGTGCCTATGCATGAACTTCCGCTTTTTGTGCACGCTCTGATTTTGGGAAAGGGTGAACTTATTAATGGTTCTCGATTTGTGTATGCAATGGAAACGGGAGCTACACGATTTTTGAATGTGTGGGTAAATTATTGCTTTAGTTTGGGATTTTCATGGTTGTTGGGTCAACCCATTGAAGATACACTTTGTGGCACTAAGGTGCTTTTTAAAAAAGAGTATGAACGTATTGCGCGAAATCGTGCTTATTTTGGTGAGTTTGATCCATTTAGTGATTTTGATTTGCTTTTTGGTGCTGCAAAATTACATTTTAAAATTGTAGACATTCCGGTGCATTATAAACGACGCACCTATGGAAGCCCGCAAGTACGGTATTTTTACCACGGTGTTCTTTTATTGCGCATGTGGTTCTTTGCGTTGGGCAAGTTTAAATTCTAAAAAATTCATGGTATAACCAATAACGAAACACGCCGACCATTAATGTAAAAGGAGCAGGTAGTGTGTGGTATTGCAGGATATCGTTCGTTAGATGATCGCTCTTTAGAGGTAGATCAAACAGTTATCGATCAAGTACAACAATCGTTAGCGCATCGTGGGCCGGATGGCTACCGCATTTGGCACTCTCATGATCACAAATCAACACTTATTCATCGACGTTTGAGCATTGTTGATCTTTCACAAGCCGGCTTTCAACCATTGTTTGATAATGAGCACACTATAGCTGTTGTATGTAATGGAGAAATTTATAATCATCCTACTTTGCGTGCACAATTAGAAAAAGATGGCTATCGATTCAGTTCAAATTCTGACACTGAAACAATTGTCTATGCCTACAAAAAGTGGGGGATTGATTGTTTACGCTATTTAGAAGGCG
>CAZUJC010000061.1:0-1588 GCA_964620245.1 uncultured Pseudomonadota bacterium | reverse complement strand
ATACAATTCTCAATTTCATTAATCCCCCAGTTTTAGAAAAATTTAATGAAAATTTAATTATTGTGAGCCTAATATAATTTATTGTGCGTTGTCTAAATTACGAATGTATTTCGAAAAATCGGCTTTATTTATACTATTTTATATCAATTGTTTATAAAAATGTGAAAAAAAGCCTAAATAACGCT
The DNA here is from genome assembly GCA_964620245.1 of uncultured Pseudomonadota bacterium. Lineage (GTDB taxonomy): Bacteria > Babelota > Babeliae > Babelales > JACPOV01 > JACPOV01. Next base: position 1,403 of record CAZUJC010000061.1, on the reverse strand, counting down.
CTTGTTTGGGTATAAACTGTTGAATTTCGTAATTCAGACCTGGTATGCTTAGTAGTAGAAGATGGGGAGGTAGTGAAAGCTAGCTCTCAATTATGCGCAAGTGTACGTGAGAGACATACGCCGTAAAAAGCCTATGAGTTCCCATCTTATTTTTGTGTATCGGGGCAATCTTGATACGCAGTGTATTTATCCCAACGACCTTTTGCTTTGTCGATTGGGTATTTTTTTTTGTTTAAAGCAAGTTTTCTTAAAAATGCGGTTGTAATGTCCACATTATATCTATTTGCAAATGCAAATGCGGCCGTTAACACATCAACCAGTTCATTTTCAATTTCACATCGTTTATGTTCCAAATCTTCTTCTGATGCGGAATCGAGCCACGTAAAATGTTCCATGAGTTCAGCAGCTTCAATTGCAATTGCAATGCTCAGATTTTTTAAGCTGTGAAATTGAACCCAATCACGTTCACAAACAAACGATTCTACGTGTGCGCGTACATTTTCGATCGTTGTACAGCTATCGTTGATCAGCTCACCGCTTAATTTTGTTTCAACAGAGCGAGCAAAATCAAGATCTTTTTGTGAAACGCCATTTACATCATGGGTGCAGAGAGTAATCGTAACTTTAGTGTACGAAACAGATATATCGGGATGATGATCTATTTTTTGTGCATGATTTGCAACACCATTTACAAACCTCATTGCTTTTTCAAACGATGGAAAAGTAAATGTTTTGGTTATCCTCATGCATGGCTCGGTTACCATTTGCCATCCGGGCAGTTCTTGCAAAGAATGGTTCAATTGATCATGAGTTAAGCATGTTGTTGCCATGAAAAAACTCCAAGAAATTGTCAACAAAATGGTGAGCGCATTTTTATAATTTTTCATTATCTACTTTTCCTTTTTTTACTTTGCGCACTTTCTATAGTATCTTATCAAGTAAATATAATAATCATAGATTAACTAAGTACAGAGAAATGAGTACAAAACTACCCAATATTAACACCGATTTTGCACAATGGTATAATGAAGTTGTTTTTCAAGCAGGACTTGCTGATCATGCGCCAGTTCGTGGATGCATGATTATTTGCCCCTATGGTTATGCGTTGTGGGAAAACATTAAAAATGTACTTGATCGACGCATTAAAGAAACCGGGCATCAAAATGCCGCTTTTCCGTTATTAATTCCGCAATCATTCATTGAAAAAGAAAAACAACACGTTGCCGGTTTTGCACCAGAGTTGGCGGTGGTAACTATTGCAGGTGGAAAAAAATTGGACGAACCACTCATTGTTCGCCCAACTTCTGAAACGATTATTCATTATATGTTTGCAAAATGGATCAAATCGTGGCGCGATTTGCCAATGAAAATAAATCAGTGGGCAAATGTGGTCCGTTGGGAAA
>CAZUJC010000060.1:0-1785 GCA_964620245.1 uncultured Pseudomonadota bacterium | reverse complement strand
ATAGAGCGATAGATTCCTAATCTGTAGGCCACAGGTTCGAATCCTGCCGGGCACACCAGTCATTCGTGCATTTTGCAAAAATGACGAATGCCTGGCAGGCCAGTTTTTTCTCGGAATTAAAATGACATTAAGGGTCGGTTGATAGCGAAGGCTGCCCGTTGTAATTTGCCGATGCGCAGTGCTATGGCGTGATGTTACGCTGGAAAAACAGAAATTATTGCCATTTTCATCATTAAATCCGTTTTTATTGCGCATAATTATTTATATCCCGGTTATTGTGTTTTTTCGCACAAAAAACAATTGATTTTCTATTAGAAATAATTGTAATCTAAAAAAGAAATTAAATTGACACCTAATTTGGAAGTAGGGTAGCTTATGGCAAGAAGATATGAAGCAATTAAGGGAATTAAAGTTCCAAAAAAAAGGTCATGGTGAACGTTGGATTATGTGTTTTATAAAAAAAGAAGGGAGATCCTATGTGTCAATGTACTTGTTCTTGCTGCAAATCTTGCAAATCGTGCTCAACTAAGAAGTAAGCACTAAAATTAAAAAAATAATCGCTCCTAAACAGGGCGATTATTTTTTTAACCCTTTTTTTAAAAAAAGTAACTATTCGAGCTTGTAACGAGCGATTTCAAGATCAAAATGTTTTGCCATTGCACCAAACCGACAAATCCATTACGCTAATTTAATAATTAACCTGTAATGGCTCAAAAAAATGAAAAAATATTGTATTATTGGTTCATCCGCTGCGGGAATTGCCGCAGTTACTACCTTGCGTCAACTCGATCCGCATGCAGAAATTTCTCTATTTTCAGCGCAAAAAGAATTGCCCTATAATAAATGTTTATTGCCCGATTATGTTGCGGGTGACAAAAAGCGTGACGAAATTTTTATTCGTGACGCATCTTTTTTTGATCGCGAACGAATTGAACTGCATTTAAATTCGCGCATTACGTGGATTAACGCTCAAGAGCAACAACTCGTTGTAGAAAATGGTCACATTTTTCCGTACGATTCGTTATTAATTGCAACAGGTGCGCGGGCAGTAATGCCGGTAATTAAAAATAGTGATGTTCGTGGCGTTTTCTTTTTTTATGAACTTTTTGATATTGACTCAATCAATGCATACCGTGAAGAGAAAAATGCCCAATCAGCGATTGTTATTGGTGCGGGGTTGACCGGCATTGAATGCGCTGATGCATTACAACTTCAAGGAATGAACGTTACCGTTGTTGATGCGCATGAACATATTCTTGCAGCTCATATTAACAAAGAAGCTGCACGAGTTATTGAACAACGCGCAGAAAGCTGCGGAATCAATTTTGTATTAGCAACAGCAGTTGACGAAATAATGGTCAACCGCAATAAAGCATGCGGTGTGCGCTTACTCAACAATCAATCTCTGTATGCAGATATAGTTATCATTGCTGCTGGTGAACAACCAAATAGTGAATTAGCTGCACAAGCAGGAATACTTGTAACCAAAAATGGTATTGTTACCAATGAATATCTGCAAACTTCGGCTGCACCTATTTTTGCTGCAGGTGATGTTGCGCAAGTAAAAGAGATAAAATCGGGTGAATTCATGCGCAGTTTTAAATGGTCAGATGCTGCACAGCAGGGAACAATCGCAGCGCATAATATGGTGGGTAATGAGCGTGTTTATCAGGGAATAATGCGTGTTTCGGGATCACATTTTTTTGGCGCACGTTTTTTTGTCGCTGGAAACAAAGATGCAGTTGGCAAAAAAATAGTTTTTGCTGATGAAAAAAGCGATCGTTT
>CAZUJC010000059.1:0-1801 GCA_964620245.1 uncultured Pseudomonadota bacterium | reverse complement strand
GGGAATTCATGTCACGTTTATTTTTTTGCAAATCCACAAACAGAGCACCTTTATTGGACTATCATTTGAAACACAACGGCTTGAAAAACGCAAAGAAGAGCTCATGGAACAAAAAGATCAACTTTCGCAACAATTGTATGCACTGAATGATCAAGCAGCTATTAAACAATTTGCTTTAACACAACTCAATATGAAATCAATTTCGCTGCACAATCTCATAACTTGTACCAACCATGAATAGTAGTTATAAATTTCGCGCCGGTTTGGTTTTTTTCTTTTTTTGTTCTTTGTATGTGATTATTGCATGCAATTTGTATCTGATTCAAATCAAACAACGCGATTTTTTTAGCTCATTAGCGCAACAGCAGTATACACTCACGCTCACCACTCATCCCCCGCGCGCACTCATTCTTGATCGCAACGGAAATCCGCTCGCGATGAATAAAGAAAGTTTATCCGCATTTATTGAACCAAAAAAAATTGAACACGTAGCACCACTTGAACGATTTTTAAAAAAACATTTTCCCGGTGTACTTGAACGGTGGTATGCACACAAAGATGCATCGTTTTTGTTTATTAAGCGTAAATTAACACCAGAACACCAAGAACTCATTGAAACCAGTGGATTAAGCGACATCAAATTGATGAAAGAGCCACACCGGTGGTACCCAATCGGAGCAACTGGACATGTGGTAGGCATTACCGATATTGATAATTGTGGCTTATTTGGCATTGAAGCACTTTATAACAATCAATTAGCAGGAACTCCTTCAACGTATACTTTACAAAAAGATGCACGATCTGGTGCCTTTTATTTTGACAAAAAAACGGCAAAAGCAGGAACCGAAGGTTCGCAAGTTCAACTTACGCTCGATTCCACCTTACAATTTTTGGTGCAAGAAGATTTGAAAGAAGCAGTTACCAATTTCAACGCAAAAGAAGGTGCAGTTCTGGTCATTAATCCTAAAAACGGTGAAATTATTGTGATGACACAATATCCAACATTTGAGGCAAACGATACGCAAGCACTTAATCTTGAACTCACCAAAAATAAAGTGGCAACCGAAAGTTACGAACTTGGTTCTGTCATGAAAGCTTTTACTGCATTGGCGGCCCTTGAAGATGGTATTGTTGATCCTGATGAAATTATTGATTGTCAAAATGTTAAAACTGGCTACATTGATGGTTTTAAAATTAGTACCTGGAAAGCGCATGATCAATTAACATTTTCGCAAGTAATTGAATTGTCGAATAATTTTGGCATCGCGCGCGTTGCAAAACGGTTGGGACCAAAACTCTATGATCATTATGTGCGCCTTGGTTTTGGCAAAAAAACAGCGCTCAACTGGCCTGGTGAACAATCTGGATTTGTGCAACCACCGCACAATTGGTCGCGACAATCAATTATTTCACTTTCGTTTGGGTATGAAATTTCAGCAACACTCATGCAGCTCGCGCAAGCATTTTGCATGATTGCAAATAACGGTATTTTTGTTGAACCTCACATTCTCATGAATGCACCGCCTGAAACGGAAAAACAAATTTATTCTGCCCAAGCAATAACTCAATTGCGCGCAATGCTTGAACGCACCGTAAGCCAAGGAACGGCACATCGGGGCGCGATTAAGGGATACACCGTACTGGGGAAAACCGGCACGGCAAATATGGTAATTGACGGGCAATATAGCACTTCGCACAATACCTACACATTTGCTGGCATTATTGAGCATGGAAATTACCAACGGGTTGTGATAACGTTTATTAAAGAGGTGCCAAATCCAAAAAGCACACTCTATGCATC
>CAZUJC010000058.1:0-1809 GCA_964620245.1 uncultured Pseudomonadota bacterium | reverse complement strand
GAATTTAAGTTGTACCATGAAGCTGCACATTATGCGCTTGGCCATCATGCACAAGCACTCGGATTGGTAGCAACTACATTACCATTGATGACAACATTTCCATTATTATATCGCAGTGCATATTACCACTCTGCATTCAAAAAACTCGGCAATGCTTTTGCCTATGGAGTGTCTGCCCTTTCTTGGTATGGTATCTATGCATATGGTTTTAAACCATATATTAAAGAACAAGAAAAAGAAGCCGACTTGGCAGCAACGCGCATGCTGTGTTCAATTGGTCAAGAATCAATCGTTCAAGCATATTTGAATGAATTAAGAAATGAACTCACTGTACAAACAATAACTGAAGATTGGCACTATTCAAACGCGCAAGAATATGAATACATTGCGCAATGTCTTTCTGTATACATAAATTAATTATGCTCGTGGATGTTTTTTGTCATACACTTTGCGTACATAACTTGTTTCAAGATGCGTATAAATTTCAACTGTTGAAAGATTTTCGTGTCCAAGCAACAATTGCAATGAACGTAAATGCGCTCCCTGTTGCAATAAATGAGTTGCTAATGAATGACGCAGCATGTGTGGAGAAATATTTTTTTTAATACCAGCTTGTGCACAAAATTCTTTGAGTGTTATCCAAAAAGATTGTCGTGAAATTGGTTTTACTTGTGCTGCATACTGAACTGGAAACACATACGGAGCTTTTTCAAGCAGTGGTTGTGCAACTAACTGTGGACGAACCGTATCTAAATAATCACGCAACATACTGAGAACTTTGTGTGGCAACGGCACCAAGCGCCCTTTACCACCTTTTCCGCGCACCGAAATAAATCCGGTGTCAAACTGCAAATCACCAAGCTCAAGATTGGTAAGTTCGCTAATGCGCATGCCGGTTGCATACAAAAGATAGAGCATCATTTTATTTCGTTTGCCACTCATGCTTTCATCGCCCTCTGCAATTTGCAGGAGCTGTTCAATTTCACGCGGTTTTAAAAATGTAGGCAATTTTTTTTTCAAGTTTTGGAGCATGAATTTTTATTAATGCTGTTTTCCATCCAAGCCGTTCATGCGCCCACCGCATAAAAAGTTTGAGTGCAGAAATTTTGCGCGCCATGCTGCGCGCACTAACATTTTGTTCTTTTAAATAATACAAAAATTGTTTGATATCATCCGCTGTAAGTTGTTCTAATGTGCGATTTTTTTTGTGAACAAACTGAGTAAATTGAACTAAATCACCTTGGTAGGCAACAAATGTATTTTTTGCGACTCTTTTTTCGGTCAATAAATATGCTTCAAATTGCGTCAGCACTTTTTCCATACTTGGTTGCCTTTTTTGCATTTAGAACTAATATGCTTTGGCAACTACACTATCAGTTTTACTTGCTTGATCACAATTAAAACAATTCTTTAATTCATGCGTTGACAACAAGCAACGAATAGTTGCACCATATTTTTTTAATTCAGCTTCGCATGACGATTGTTGGCACCAACCAGTTTGGTAAAAACCGTTGTGTTCATCAAGCACGGGACCAAATACAGAAAGCTTTTCACCAGTGTGCCATAATTTTTGTTGGCGCGCTTTTGCTCGTTCAAACAACTCTTTTTGCACCCGATCGGCACGTTCTTGTACACTTGCCACAATGTTATCAAAAGCAATCGGTTCTTTGCCCAGTCCCAATCGATCACTCAATATAACTGTTCGCAGTGCGATATCCCGGGGACCAATTTCAATGCGCAGTGGTACGCCTTTAAGTTCCCATTTGTAAAATTTTGCACCTGGTGTTTCATCTTCTCGATCATCAATTT
>CAZUJC010000057.1:0-1899 GCA_964620245.1 uncultured Pseudomonadota bacterium | reverse complement strand
TGGTTGTTCAGACTGCATGTCAGCTACAATGCATGATGAAAAAATGGTACAAAGCAATACAAGAACTGAATATTTTTTTGGTTTTAGCATAAATATCATTAAAAAAATTAAATTAATTTTATTAAAATGTAGAGACTTCTAGATTGCCTTGCCAATCACTCTTCAATATAGCCTAGATCGCACTTTTTTCAAAGTGTAGCGTTCAACTAATTCTTAGAACAGTGTTACAATGTAGATAAAGAACTTACATAAAATCCGCAATTGAGTTACCCGATGGCAGATAAAAAAATGCACGAAAATGAACTAGCTATTGATATTTCGCTCGTGAAAGAATTATTAAATACGCAGTTTCCGCAATGGGCAAAGCTCTCGATCAAACCCGTAAAATCGGCTGGCACAGACAATGCTATCTATCGGCTTGGTACTGGCATGTGTGTACGATTACCGCGAACGGCCCAAGATGCTTCGCGGATTGAAACTCAGCAGCGATGGCTGCCCCAATTCGCTCCACTGCTGCCACTTGCTATTCCAGTTTTTATCGCACAGGGAAATCCTCAAGAAATCTATCCCTGGCACTGGGCTATCTATAGTTGGATTGAAGGTGAAAATGCATTTAATAAACAAATTATTAATTTACACCAAGCTGCAATCGATCTTGCACAATTCTTACGTGCTCTGCAGCAGATCGATCCTGCCGGTGGACCACTTTCGCGCCGAGGTGTGCCGCTCGCAACCCAAGACAACGAAACCCGCAATGCGATCAAATCTTTGCACGGAGTTATTGATACTGAGGCAGCAACAGCAGCATGGCAAGAATGCCTTCAAGCGCCCGAATGGAATAAGGCGCCAGTGTGGTTTCACGGAGATTTATTACCTACCAATATAATTGTTGAGCATGGTCGGATTAGTGCGGTGATTGATTTTGACTTTCTAGGCATCGGTGATCCTGCCTGCGATTTGATCATAGCATGGAGTATTCTTTCACGCGAAACGCGAGAGGTTTTCCGTACAACCTTAGCAGTTGATGATGCAACGTGGATGCGCGGACGAGGGTGGGCCTTGTCCATTGCTCTCATTATTCTTCCTTACTATCAAAACAGTAACCCTGGTCTTGTAGCTGTTGCAAAACGTATGATCAATGAAATTCTCGCCAATTCTTAATGAAAAATAAAAAACACCGTTATGAATCATTCACACAGCTAAAAAAGTGGACAAAAGAAGCTGTAGCAAAATCAACCTATGAAGAATTCATGGAAGCAAAAACACCACAACAACGAAAAAAGTTCCAAGAAGGATATAAAGAATTGTTGCTTTCAGAAATGATACTCGCAGCGATGGAAGAAGATGATGTTTCAGTGAGAGAATTAGCAAAGCTCGCAGGAGTGTCGCCAACAATCGTTCAAGAAATGAAGTCAGGAAGCAAAGAAAGTTTTTAATACGAGAAGTTTTTTTAAAGTATTAAAAGGGCTTGGATACAATATTTTACTTGAAAAAATGGACAGGTTACCCAAATTAATCATGCAGACGTTTACAAAAAATAATTTTATTTATTATCAAGAAAAACACCAAGGCAAAAAGCATACCATTTTATCAATATGAACCAATCATTATAACGATCGTGATTATCGGGACCTTCAAGTCTGCACGGACCAGCAGAAAACTCCATTGAATACTCAACGGATGAACCTCTTCAATTATTCGGAAAATTCAACCGATCTCAGTCTTTGCATTAGAATAGAACTTCGCAGAATAATTAAGCTAGGACAAGATCACTACTCACGTAAAGCATATAAGTTTTGTTAATATCGTTTTTTGAGAGACTGGCTTGCCGGTCATTTCTGAAGGAAATGACTGGCGGAGCTGACGAGACTCGAACTCGCGACCTTCCGCGTGACAGGC
>CAZUJC010000056.1:0-2078 GCA_964620245.1 uncultured Pseudomonadota bacterium | reverse complement strand
CTGGTTTGCTTGGGTCATGAATCTGAACAGCAAACGATTGTTGTGGCGCATGATTTTATTGAAAAAAAGCTGGGCATTGAACTAAAACCAACAACAGTTAAAAAAACACTCACCTCCCTTGGGTTTCAACTCAAGAAAAGTGGAAAAAACTATTCTATTACTGTTCCATCATTTCGTTCATCAAAAGAACCGTTGATCAAGGAAGATATTGTAGAAGAAGTTGGTCGCTTTGTTGGTTTCCAAAACATTCCATTGATCATGCCAGCGCTCACGTTATCACCAAGTTCGATGAGCGATGTGCTTTTTGAACGCACCATAAAAAATTATTGTGCCTACGCTTTTCGTGCGCATGAAGTTACCAATTATGCAATTTACGATCAAGAATTTTTACGTAAAATTAATTGGGCACCTGCGGACGCAGTAACTATTCAAAATCCGGTTTCAGAAAATTGGCAAATGATGGTTACTTCATTAGTTCCACACTTGTTCAAAAATATCGAACAAAATAAAACTGAATCACAATTGCGTTTTTTTGAATGCAATCGCGTTTGGTATAAAACTGGACAAACAGTTACTGAAAAAAAAATAATCGCTGGCATTGCGTTTGCGCATAAGCAAGCGCTCGATTTTTATGCAATGAAAGATGAGCTCGAACAACTTTTTGCATTATGCACCATTAAAGTTTCGTGGATGCAATCTCAAGAATTTTTATATCCCTGGATGCATCGCTATCAAACAGCACTTCTAAAACATGATTCTGGCATGATTGGTTATGCAGGAATGGTTGATCCAGCATTTTTATCAAACATTGCAGATGGGCACGCATTTATTTTTGAACTTGATGCGGAACAGTTGCTTGCGGCATCTGATGAATATGTTGAAAAGTTTGTACCGCTCACAAAATATCCGTCAACCTGGTTTGATGTGAGCATGTTGGTGCCGCTCAACGTAACGGTTGATGCACTTAAAAAAATTATTATGCACGCCGATGGTCGAATTTTCAAAGTTGATTTGATCGATTTCTTCCAAAAGGAAGAATGGAAAGATCAACGTTCAATTACGATGCGTTTTTATGCACGCGACCCTGAAAAAACATTGTCGCATGAAGAAATTGACCATATGTACGGACACGTTGTTCTGGGGTTAAAGCAAGCAGGGGCGCAGATTCGATGAATAAAAAATATATTAATTACGGTGTAGTCGCTTTTGCGGTTATTGTGCTCGATCGATTAACTAAATGGGCGGTTAATGCGTGGCTTGATTCTACGTATCAAGTAAATTCGCTCCTTTCATTTACGCAAACAATCAACCGTGGTATTTCGTGGGGAATATTTAATGAAACGTCATATTTTGGGTTTTGGTTAATTACGGTACTCATTATGGGAATTTGCGGTGTTCTTGCAGCGCATGCCTATCGACGTTTTTCTTCGGGAAACACAATTTATGGTGAAACATTAATTTTAGCTGGCGGTCTATCAAATTTAGCCGACCGGATTTTATTTGGTGGCGTTTTAGATTTTATTTTATTTAGTTTTGGTACCTGGTCGTTTCCAGTATTTAATGTTGCAGATGCAGCAATTGTGCTTGGGGCGACAATTATGATTATACAAACATTTGAATAGGTGGGATTTTTTCATGAGCAGTATTGCACAACGCTTGGTAACATTGTCAAAACTTGGTTACGTACCAGCTTCCGGTACCGTAGCAACTATTATTACGTTGCCCGTTATTGTGGCACTTTCGTGGCTTGAACTTGATTATACGCTTTTTTTAGGTGGCGCTATTGTATGTGGATTTGCATTGTTGCGCGCAAGTTTACCTTATTTTTTGAGAAACGATCCGCATGAAGTGGTGATTGATGAAGTGCTTGGGTGTTTAGTTACGTTTTGGGCAATTCCTCTTTCGATAAATTCAGTTTTACTCGGTGTTTTAATTTTTCGAATTTTGGATATTTTCAAACCATGGATCATTGGTTACTTTGAACGTTTGCCGGGGGCATGGGGCGTATTGCTTGATGATATTGCAGCCGGTGTATGCGCTAATCTTATCTTACGTTTGTTTATTTAATTGCGAATTTT
>CAZUJC010000055.1:0-2109 GCA_964620245.1 uncultured Pseudomonadota bacterium | reverse complement strand
GATTTGAAATAACGGTAAGGCTCACTTGGCTTTCAAGCAATTTAAAAATTGCCCATACACTATTTACTTTATCCGAAATCGAAATAAGCGTAGCACCCGCTGTTTGTCCATTTGCTAGTTGAATAAGATTTCCCATAAGCGTACCTGCTGCATCAATGATCGGAGAAGAAAATCCTGCTGCCAACGGAAACCCGGATGTCTGCGCATTGATTCCATTGCCAAAAACGGCAGCATTTTTGTTACGAATTTGAACACCTAATTCACGATCATCAATTGCAGTTGCATTAACAATCAACACTTCCACCGCAATTTGTGGTTGTTTCACATCAAGTTGCTTGATGATTTCACGCACTTTTAAATAATCTTCTTTTTCTGAGCTAATAAGCAATCGATTACCAGAAGGCTCTGGTTGAAAGGTCATCGGGCGTAAATATTTATCACCATCGCGCACACCGCCACTTTGAGCAGCTGGCGAATCGGCTGCAAATTTGGTTACATTTGCCAAAATAGTCGCCATATCCTCAGCCTTAGTATATTGCAATTCATAAATATATAAGGGTGAATAGGGAACTTTGATTTCGGTATCAACATAATTAATAATAAAATCTTCGACCTTTTGAATTCCTTCTTTTGTACCCAAAATAATCAATGTATTGGTACGACGTTCTGCAAAGACGCGTGTATTATCAGGAAAATATATTGCAGATGGTGTTTTTTTAGCACCCAAAATACGAGCAGCAAGACCACGCGGGTCTTCGCTCTTAGTTAAGTTCTCGTAAAATGTTCTTACTTCTTCAGCATCCGCATGCTGCAACTTTAATACCGAAAGTGCTTCCGGCGAACTTGTACTATCAAGTTCTTCAACAAGTTGCATGATAGAACGCACATTAAGTGCTTTATCGGTCAGCACAAATGCATTCAAATCGGGAAGCGTTGCAAGCGTTGATGTTGAACTTCTGAAAGAATCAATAAGCCCTTGCAATGTTGCCAACGAACTATTACGAATAAAATAAATATATCGTATTCGTTCGTCAGTTTCAGGAATACATGTCCACTTAACATTGATAAATGCGTTAAGTGGCGAACGGTTTGCTGAACGAGCTAATTTAGGATCAGTATTGACAACTTTATACAAATTTGGCGTTGGCGATTTTATCAACGTAAGCCCGAAAAGATCCAAAAATGTTAAAAATAAATCCCACACTTGTCGCTTGGTAAGCGGTTTTTGTGTTTTAAACGTAATTTTATTTCCAGCAACAACTTTAGCATTCGGTGGTTGTGGACTCACCGCATCTTCTGATAAAAAATCAACCTTAAAAACATCTGCTATCCAATTGAGAACATTTTGCAATTCTGCATTGTCAAAATTAATTTCGATTGTATCTGCAGGATTATCGGTCGCTGTTGGTGGTCGAACTGCTGTTCCGATAATTGCTGTTTCATCTGCTTCAGGACTGAGAACAATGCGCGTTTGGCCGTTTGCTTTTTCTTCTGGCAACAAACACACACGGCGCAATCGTGGATCATTGTCATGATTTTTATCATCAATTTCAGATGATCCCTGATCTTGTTTTTGTACAACATTTCCTGCCAACTCTTTTTTTAATTCAGATTCATTTTGGGCAACAACTTGATTTTGCTCTGCGCACAATGAATTTGATATGAGAACATTCAACATACAGAAAAGAATATACACTATCATATGTTACCCATGGAATTCGTGGTGTTGTTCAAATCCATCTCGCAACCGGTTACGCGACATTCGCTGCGGTTTTTGAGAAAGCATGATGCGTTTTTCATTTTTCTTAAACTCATTAACAGTTGGTTGCACTCTGCGCTGCTCTGCTCGTACAATCATTCGCTGTTCTTCTTGCTGAGTCTTACTAAGTGGCACAGCAGTTGTTACCATTTCTTCCTGCGATTGGCCTTGTTGACTATTTTGGGTATCAACTGAAGGCACGGTAGAAACTTCTTGCTCTTGTTTTTTTGTTAACGGTTCAAGTCGCTCAAGTTTATAGAATAAAATGATCGGTGTATTTTTACGCAAGAGTTTCACGCTGATCGTGTCACCAAAGTTGCTTTCAATAATTCGTTTGTAAATTTCAATTC
>CAZUJC010000054.1:0-2264 GCA_964620245.1 uncultured Pseudomonadota bacterium | reverse complement strand
GGTAGAGCAACAGCCTTTTAAGCTGTGGGTCGTTGGTTCGAATCCAACGCGGCTCACCAGTCATTTCTTTACGAAATGCCTGCCGAGCCATTCTTGCACTTATTTTTGTCTTTTTTTAACAAAAAAAGTGTAATCTTATTGCACGGCTTGTTTTGTTTATTTGTCCCTATCGTCTAGCCTGGTCCAGGACACCGCCCTTTCACGGCGAAAACAGGGGTTCGAATCCCCTTAGGGACGCCATACTTCGCTAAAGCTACGTATGGCAGGCCATCTTTTTTAAATGAATAAAATTTATTGTAAATTAAAATTTTCTTAGCAAAAAGCGAAGTATGCCCTTCGAAGCTCTGAGAGCGAAGTAGGGAAGTCCATTCATATGTTTTATGTCTATTTTTTACGATCAAAAAGCAATCCCTCAAAAACATATATTGGGTACACGGTTGATTTGAAACAAAGAATAGAAACGCATAATGCCGGTGGTTCAGTTTATACTGAACATGATAGGCCGTGGAAGCTGGTTACCTATATTGCATTCGACTCGGAAGAAAAAGCAATAGCTTTTGAAAAATATATTAAGATTGGTTCGGGGCATGCATTTGCTAAAAAAAGATTCTGGTAAAATTATGAAGAAATTTTCAAAGCTAACAAACGAACCGTTACTCGATACCATTAAGGTACAATTTCCATCTCTCATCGATACTACTCAATATCCTTTTTCATTGAATATTATTAAAAACTTACAAGATATACACTTTCCCACCAAAGTAACTCTTTTTGTTGGAGAAAATGGAACCGGTAAATCGACGATTTTAGAAGCGATAGCTCATAATGCAGGATTTGGAGCTGAAGGGGGAAGCAAAAATATTTCATTTAAAACTTCTACCGATAGTGTGTATTCAGGTACGCGAAAACTAGCTGATTATATGACTCTTTCGTGGCGCCAAAAACCGCTAGATGGGTATTTTTTCAGAGCAGAAAGCTTTTATAATGTTGCAAATTATCTTGACCACCTTGAACGTGAATGTGGTGGTGCTTATTTGCCTTATGGCGGCAAGTCGCTTCATCATCAATCTCACGGAGAAAGTTTTTTAGCGTTTTTTCAAAACCGCATAAGGAGAGGTGGTTTTTTTATACTCGATGAACCGGAAGCTGCTCTTTCACCTCAGCGCCAACTTTCATTATTAATAATTATGAAACAACTTTGTAAAAATTTTAATACGCAGTTCATTATTTCTACGCATTCTCCACTATTACTTTCTTATCCAAGTGCTACTATTTATTCGTGCGATAATGACCATTTAGAAAAAATTAATTACACAGAAACTTCGCATTACCAAATCACAAAACAGTTTCTTAACAATCCCGGTCTTTACTTAAAAAATTTGTTTGCAGACGAAGTTTAATTGTCGATAAAAAAATCAAAAAAAATAAAACAAAAAATTAACTATAATAATTATAAAAAGGAACTATGATAAAATTTATTTGTAATAAGCTTGGCCGCGATAAAGGTATCGACGGTTTTAAAGCAGAAAAAATTACACCACACTACAAAATAATCAGTGGCAATGAATTGCGAAACGCTCTAAAGCACAAACTAATTGAAGAATCTTTTGAAGTACGCAGTGCGCGTACTGATGAAGAACTAATTGTCGAATTGGCAGATGTGCTAGAAGTTGTTGATGGATTGTGTTGCGCGCATGGTATTTCAGTGCAAGACCTTGCGAATGTAAAAGAGAAAAAGCGCACAGAGCGCGGTGGTTTTGAAAAAGGGATTTATTTAGAAACAATAGAAATGGATGCATCTAATCCTAAAGTGAACCATTTTCGAGCAACTCCTGGTAAATATCCAGAAGTTGAATTTTAATGTTATTGAATGAACAGTAATTGCTTAAAGAATTGTGATAATAAATTTTTTTAAATAGGATAAGTGCAAAAATTGGACCGTTTTGCCAGGAGAGTTTTACATGTTGTACAAAAATCTTTTTTTGATTATTTCATCATTTCATTGCATTACATTCTGCAGTCAATCTAATCAACAATTTGCGTGGAATGGCGAAAAATATGACAAAAATTCAGAACGGCAATATAACTGTGGTGTTGCTGCAATTGAATCATTCAATTTGCGAGGTGACGAAAAGGTTTTAGATATTGGGTGTGGTAATGGCAAAATTACTGCATTATGTGCAAAGAGATTGCCTGCAGGATTTTTAACGGCAATTGATATTTCACCAAGCATGCTTGAATTTGCTAAAAAAAATTATGGCGAT
>CAZUJC010000053.1:0-2839 GCA_964620245.1 uncultured Pseudomonadota bacterium | reverse complement strand
CACAATGCCGCTTTTCCGTTATTAATTCCGCAATCATTTATTGAAAAAGAAAAACAACACGTTGCCGGTTTTGCACCAGAGTTGGCTGTGGTAACTTTTGCCGGTGGAAAAAAATTAGATGAACCACTCATTGTTCGTCCAACTTCCGAGACTATGATTCATCACATGTTTGCAAAATGGATCAAATCGTGGCGCGATTTACCAATGAAAATTAATCAATGGGCAAATGTGGTGCGTTGGGAAATGCGGACGCGACCATTTTTGCGCACTACCGAATTTTGGTGGCAAGAAGGACATACTGCTCACGAAACAGAACAAGAAGCACAAGATGAAGCTGAGTTGATGTGGAAAGAATATATTTCATTGTATGAAAATTACTTAGCAATCCCCGTTGTTACAGGCATTAAATCGGAAAGTGAAAAATTTGCTGGTGCAGATCGTACGTATACCGTTGAAGGAATCATGCCCGATGGTAAAGCATTGCAGTTGTGCACATCGCACATTATTTCGCAAAACTTTGCAAAATCGTTTGGGATTATGTTTCAAGATCGCACCGGCAATCAAGCATATCCGTATTTAACCAGCTGGGGATTTACCACGCGCTCAATTGGTGCATTGGTAATGGTGCATGGTGATGAAAAAGGATTAATCATTCCGCCAAAAATTGCGCCAATTATGCTGGTGATTGTGCCAATCTTTAAAAAAGATGTTGAAAATTCCGTCATCAAAAATGAAGTACAACGTATTGCACAAGAACTGCGTTCACAAAATATTGCAGTTGAAATTGATGATCGAGAAGATGAAACACCAGGTGCAAAATTTTACAAATGGGAACTGAAAGGTGTGCCACTGCGCATTGAAATTGGCCCACGTGATATTGCGCAGGGTACGGTAGTTTTGAGTGATCGACTTGGATTGGGCAAAGAACCGATTTCTTTTGATACGATTGTGGCAAGTGTACAAGAACGTGCTGCTCGAGTGCAAAAAGAGTTGTTTGAACGAGCAAACGCTCGTCAACAACAATTATGGCACCTTGGTGAAAAACTTTCTGTATTTGGACCACAACTTGAAGAACACAACGGTTTTTATCAAACTGGTTGGTGTCAACAATCGTCATGCGAAGCTGAATTGAAAAAATATGGTGCAACGATTCGTTGCTTGTTGTCAACGCATGAATTAAAGAATTGTTTTAATTGTGATCTAGCAAGTAAAACTGATATTGTAGTTGCCAAAGCATATTAATTTCATGCACAAAAAGGGCAACTATGCAAAAGGTGCTGACACAATTTGAAGCGTATCTTTTGACTGAAAAAAGAGTCGCAAAAAACACGTTTGTTGCCTATCAAGGTGATTTAGCTCAATTTGCACAATTCGTGCAGAAAAATAATCGCACTTTAGAACAAGTTACAGCGGATGATATCAAACAATTTTTGTATCATTTAAAAGAACACAATGTTGGTGCGCGCAGTATGGCACGCAAAATTTCGGCACTTAAATTATTTATGCGCTGGGCCGAAGAACGACTCGGATGGAAAACAGCATTAATAAAAATTCATGCTCCAAAACTTGAAAAAAAATTGCCTACCTTTTTAAAACCGCGAGAAATTGAACAGCTCCTGCAAATTGCAGAGGGCGATGAAAGCATGAGTGGCAAACGAAATAAAATGATGCTCTATCTTTTGTATGCAACCGGCATGCGCATTAGCGAACTTACCAATCTTGAACTTGGTGATTTGCAATTTGACACCGGATTTATTTCGGTGCGCGGAAAAGGTGGCAAAGGACGCTTGGTCCCGTTGCCACACAAAGTTCTCAGTATGTTGCGTGATTATTTAGATGCAGTTCGTCCACATTTAATTGCACAACCATTGCTTGAAAAAGCGCCGTATGTTTTTCCAGTTCAGTATGCAGCACAAGTAAAAGCCATTTCACGACAATCTTTTTGGATAACACTTAAAGAATTTTGTGCACAAGCTGGTATTAAAAAAAATATTTCTCCACACATGCTACGTCATTCTTTGGCAACTCATTTATTGCAGCAAGGAGCACATTTGCGTTCATTGCAATTATTACTCGGTCACGAAAATCTTTCAACTGTTGAAATTTACACGCATCTTGAAACAAGTTATGTGCGCAAAGTGTATGACAAAAAACATCCTAGAGCATAATTGTTTCCTATAAAAAAATTAGAAAAGAAGATACTGCATATTAAAATTTGTAAGTTGTGATAAATTCCCCATTAGTAGTTATTTACTCTTTTCTGTATTTCTGGTAGATTTAAGATTGGAGTTAAATCTATGAAAGGGAATTCTGCATGAGTACAAAGAATGAACTATCGCGCATAACTATTGATATGCAAGTTCTTAAACATAAGAAGCTAAAAGCTATTGCAGCCCTATCAGGCAAAAGCATGAGGGAAATGGTTCTTGAATTTATTGATCATGGATTAATGCACTATGAAGAAGAAGGATGCGATTTAAGCCACGTTCCAAATAAAGAAACTATTCAGGCCATCAGAGACAGTAAGAAAAAATCAAACCTTGTAAAAGCAAAAGATGCTAAAGATCTCTTTAAAAAATTAGGACTCTAGCGTTCTCACAATATCAGATTTTTTAAAGAGATCAAAAATATCGTTAATTACTATTTCGTATCCTTCAATATCATTAAGAATTTCCCATGCACGACGATATTCAGGGCTAGCAAGTGTGCGATAAGAATGATCAATCATCGCCAACATATCTGGGCGATTAATTTTTAAATATACCATTTTTTGTAGAGCCATAAGATGTAGATGTTCGCGAACATCTTGATGTTCATTACGATATTTTGCAAGTAACTG
>CAZUJC010000052.1:0-2895 GCA_964620245.1 uncultured Pseudomonadota bacterium | reverse complement strand
GCCTGTCACGCGGAAGGTCGCGAGTTCGAGTCTCGTCAGCTCCGCCAGTCATTTCGTTCCGAACTGCCTGGCAGGCCAGTCTCTTAAACCGGTATGTTTACGATTCAAAGAAAATGGTAGAACCTAAATTTTAAGCACACTTGATTTAATACGTATACGTATTATAATAATACATATAATTGATTGATGAAGGAGTCTTATGCTTAAATCAAGTTTAGGGTTTGTTCTGTTATTTGTATCAAATCCAATAAAAAGTGCTGAATTTTATAGGAATATCTTAGGTTTAGAGCCCATTGAAGAGTCTCCGACTTTTGCTCTGTTTGCTTTAGAAAATGGTGTCATGTTTGGATTGTGGTCCCGATACACCGCAGAACCACGCGTCGAAGTGCTTGGTGGAGCAATGGATATTTGTTTTCCAGCAGATAATGTTGATGAGGTGTATGAATTTATAGGCAAACAGGGCGTTACTATTGCTCAAAAACCAACTGATATCGATTTTGGAAGAACTTTTGTTTTTTTAGATCCAGACGGTCATAGAATTAGAGTTTATAAATTGAGTGAGAATGCGCAATGACAAAATATTGGATTGCAGTTGCAAGCAGGGAGCATGTTCTGATAGGAAAAAAAGAGGGCATTGCTCAAGTTTGCCATGGTAAACAAAATCCGTTGAAACGAATGCATTCTGGTGATTGGATTATATATTATTCGCCTACAGAGATTTTTGGTCAAAAAAATCAATGCCGTAAATTTACTGCCATCGGGCAAATAAAAGATAAAGAACCTTATCAATTTAAGATGAGTGATAATTTTATTCCCTGGCGGCGGGATGTAAATTTTTTCCAAGCAAAGGATATAGAAATAGAGTCTTTAATCGATGATCTTTCATTTATTAAAAACAAAAAACACTGGGGATATGTTTTTAGGTATGGATTATTTGCTATTCCTTTTGAAGATTTTACAACGATTGCTTTAAATATGGGGATCGCCGTCGATGAGTAAACGAACCAATATTGAAAAATTAACGTTATTCAAAACACCAGAAGAAAGTCTGGGATATTTATTGTGGCACGTTAGTCTCTCATGGCGGAATGGTATAGAAGAAACGTTAAAACCATTAGATTTGACTCATCCACAGTTTGTTGTGCTTGCAACTACTGCATGGTTAACACGAGATGGCAACCATATTAACCAAATAGATATTAGTAAAGCAGCAGGGCTTGATCCAAACACAACATCTCAGATATTGCGAGGATTAGAGGCAAAAAAATTTATTAAAAGAGCAAGATCACTAAATGAGAGAAGTAAAAATCCTTCTTTAACAGATAATGGATTTAACGTGTTAGAAAAAGCACTACCAGCTGTTGAAAAAGCAGATTCGAAGTTTTTTAAATTATTAACAAATCAAGAAATTGATGCTTTAGTAAAAATATTTCGTAAGATTAAAATAAATTAATGTATCTTGTAATGTGTTCTTTCATGAAATATTTATGTGTAAATTTCATTATTCAAATCTTTTTTTCTATATCTTCACTAAAAAATTATTCATTTAATATGATCGGCAACGATGAGATGTTTATCTTATACATTATTTAAGGTATTTATGAAAAAAAATATAATTATAGTTGGTTTGTTTATAGCACTAGTTATTATTGCAATAGCATGGCATAACAATGTTAAGCAGCAGTGGTCATATGGCACCGTAATTATTTTAAATGGGCCATCAGCTTCAGGCAAAAGTTCAATTCAAAAAGAGTTCCAGTATCTCATGATGCCACAATTATGGATTAAATTGGGTATTGATAATTTGTTTGATAAACCAATGCCAGATATTAACCTTGAAAATATTAAATTTTGGCAATCACCAAATCCAATACGATGGATTGAAACAACCAAAGATAAAGATCAAAATTCGGTCATTACGTTATTTGTTGGCCAAGAGGGTGAAAAGGTTGCTTTTGGGATGAACAGTGCAATTGCCCAATATGCAAAACAAGGTTGCAATATTATTGTTGATTATATTGCCTATGAAAAAGAATGGATTGATGATTTACGAGTGAAACTTAAAAATATTAAAACGTTGTGGGTTAAAGTAACTATTCCCTTGACCGTTTTAGAAGAACGTGAAGTTGCGCGTGCAACATCCCCTCAAGGTCACGCTCGAAGTCATTACGATTTTGTCTATTGGGATGTAGACTATGATCTCGAAGTTAATTCTGATAAAGAAAGTGCTGTTGAAATTGCGCAGACAATTAAAGAACAGTTAAAATAAAGAGCTATCTCATGAAAATAGTGTCTCATGCAAGTGCCAAACCGTCACATTACAATAAAGAATCTGAGCACTACGATGAATTTAATGAAAAAAATTCACAGGTTATTAATCACACCATCGAAACTATACTTAAAAAACATAAAGTAAAAACCGTTCTTGATCTTACCTGCGGAACTGGATCGCAAGTTTTGTATCTTGCAAAACGTGGCTATGGAGTTGTTGGGTCTGATATTAACGCAAAGATGCTTAGTATAGCGCGCAGCAAGGCAAAAAAAGAAAAATTGAAGATTACATTTCTCAAAAGCGATATGCGCAGAGCAAAAATTGGAACATTTGATGCGGTGATTACTATTTTTAATGCGGTGGGGCATTTAACAAAAGTTGATTTTGAAACAGCGATGCGCACTATTCATGCACATTTAAAAGATGGTGGCATATATATTTTCGATATATTTAATCTACATTATCTGCTGCATGGTGATAACATCACTAAACTGACGATCGATTGGCAAGAAAATGTCGGTACAACTAAAATTCGCACGATTCAATACAGTACTATTGACAAAACGGGCATTTTAGCTTCGTACACAACTTCTGGTGTGCAGAAAGATTCGAGCAAACCCAAA
>CAZUJC010000051.1:0-3139 GCA_964620245.1 uncultured Pseudomonadota bacterium | reverse complement strand
GCACCGCTTCAAAAAAATCTTTCGTGCCTCGTTCATAATTTTCACCATACACCCATCCTGCAGGGCTTGATCCCCAAACCGATTTTGAGTTGTCTTTGATGGTTTGGTGTGCGGTATTTTGGTTCATTGCTCTCCTTTTACAAAATCATCAATGCGCGATACATGCTGCAGCCATGAGTAAGAATTAATAATTTCAGCTCGGGCACAGCTGCCCATCTTTTTTCTTTCATCATCATTCATGCAAACCAAATCAAGAATTGCTCCAACAAATTGCTGTGCATCAGAGCTTGGAACAACTATGCCACACGCAGGTTTAACAATTTGCGCCAATTGCTCCAAGTTTGAAGCAATAATTGGTTTTTCCAAACTCATGTATTCAAATAATTTTGTCGGCGAACCAAAAAATCTGCTGCCATCAGCATTTGGTTGTGTTGGGCAAATAAATGCATCACACGCTGCTAAATAATCACGGGCATGTTCATGCGAAACCAAACCGGTGATAATAATTCGTGAAAAATTTACCCGTTGCGCAATTAATTTTTCTTTAAACACATTAAAAAGCGGACCATCGCCAATCATAATAAAAATAATCGATTTATTTTTTTGTAATGCATTCGGAATAATATCGCCTAATAGTTCGATTCCATGCCATTTATTGAATGTACCACTAAAACCAACCACAAAATCTTCATGTGTAATGCCATGCTGTGATCGAATCTTCATTCGCTCATTTTGCAAATTATGCGGATCAAAAAATGTTGGATCAACACCGTTTGGATTAACTAAAATTTTGTGTGCCGAAACACCACGATCGAGCAATTCATCTTTCAGTGCATCGGACACGACAATGATGTGTGTTGCATATTTAAGATTAATTCGTTCAAAAAAATTGATTAACCACAAAAATTTTATTTTTTTTTGCGGTGCCCACTGTTTTTGCACCCACGTTTCTGAACCATTAAATTCTAAAACAAGCGGTATTTTTTTTAATCTGCTCGCCATCACACCACTGCAATTTAATAAACTGTAGCGTTGATAGATGAAATCTATTTTTTCGTTTTTTATGAAACGCACAAGCTGAATTGTAAAAAAAATATTCGAAAAAAGACAATTAAGCATGCTACGCAACAGATGCAAAATCCGTGGATTATGCAAACTTTCAAATTGAGCAATACCTGCTTTTCTAAAATAATCTTTCATGCACGAAGAGGCTGCCAGCACACGATAGCCAAGGTTCGTGAAACCTTTAATAACACCCATGGTATGTGATACGGAACCACCAGCAATTATTTTGTGTTGATAGATGTCAGTACGCAGATACAAAATTGTTTTTTGCAATTTCATAGCGTAGTTCCGGCAATGAGATTTTGCACAACCCACAGTTGCACAGAACACTCTCGTTTTCCTGAAACGTTGAGTTGATAGAGATGACGAACAGCATCAAAATCAACAAATTCATTCCATTGCGCATGTTTACGCAGTAACAATCGGTTGAAATAGTTGTGAAAATAATCACCGGATCGAAACCAACGCAGAGTCGGTGCTGCAAAACCAACTTTTTTGCGATGCACCACTTCATGCGGTAAGCAACGATCGGCAACTTTTTTGAGAATATATTTCGTTATCCCATTTTTATATTTCAATTGTGGTGCAATTCTGAACGAATATTCAACAAGCTCATGATCTAAAAATGGCACACGACCTTCAACCGATGTTGCCATAGACATTTTATCAAGCCGCATTAAAAGCAGTTCTGGCAAGCGTTGCTTGAGTTCTAAATAAATCATCCGATTAAGAAAATCAAGATGTGGTGCGCGTTTTTCAAGTTGGGCTAAATGATATTCAACCACCGAATAACTATCTAAATGATTCTGATCAAAACCTGGATAGATTGCTTCAAGAACTGAATCATATGATTGTGGTTGGATTCTCACAATTTCTTTTTTTGCAATTTCTGAAAATGCAATTGCTCCACTCCAAAATAAATTTCTATCTTGAGCCCATTGATGAAGTAAAGCAACATGATACGGTTTGTGTGCAAATGTGCGTTTCGCAACTTGGTACATTCCCTGTTTTACCACGTTGGGTATATATTTTGTTGCCGGCTTCCAATATGAGTTGTATGTATCAACATAGTGAGCATAGGTCGAATAGCCACAAAAAAGTTCGTCGGCCCCTTCTCCAACCAGAACTACGGTAACTCCTGAATCTCGCAATAATTTTGCAACAAAATAAAGTGGAATACACACACAATCGGCAATTGGTTCATCTTGATGATACACCATTGATTCGAAAAATTCGAACGCTTCTTTTTCACTAATTATAATTTCACGATGCTGAGTGCCAAACTTTTGCGCAACCAATCGCGCCCATTCAATTTCGCTGTATTCAGGACCATCAGAAAATGAAACGTTAAATGTTTTCACTTGATTAGTCATCTGGCTCATGTGGGCAACAATCAAACTTGAATCAACACCACCCGACAAAAATGAACCAAGCGGTACATCAGACATTAATCGTTTGCGCACAGCACCGTGAAAGAGTTGTTCAATATCGTCCGCAGCCTGCTGTTCATCATTAATAATCGATTGCTGTGCAAGTTTATCAAGTGGATTGTACCATTCATGAAACGAAATTTGGTTATGTGCATTGACGCGCGCATAAAAACCTGCAGGCAATTTGTAGACACCTTCGTAGAGAGTCAGTGGAGCTGGTGTTACCATGTAGGTCAAGTAATGGTACAAGCCTCGCGAATTAATTTTTTTATGCATCCAAGGCAGCGGCCACAATGCTTTAATTTCTGATGCAAAACTTGCTACATTTCCTTGCAGAGAAAAATAGAGTGGTTTTACTCCAATGCGATCGCGCGCTAAAAAAAACTCATTTTTTTTTAAATCAACAATTGCGATTGCAAAATCGCCTTCTAAATAGCGTAAACAATCAATCCCCCACTTTTTGTAGGCATAGACAACTGTTTCAGTGTCAGAATTTGAACTGAATCGATAGCCATCCTTTTCTAATTGTGCACGCAAAGTAGGATGATTATAAATTTCTCCATTGCACACAACAGCTATAGTGTGTTCACTATCAAACAATGGTTGAAAGCCGGCTTGTGAAAGATCAACAATGCTCAAACGTC
>CAZUJC010000050.1:0-5066 GCA_964620245.1 uncultured Pseudomonadota bacterium | reverse complement strand
GCGGCTACCGATTCATCTCGCGCCACGGCATTTAAGCAAAAATGAGAGCCATAGGTAAAATAAACATAGGCATGCCCCACTTGACCAAATAATGATTGATTTCGTTGTGTTTTGCCCCGAAATGCATGGCATGCAGGATCGGTGCTCACGTAACATTCGGTTTCAACAATAATTCCACTCAGAATCTCGCCATTAATTTTGCGAACCAGCCGAGCTCCAAGAAGTTCACGAGCAACTTGCTGCGTGCTTCGTTTATAAAAATCGCGTGACAAAATCGTATCCACACCCACCGCCTATTTACGATTGCTTGTTTTTTATCGTATTTTAAGAATAAAAGGACCTCTCGTCAAAAAAAGGGAGTTAATGACAGATCGCCGCCCAACCTTACTTGTCTTACTTGTTATTTTGTCGTTGGTCTTTCACGGTTGCTTTTTAATCGTTTTTCTTTTTATGGAACGTCCACAAAACATTCCTCCATCAATTAGTTTTGAATCATTTGATGATCAAAATAATAATCAAAACCAGTTTTCTTCAGGAGTTGCTGCACTTAAACCACGCGCTTCATCTTTTGGTGTACCAGTTTCGCTGCACAATGAACCACCCCCATCTATTCAACAAAACAACGATCCTCAACAAAGTGATGATCGAATAGATCAACCTGCTCCCGATACTCAAGATAGCGAAGGTCATGAAAACGACACTATCAAAAATAACGACCCAACAATACAGGAAGCATCTGCAAACGAATCTGACGCTCAACTCCCTCAATCTCTTGAAACACCCACACCAGATAAAAATTCATCAGAAACAAAAGTACAATCATCTGATGCAAATCTTTTGCCGCGACGCAAACGCCGCAAAAAAAATCGTCGTTCATCTGCGGCACAAGCTACCGCTCACGGAGCTGGCATCCAAACACGGCAACTTACTTTTGCTGATATTGCTCAAGGTTTTATTGAAAGTTTAAAACATGAAGGCGATGATTGGCTCAAACGTGATGGCGATACAAACCGCCGACCTGATGAAGGTGAAATGCGCTATTTAAGTTATATACAAAAAGTAGTTTGGTATCTACAAAACTCGTTTCGACAAACTGAACCAAAACAGTGGCCAACAGCAGCAGCTTCTGTTTCTTTTAAAATTACCCTCAACAAAGAGGGTGAAATTCATGACCTACGGTGTTTACAATCATGTGGAAATGAAAAAATTGATTCTTTCTTACGAAAAAGAATTACTCAGGCCGGACCGTTTCCACCCCTTCCCGATCATTTCAAACGCAACGATTTTCAGATATTGCTTTCATTTTCAGTTGGCAGCCAACGTATGCCACAAATAAATGGTTACATTGCCACCATTCCACCTCGCTAACAAAACTCTTGGTACACAGAGCAGCTGATTGCTATCTTGAAAATAAACGGGGGAAGGAGTTGTATGAAACAAATTATCGTTGGTTTTCTTTTGAGCGTGCTCTTAGGTAACGCATCTAGTTGGTGCGCACCGGTGCTTTTTACACTCACACCTGAGTGGAAAAATCTGGAAAGTAGCCGCGTTTTGCGACAACGGTACGGAAGTACTTGGATCTTAGCTTGCACAATCGAAATAAAAAAATTATCAACGCATCAATCCCTCTTTCTTGAAAAGTTGCTCCTTTCGTGGCGCGGTACCCCATTTAAACATTTAACGGCATCATTGTATAAAAAACCGATTGACCGTGAATTTATGCCATTACAAGAAAATTTAGTTTGTGAAAGTTGTTGGCATGAAAAAACACAACAAATTGTTTTTAAACTTAACCAACCATTTGCTTTGGAAACACACACAATCTTATGTTTAGTGCTCACGGTTCCACCTGCACTGGTCACATCGCTAGAAAAAGGATATTTTGAAGTAGAGCGTTCATCACTTCCATTGCTTATTCAGCAGTCATTATCATCAAAACCACTCACTTTAGTGTGCAGTCCAACAATCACAAACAGCTTGTTTTTATAACTCAACAAACTCCTAGACTTTTGCACGACTTCATTTTATAACTAGTCAAACTTCGTTGTTTCAACGCAAGAAAGGAGTAGCAGATGGCAGATGTAGTCATCATTGGAGCAGGACTGACCGGTATTTCTACCGCTTATCATTTGGAAAAAAACGGTTTTTTTGATTATCAATTATTTGAAAAAGATGCTACCCCTGGCGGACTTTGTCGCTCGGTAACTCAAGACAATTTTACGTTTGATTACACCGGCCATTTATTGCATGCAAGCGATCCTTATTTTCGGGAACTTATCGAAAACGTTGTCGGCATGGAAAATCTAAATATCATCAATCGTGAATCGTTTATTTATTCGCATGGCACCTATACCCGGTACCCATTTCAAACAAACTTATACGGATTACCACCGCAGGTGATTGCCCAATGCATTGAAGGGTTTGCACAACGCCCTTTTGCGCGCCGCACACCGCGGTCATTTCATGAATGGGTAGTGCGTACTTTTGGTATCGGTATCGCACGCAACTTTTTCTTTCCATTTCAGTCTAAGATTTTTGCCTATAATATTAAAAAAGTGTCACCAACATGGATGGGCCGATTTGTTCCTCATACAACCCTGACGCAATTGATTGAAGGAAGTCTTGCCGATCGCGGCAACGCAGCCATTGGTTACAATGCAAACTTTGTGTACCCCAAAAAAGGTGGCATCCAATTTTGGATTAATAAACTCGCCAATCAATTGCAAAACAAAATTCAAACCAATTTTCAAGCACAGAAAATTGATCTCCACAACAATCAGGTACAATTTTCAAATGGACATACCGCATCATTTAAAGTTCTTATCAACACCGCACCACTTGATCAATTTTTATATGCATTACGTGGACCACATTCAATAGATCCGTTGCGAAAAGCGTCTGAAAAATTACTGTGTAATTCGGTTATCAATTTTAACCTGGGCATTGCTCGCGAAAAACTGAGTACCAAACACTGGATCTATTTTCCCGAAACACAATTTCCATTTTATCGGATTGGTTTTCCACACAATTTTGCGAGCAGTTCAGTTCCTACTGGGTGCAGTTCACTCTACGGCGAATTTTCATACCTGAAAAAAGCAAAAAAGCCGATCGCTACACTTATAAATGAAGCATATAATACAACACAAAAATTACTTGGCATTGATGATGCCCAAATCATCACTAAAAAAGTAATTTCCATTCCCCATGCGTATGTTATTTACGATTTTTGGCGAGAAAAAAATCTTCCACGCCTTTTAAATCGACTACATGAACTCAATATTCATTCGGTTGGACGCTATGGTGGCTGGAAATATTCAAGCATGCAAGAAGCGGTGCTTGATGGAAAAACCACCGCAACCGCTATTTTGGAAAAAATGAGGACGCAATGAAGAACAAGTACTCTTTTTTAAATGTGTTAGTAACTGGCGGCGCTGGGTTTATTGGATCACATATTGTCGAACAATTAGTTGCACTTGGTGCGCGCGTTACCGTTCTTGACAATTTATCAAGCGGTAATTTGAATAATTTGAGTGCAGTCTACAATCAAATTAACTTCATGCATGGAACTATCGTCGATCTTGATAGCTGCATAAATGCAACAAAAAATGTTGACGTCATTCTTCATTTAGCCGCATTCATTTCAGTTCCTGATTCAATTGTACACCCCACTGATTGTTATGAAACCAATGTTTTGGGCACACTCAATATTCTGCGCGCCGCACAATACAATCAAGTAAAACGAGTCATTTTTTCATCATCATCTGCGGTGTACGGCTCGGTTGAAGAAACATGTACCGAAAATACACCCTGCCAACCTGAATCTCCCTATGGCCACTCAAAACTTATTGGTGAGCTGTTGTGCCGAGAATTTTCGCGCTCAACACATTTGAGCACGGTAATTTTGCGCTATTTTAATGTGTATGGAGAGCGCCAAAATCCTAATGGGCCTTATGCAGCGGTTGTTGCACAATTTAAAGAATGCATGAAAAAAAATATTCCGCTCACGATTTTTGGCGACGGCACCCAAACGCGCGATTTTGTGCCAATCAATACGGTTGTGCAAGCAAACTTAACTGCCGGAACATTGCCAGTAGGTGCACACAGTTTTGAAATTTTCAACATCGGCACCGGCAAAAGCATCACCCTGCTTGAACTGATTGAACATCTCAAACAAGAATTTCCCGAATTTAATGCAGGGATTAGTTTTTTGCCAGCGCGCAGTGGTGATATAAAAAAATCACATGCAGACTGTTCTAAATTTATCACAATTGCACAGCAAAATTCGTTCAAATAAGGTGAACTATCAAATAAGCAATCGCACTGATAACGGCATTTAAAACAGTGCCCCAAATAAGATCGGCAATTACTAATTTGATTGGCCACCCGCTCAATGTAGCAAAATTAGTCAAATCATAGACTCCATAGAGAATAAAGCCATAAAGAGCACCCGAGACCAGTGCTGTCATTATTGAATCGGCCCTTGGCAAAACAAATGCAAATATACCAAGAACTATTAAGAACCACACAGCCAACGAAGCTGGCCAATGGGGAGCTAATGTGCCATTAATAACGCGCGCTTTATCACCAAGTGATTCCATATAGAAATCGCGCATTACAAAGCCCAACCAAAAGAGGTCAATGATCACAAATAAGATCCATACACCAACAAAAATAGCCACATTTTTTAAAGATAATAACATACCACATGCTCCTTTTTGATTTATCGATTTTCTGCTATACTCAGATAAAATTTATATTCTTTAATCTTTACCCAAAAATAATCATCATGGCTACAAAAAAAGACTTTTATGAAATTCTTGGCGTTGCAAAAAACGCCACCCAAAACGATATTAAGGCTGCTTACCGCAAATTGGCACTGAAGTATCACCCCGACCGAAACCCGGACAACAAAGAAGCTGAAGAAAAATTCAAAGAAGCTTCTCATGCCTATGAAATTCTGTCAGATGCTGCAAAGCGCAAGCAATATGATCAATTTGGTCATGCTGGCCCAGAAGGAATGGGCGGTTTTCAAGGTCAAGATGTAAACATGGAAGATATTTTTGGCC
>CAZUJC010000049.1:0-5094 GCA_964620245.1 uncultured Pseudomonadota bacterium | reverse complement strand
AGTAGATAATTGACGCATTTGCTATATACTTACTCAAGAAATCAACTAAATTCTCATTTAAAGACTGTATGAGTTATTACCCAGCTATTGTTTTATCAGTACAGAATTTAACCAAAACGTTCTCGACTGGCTCATTTTTTTCCGCTTCAAAGTCAACCGCAACCGCTGTCAACAAGATCTCATTTGATCTTGCGCAAGGTGAAATAGTGGGCATTCTTGGGCCAAACGGTGCCGGAAAAACAACTACATTGCACATGCTTGTGGGCGTTTTAAAACCTACTTCTGGCTCTATTTTCTATTGTGGCAAAGACTTTTCGGTTCATCGGTCTGAATTGTTGCAATCGATTGGGTTTGCAAGTGGTTCGCTTCAACTTCCAACTACCCTTTCGGTCGCACAAAATTTGGATATTTATGCACGTTTGTGCGGACTGAACAAACAAGAACGAACCAACCGGATTGAAGAACTACTCACCACTTTTGGTATGTGGTCGCTACGCAACAGCGCAACTGGTCACCTGGCATTCGGTCAACTCAACCGAGTCATTTTAGCTAAAGCATTTTTAGCTCATCCGCAAATTGTATTTCTTGATGAAGCTACAGCAGCACTTGATCCTGATATTGCACACACGGTGCGCCTTTTTTTAACAAAAGAACAAACTCAAAACGGTACTACTATTTTACTCGCTTCACACAATATGGTTGAAGTAGCACACATGTGCAGCCGCGTTTTGGTAATGAAAGAAGGTGCAATTATTGCTGACAGCGCACCTGAAAAACTTACTCATCAAATTGCAAAAGTCCGTGTTCAACTTACTGTTTTAGAAAGCAGTGCCCAGATTTCACATTTTTTAAAAAAACATTCTTTTTTGTACACCGCCCAAGGCAACGTTGTCACCATAGAAATCGATGAACAGGCAGTTGCATATCTTCTTAATCTTTTGGCACGAGAATCGATCATGTATTCACACATCTCAATTGACAAACCAACACTTGAAGATTACTTTCTAAAAATTTCATACGCACCAACACAATTGACCACCTAAAGGAATTTCATGAAGTGGCATCGCATTTATGCCCTTGTCATTCGCTATGTATTGAGCTGGATAGGAAACATTCACAATTTTGTGGATGATATTATGTGGCCGATACTTGATATTATTCTCTGGGGCATGACCGGCATGTGGATGCAAGAAAACCAAGAAGGTATTTCAACATCGATTTTAACTCTACTTGGTTGTTTGGTTTTTTGGTATGTGGTGCAGCGAGCAAACGATGCAGTTTCGATGACTGTACTGGAAGAACTGTGGGAGCGAAACTTAATCAATATTTTTTCTACTCCCCTTACCATTTTTGAGTGGATGACCTCACTCGTAATTTTAAGTTTTTTTAGAATTTTTTATACACTTCTCATCTGCGTTTTTACGGTGTGGATACTCTATGCGTGTAATGTACTGACAACCGGGTGGTTGTTGCTCCCCTTTTTTTTCTCATTGTTGCTTTCAGGTCTTTTTATTGGATTTTTTACCACCGCTTTTATTCTTTACTGGGGCAGAAAAGCTCTCTTTTTTTCATGGACATTAAGTTGGGTATTTTCACCATTTAGCTCGGTCTATTATCCGCTTGATACCCTTCCAAAATGGGGTCAATATATCGGTAAACTCATGCCAATGACCTATGCATTTGAAGGATTACGCACCGTGATGGCCAAACAAGAAATGCCATTGGGTCTGTTGACCACCAGTTTGGTACTCAATGTTTTTTATGTTATTTTATCAATAGGTTTTTTTGTTTTTATGTTTGAGCAATCACGCATTAAAGGGTTTACGAGTTTACAGTAAACAATCGCCGTTGCATCCAACTCATGCTACAATAGAATAGGTATCAGCTTTTTTTGGGACGAACACTATGGGAAAAATTACTATTTACTATAAATATGTTGAGATTGAAAATCCTCAGCAAATATGCACCTGGCAAAAAAAACTGTGCAAACAACTCAATTTAAAAGGTAGAATTTTAATTGCACATGAAGGGATCAATGGCACGGTGGGTGGATTGGATCACAATATTGAAAAATATAAAGAACTCATGCTCGCACACCCTCTTTTTGCAGGAATTGATTTCAAAGACAGTGAAGGCGATGTTGACCATTTTCCCCGGTTGCGCGTCGTTGTGCGACCTGAAATTGTCAATTTAGGACTCGACACACAAAAAATAAATGCACGAAATGGTGGCATTCACCTCACACCAGAACAAGCGCACGAATTTTTAAAAAACAAAAGTGACGATACTGTTATTCTTGATACACGAAATAAATTTGAGTGGAAAATCGGTCAATTTAAAGATGCACTCAATGCACCAATTGACTATTTTCGAGAACTGCCTGGATTTATTGATGAAAATATCGATACCTTTAAAAACAAAAAAGTATTAATGGCCTGCACCGCAGGTGTTCGATGCGAACGTGCTTCTGCCTATTTAAAATCAAAAAATGTCGCAGCAGAAGTTTACCAAATTCAAGGTGGCATTCATCGTTACGTTGAACAATTTCCTGATGGTTTTTTCCGCGGCAAAAATTATGTTTTTGATGGACGAATTACGGTAAAAGTAAACGAAGATGTTGTCGGCCGCTGCGATGTGTGCAATGCACCGTATGATGAACCAACCAATTGCATTAACGCAGAATGCAACAAACAATTTCTTGCGTGTCTTGCATGTTTAGAAAAAAGACACAATACGTGCAGTGAAACCTGCAGTGAACTGGTTCGTTTACACAAAGTTAACATACGCAAAATTCCTGCTAAAAAACAATGAACGTAAATCTCATTGAACACAACGTTTCACTTGCCGATAAAAATTGGTTCAAAACCGGCGGCGCAGCGCGCTATTTTGCACAACCACGCACGCAACAAGAATTTCAACAGGCGCTGCAATTTGCGCACGAACACAATGTGCCAATTTTCGTTTTAGGAAGCGGTGCAAATATTTTGATAAGTGATGAAGGTTTTGATGGTTTGGTAATTCGACCTGCACTCAACGAACTTTCGTACACACTTATCGATGAAAATAATGCGCTCGTTACTGCCGGCGCTGGCGTTACCATGGATCAATTGATCGAATATTGTTTAAGTCATCAACTTGGCGATCTGGAAGAATTTAGCGGCATTCCCGGAACCGTTGGCGGTTCTGTGTATATTAATTTGCACTATTTTCAATTTCTGCTCAGTCAATTTTTAGTTACTGCAACGGTAATCGATAGCGCAAACAATTCTGTGCACACCGTAGATAATGCATGGTTCAATTTTGGATACGATTATTCCACCTTACATGCAGAAAATCATTATTTAATTGATGCGACGTTTAAAGTAAAACGACTTTTTCCACTCGATGTTGCTTTTGCACGCGGTCGACGTACTGAAATCATGCGCCACCGATTTAATCGCTACCCAACTTCACACACCTGCGGCAGTTTTTTTCGCAATTTTTTGCCAGCTGAAGTTGCGCATGAAAAAACGGGGGTCAAATTGCCATATATTGCGTATTATTTAGATAAAATTGGCGTCAAAGGAAGCTTGCGCATCGGCGATGCTGCAGTTTCTCATCAACATGCAAACATGATCGTCAATAAAGGCACTGCAACCAGCACACAAATCATTGAGCTCGCACAAAAAATGCAGCAAATGGTGCACACTGAATTTAATTTGTTGCCGCAACCAGAATGCAGGCTCGTTGGGTTTAAAGAATATCCGTTAAAAAAATAACAATTTGGGGAAATTAGAACATGTTTAAGTTTTTTTTAGTCATTTCATTATTTTCAATTGTAAATAACATGCTTTTTTGCATGGAAAATAATGAAAATAAATTTGCGGTAATTAAATGCATTGATGGGGAAGTGCAACTGCCTTTCAGCCAAGTGCAAAAATTTCCATTTGTGATGCCAGAAACTGATGCAACCGATTTTGATTTAACCAAAGTTCGACCTTCTTTGAATGCGCAAACTTTCAAACTACTTACCACAAAAAAATTTGAGATTCCTGAAGAAAAATCATTTGAAGAAACGTATAAAATGTGGAAGGAAGCTGATTTTTTAGGGCTCTCAGATAAAAAACAAAAGAAAATAGTCGGTACGTTAATAGATAAAGCAGAAACCGTTGAGCAACTTGTGGATATTGATCAATCACAAAAACTCCTAGATTATTGCTACCATTATGATTCTTACTTGAAAGATTTGTCAATTTGCCACAAACCAAATTTAACCTCTATTTCAGGAATTGAAGAATTAAGTTTCATGAATCCGGAGCGGTTATGTTTCTATTACAATCCATCACTTACCTCAATTAATCTTGACTCTATTTTCAAGCATTTTCCAAGATTAAATGAGCTCTATCTTGAAGAGAATAATCTTACGAATATTGATGCGACCTATCTACCGTCGAATTTTACATTGAAAATTGGACAACATAGACTGAGCAACGAACAAATGGAAAAGTTAAAATTGTTGCAAACTTTACCATGGTATAAAAAATTATATAACATATCGATTAATAAATATTTTCCCCCAGAGGAATTAACATTTAAATCGATGCTAGCAAGCCTACTCATCACCTGGGGCATACACGGATTGCCAACAATCATTATGGGAGTTTATGCAGGTTTTAAAATACAAGATAAGTTGCAATTAGACGATCCTAAGACATTTTTTGTCTGTCTTGTTACAACTATGCCATTGTATCTCGCGCTGGAACAATTTGATTTATACCGATTTAAGTTTCCCTATAAACCTGCAGAAATCAAAGGCGCAGATGCGCAAAAAAAATAAATATTTTTTGCCTTAACTCTTTTTTCTATCTACATAATTCACGAGAACGCTAACATCAGATCCTGGAAACAGCAGACGACAAACAATTCAATCACAATTTTCGAAATATTTCTTTAAGAATCTGCTTGTTTTTCTGATTGCTTTAATTGTTTGTTGTATCCAGATTCAAGTGCTTTATAATTGATTTGAAGATATTTCTCATCTCGTGAGAGTTCTCTCACAGCGCCGGATTTTTCATCCTTGATATACGCGTAAATTTCATTATTTTTTTTAACTTT
>CAZUJC010000048.1:0-5188 GCA_964620245.1 uncultured Pseudomonadota bacterium | reverse complement strand
AAAATAAATAGAAGCTAAAATATCAACATGGTGAACATATCTTAATTTTTTACGCCTATCAGCATTTAATAAAAACAACTAAATCATTGATTATTGCAATAGTAAAATAGTATGAAAAGTAAGAGGGTGTGATGCATCAGCATCGCGTACGGGGGGAAGTATGAAACACCGCGCATTTATTTTTTTTGTATTTTTTATTGGTGCAACGTGCGCCGCATTGACTATTACTGTTTTGTGTATTGCATCACTGCTCACACCAACACAGTTAAGCATTTCCATTGATCCAATGGTAACTCCTTCTACCGCCCAATTATTAATCAACACAGCACGAAATGCGTATCAAAAAATTCAGCATGAGCCGTGGCATTTTTCCTTAAAACGACAATTTCCGTTTATCAATGAAATTATTTGTTCACGTTATAAACCACACACACTTTCTATTACTATGCATATTGATTCACCATTTTTTTTGGTAAACGACGAAAAAGTTCTCACCCGACGGGGGTTTATTACACCCCGTGCACATTATGAAAAACAATATCTCACTCTGCCAGAAATAAAAATTGTGCAACCAGAAGAATTTGATCATATATGCTTGCAGTGGCTCGAAAAAGTTCCGCAAAAAATGTTACAACTTTATGAAATTACTATTGAAAATCGTACATCGATTCTTGTGAGCGATCGCCTTAAAACGTGTATGACAATAAAAATGGATACCAATCAGTTGCTTGATCAGGCAATTATTAATCGATGCGTCAACATGCAAGCACACCTTAATGAACAAAAGAAATTTAAAAAAACATCGCCAGCTGCATGGATAGCCGATGTACGGTTCCACAAACAAATTGTTATTTATCAGAAAGGGAGGAAAGAGAATGAAGGGCAGCGTTTTCTCTGATATCGTGGTTGCTATCGATATTGGCACCACGAAAATTTGTGTCTTAGTTGCCCAGCTACAAAGTGATGGCAGCCTCGACATTGTTGGCATCGGTAATGCACCATCTGATGGGCTTAAAAAGGGCGTTGTAGTTGATATAGGAAAAACAGTACACTCAATCAAACAGGCTGTTAGTGAAGCACAATTTATGGCCGGTTGCACAATCGATTCTGCTTGTATTGGTATTTCTGGTAGCCACATAAATTCACTCAGCTCTCAAGGAGTAGTACCAATAAAGCGTGGCCAAGTAACACATCACGATGTTACTGCTGTTGTTGAAGCAGCGCAAGCAATTGCTCTGCCAGAAGGGCAACAAATTTTACATGTGTTACCGCATTATTTTATTATCGATGGTTCTGACAAAATTAACGATCCGGTTGGCATGTATGGTGTACGACTCGAGGCCAATGTTCACATTATCACCGGCTCAGTTGCTTGTGCACAAAACTTGATTAACTGCTGTCAATTAGCCGGAATTAAAGTATATGATTTAGTGCTCGAGCAATTAGCATCTGCTTGCGCCGTTCTGAGCCCCGATGAACGAGAACTTGGGGTGGGCATGCTTGATATTGGTGGTGGCACTTCAGATTTGGCGCTTTATATGAACGGTGCAATTCGCTATACCCACGTCATTCCCGTTGCGGGAAATCAATTCACTAATGATCTTGCAATCGGTTTGCAAACAACACTCAATCAAGCAGAAAGAATAAAAAAAGAGTTTGGCAGCGTAAGCGAAACAACTAATGATACAATCATCACCATTGAATCGCTAGAACAAGACGAAACACACGATGTTTGGGTACCAGAATTAAGTGCAATTCTGCGGCCTCGTGCAACAGAACTTTTAACTCTGGTTAAAAAAATTATTGATAGCAAACATTTAAGTCAAACTATTACAGCAGGATTTGTTCTGACTGGTGGTGGATCACTTTTGCACGGATTACCTCAACTTGCAAACGATATTTTGCGCGTTCCAGTGCGCATTGGCAAACCACGTTTGCAAAACAGCATTTTCGCAACGTTGGAAAATCCATTATATGCCACCGGGTATGGACTCTTGCTTCACGCATTGCAAAAAAGAGATACTGCTACTAACGGGATATCGGGACCAATACTGACGCGTATTGTTTCTCGAATGAAATCATGGGTGTCCGACTTTTTTTAGGAGAGGGGTTATGATTACATTTGAACCAGAAAAATTTGTTACTAACAGCCCAATTGCACGCATAAAATTAATCGGCATTGGTGGTGCTGGCGGTAATACGGTAAACAGTATGATCGATACCAGTGTTGAAGGAATCGAATGCATTGTTGCCAATACCGATGCGCAAGCACTCAATGCTTCAAAAGCAGAACATAAGATTCAAATTGGCGTGAAATCTACTAAAGGACTTGGCACTGGTGCCAATCCAGAACTGGGAAAACGTGCAGCCGAAGAAGATCTCGATAAAATTATGGAACTTGCACAAGATGCGGATATCGTTTTTTTAACTGGTGGCCTTGGTGGTGGTACCGGTTCTGGGGCATTGCCAGTTGTTGCTCATGCTCTGCGCGAAAAAAATATTTTATGCATTGCTGTGGTAACCAAACCGTTTCAATTTGAAGGAAAACGACGTACTGCTGTCGCAAATACCGCGCTCGAAACTTTAAAAAAAGAAGTCGATACATTAATCGTGATTCCAAATGAAAAACTACTCAATGTAGTTGATAACAGCGTTTCAATGATCGATGCATTTGGCATGATCAATGAAGTTTTGCATCGCTGCGTAAAATCGATCGCCGATATTATTGCAAAACCGGGGCACATTAACGTTGATTTTGCAGATGTTCGCACCATCATGAAAGATCGCGGTATGGCAATAATGGGAACCGGTATTGCAACCGGTGCTGATCGTGCTCACAATGCAGCACTGCAAGCAATTAGTTCCCCACTTCTAGAAAACATGAGCATTACCGGAGCAAAAGGTGTTTTACTCAATATTACCGGCGGCACTAATTTGGGATTACATGAAATTCGTATTGCAGCGCAAATTATTTATGAACAAGCAGACCAAGATGCCAACATTATTTTAGGTTCAGTAATTGATCAAACTCTTACCGATGAAATTCATGTCACTGTTATTGCAACAGGCTTTGCACCAGTAGCTGAACCAATCAAAGCAAAAGAAATCACCCCAGCTCACATTCAACGACCTGAAACTGCAGTAAAACCGTTAATAACTGAGCAACCATCGGTGGCTCTTGATATTAATGACCTTGATGTACCAACTTTCTTACGCAAAAAACAACAAGAAGAATCTATTTAAATAAAAAATAAAAAGCCGTACACGTAAATGTGTACGGCTTTTTTATTTTTTTAGAGCACTCTATTATGGTGTAACGCTTACATTATCAAAAACACCCGATTGACCACCTGGCAAACCAATTACATTGTTTGACAAGCTTCCTTCAATTGTTTGCAAGGTTATCCCTGCAGGATAGGTAATACTGTAATTATTGATGTTGTTCAGTGCATAGTTACCAATAACCAGTGTACTACTTGGATTAGAATCATCAGTGATTCCAAAACTTTGCACACCACTGTTATTGACAACCGTGTTGTCTTCTACATAACAATTATCACACGTGTTAATTAATCGAATACCGTATGCATTGCCGCTTTGACTTGTATTTCCTCTGCTCATGCACAGGTCTAAATACGATCTTACTTCATCATCTAAACCAAATCCAACAACACCTGCTTGTCCACTATTATTTTGTGCCAACGATTTTTCAAAAATATTTTGAGAACCTGCGGTTGAATAAAAACCAGCACTCTTGCCAACAAGCGCAAAATTACTCACTCCTTGGCAATCTGAAACATACAACCGTGAACAACCGGTAAATGAAAACCCATACGAAAGTGCGTTTGCACTGCCGCCGGCAGTATAATTATAATATGCAATGCATGTATTCATTAAGCCATCACTGCATGTATTAAAATTATAACCAATTCCTGCCTCAAGACCATTCTGACCTAATGATTTACAGTTGGTAATCTGAAATACACTTACTTGCTCAAATGAAACACCTCTCGCTTCATTATTAATAAGCTGTGAGGTTCCTTCAAATAAGCAATCACTCATGACAAGTCGAGAACATTTTTTTATGCGCAACCCATATGCAGAGCCACCGTTAGAACCAATGTTTGAGAAATTACAATTTCTTATCGTTAAATTATTAAGCCCAGTACCTGTAATGCTTCCATCGCAAAATATCCCAGCATTAGTACATGATTCTAACGTTAGCGCTTCAGCGACAAATTCAGAACATCCATCATTTACATACACACCTTCACCGGTAAAATTGGCAAACTTGCCATTGATAATCTTTACGTTCGCAAGATTATCATTAACAACAACGCCTCTAAAACCGGGAACACTGTTTCCTGGTTGCTGACCGAAAGTCCCATTTCCTAAATCCAATGTAACATTGCTCGAAGTAATAATAAATAATGAATCATTGGGATCGGTGGGATTACCATTCATACCCCATGCATATTTATAAACACCTGGTGTATCAAAAACAATTGCAATAGAGTCAGCGCGCACTACGAAACTGATAAGTAAAGGTATTAGATACAAATATTTCTTCATTCTTTTCCTTTTAAACTAATTGTTTTAATGTACAACCTATGTTTTCTTTTTAATTGAATGCAATATTTTCATAATCACTGGCATTTGCAATCGCAGAGAAATCACCGACGGTTGCAAACAGAACTGGCAAACTACCGCTTGTACGATTTACATCAAATGCGGTCGTAGTGTTTCTAAACGATAGGTTTCCCGCAATCAAATTCGTTGTATCGGTGGTTGTATCTTTCAAGCCAACGCCGATCAATCCAGTATTGCCCACTAATTGATTATTCCAAATATCACAATTTTGAGGCCCATTAATATAAATGCCATAGCCTGTACCTGCAACACCACCATTATTAATACGGCTCATACATTTAATGAGTGCTGTTTCTGACTCGGTACCATTTAAAGCAAACCCTGCTGCAACGGTGGCACCACTGTTATTACGAGAATTGCACAAAATACACGCATTGTCAGAGCCATCAATTAACTCAAAACCAAACGCCTGTGCTAATGAACTGTTACTGTGTTTTACAATACAATCGGTAATGGTAGTATGATCGCAATCATTTATTAAAAACCCAACAGCCTTGCTACTTCCAGAAGAGCTGCGCGCTATTGTGTTTATTGAATT
>CAZUJC010000047.1:0-5301 GCA_964620245.1 uncultured Pseudomonadota bacterium | reverse complement strand
CACCATCTTTATTAGTACGAGCAAATTCACCTGTGACATTTTCTTGTAACCATTTTATCCATTCACTTTTTGTCGTGAGCTCCTTAATAATCTTACCATCTTTATCAAATGTAAATTCGCCATGATTATCGAGCTTTGGAGCTATTTGTTCATTACGAATTTTTGCAATTAAGAACCATAAGAATGCAGTTCCTAATAATGTTAATCCAGCGCGGGGTAAAATGCGGTGGTCGACAACAAATTTTTCAGCGCGTCGGTACATTTGATTAAATTTTGAAAGGCCGACACTTGATGCTTCAGCTTCAACTATTTTGAGTAATTTTTCATTTTTTTCGGTGTGAGCGCGCAATTCGTCAAATGAAATTGTTTTATCACCAAGACCGCGTTTTACTGCTGCATCAAGATCGAGTTGCTTAAATTCGGTAAATCCGTTTTTTATTAACGATTGTAGATAAGTGGCTACTTGTTCAAAAATGATGTTGAGAACTTGAATGGTTTTTGGATCGTTGAAATGAATTCCGCCCGCTTGTAATTGAATCACTAAGCCGCGAATCTCTTTAAGATGTTCCAGAGATTCAGCTTTTTTGGCGCCGCGTACTTGATTATTGTTGATCACTTGAGCCAAAAGTTCTAAAACAAAATCTAATTTTTTATAGAGTTCCAGTGTAGGGCGCAAATGGAGTTCAAGCAAATCTTCTTGCAGTTGCTTTTGCGCGACCGAAAGAGTTTCTTGGTTTTCGTGGACATTTTGTGCACTTACCGGTTGTTCAGATGTCAGATCATCCGCAAAGAGTGGTGCAAATCCAGTTTGGGCAGTCAGAAAACCCAGCGAGCAGATCAGTATTTTAATTCTATTAGAAAGTTTCATAAAATTTTACCCTTATTTTGTCGCGCCATTTTCTTTACTTATCGTAGTAATTTATTCTATCTGAAACGACAAAAACTGTCAACGCGGGGTAGCCTGGTTTGAGCTGTGGCAGGGGGTTAATAAAAAACCCCAGGTTTTGACACCTGGGGTTGTCTAAATGCTATTTTTGGTTTGAGGTTGTTAGCAAGCGAATGACGTATTGTCTGCAATGAAATCAGTTCCGGTCTTTTTTACTTCTTTGAGGAAGTCTTTAATGACATCGGTTGCAAAGACTGCGACGATAGCTTTGATTATGTCTTCTACCGTTTTGCTGTAGCATGAACTGATTGCTTTCACGACTGTTTTTGTTGTTTCAGCAGATTTTTCAGTTGCAGCGGTGTCGGTTCCTGTTGTTGTTTTCGCCGTGGATTTTGTATCTATTTTTTCATCAACTTGAGAAAGTTTGTGATAGGCAAGGAGAAAGCCGATAGCAAAACAAAGCGGTGCAATTTTTTTCACCAATGTACATGCTGCATTTGATGAATTTAAACTTGTTGGAGCTGCGTCATCAGGAGAAGTTTCATCAGTTTTCATGGGCATTTGGCAACACGGAGATTTTTCTTCGCACGGAGTCATTTCATTTGCGCAGGTGGCGGGACAATCGGTTGCACATTCTTTATTTTTACTTTGAGAATCACACGGAATAGTGACTGTGTTCGCATTTACGGCAGAACTGATTGAAGCACCAATTACTAATACGGAAAAGAATTTAACAAATAATTTCATCGCTTTGCCTTTTTATAAGGGAGTTATTTATACTATGACTAACAATCGCGTATTAAGGTACATGACTCTTAATTTATTTGTCAATTAAGATCGCATGGGTTAAAAATTACTCTAAAAAAAAATAGTTATAAGGATGAATATGGTGCACAACAAGATTATTAAACTGATTGTATTAATGGGTATTCTATTTTTAGGTGCAACTGGTGCAAGCGCATTAATTTGGCATTGGCGATCGCAGCCATCTTTTAATATGCAAAAAGCGTTGCAAGCAACCGAAGTTGTTCCTTTAGTTATTATTGGTTCTGGGCCAGCAGCATTGAGTGCAGGATTATATGGTGCACGCGCAAAAATTAAAACAGTGGTGATTGCTGGTAATGAACGTGGTGGTGCGCTGACAAAAACAAGCTATATTGAAAACTGGCCGGGAAGAACCAAAATTCTTGGTACCGATTTGATGAACGATTTGCAAGAACAAGTGCAGCAATTTGGTGTTGAAATAATTAATGATGCTGTAGTAAAAGTTGATTTTAATGTGTGGCCATTTGAGTTGATAACTGAAAATGGCAATACGCTTCGTGCATTAACAGTAATTATTGCAACCGGATCAACGCCGCGCACCCTTGGTATTCCTGGCGAAAAAGAATATTGGGGAAAAGGGGTTACTACGTGCGCAGTGTGTGATGCGCCATTTCATAAAGATAAAGAAGTGATCGTTATTGGTGGTGGTGACTCAGCAATTGAAGAAGCGGTGCAATTAGCTTCGTATGCCAAAAAGGTTACTCTTTTGGTTCGCGGATCGAGTATGCGCGCTGCAGCTTCGATGCAAGATCGGTTGCACGAATATCCATCAATTGAAGTAAAATTTAATTCGCAAGTGCGTTCCGTTATTGGCGATGGCTCGCAAGTTACCGGAGCCGAAGTTTTTGACAGTAAAACAGATACCTTAACCACTATGCCGGTGAGCGGAGTGTTTTTAGCAATTGGTCATGACCCCAACAGTATTTTGTTCAAGAATTTTTTAAAAATTGACCCTGAAGGTACCATTGCAATGGCTGATCGCACACAAGCAACATCAAAAAAAGGAATTTTTGCAGCTGGTGATGTAACTGATCATCGTTACAGACAAGCAGGTGTTGCGGCGGGTGATGGTATTAAAGCAGCACTAGATGCAGTAGCGTTTTTACAAGAACATGGTTTTACCACCAATATTGCTGCGCAATTTGAAAAAAGATACGTACCGGGCATTCCTGAAGAACGTGCCGAAATACCACAAATAAAAAATGTTGCTGAAATAAAAGAGATAATCAATGCAGCGCAAGGATTGGTGGTCATTGATTTTTATGCACCATTTTGTCCAAGTTGTATGCGTATGTTGCCCGCAGTGGAATCGGTTGCACATCAATTTGCCCAAGAGGTAGCATTTTTGAAAGTTGATACCAGCGTTTCACCCGAAATTGCGCAAGAATACCATGTGCCAACTATTCCATGTTTGTTGGTTTTTAAAGATAAACAGTTAATTGCCCGCTACAATCAGTCAATGAGCAGGAAACAACTTGAGGAGTTTGTGGTGAAATTGCTTAAAGATTCATAAAATTCCCCCATTTATTCTCAAAATTGTTAAAATCCAGCCATTTTTGACACAGAGTTGTTGAATGTGGCTGGATTTTATGTTTTATTCGCTTTTTCTTTGTTTTTAAATTATTGCATTCTGTACAGGCTATTATTGCAAATAGAAAACATTTAGTGTTAAAATTTTTATAGGTCTGTCTTTTGTATTTGTAGATAAGAAAAGGAAAAACGTGGCAACGCGAGCATACATTAATGCTTATAGTACGCTGATTTTCCTTTGCGGCGCTTGTGCGGTTGCGGCACAAATAAGCCCCATATTACCTGATGCAATTGTATTGGAAAACCAAAAAAAATATTTAGATGGTGGTTCGATGGAATATGTTACTTTTTATTCTCATCAAGGAGAAACCGGACAAATTATTCCGCGACACGGAATTTTAGTTAAAAAACCAAAAGCTAAAGCGACTATTTTGGTATGCCATGGTTTTATGTGTAATAAATTTGATATCGGTTTT
The DNA here is from genome assembly GCA_964620245.1 of uncultured Pseudomonadota bacterium. Taxonomy (GTDB): domain Bacteria; phylum Babelota; class Babeliae; order Babelales; family JACPOV01; genus JACPOV01. Next base: position 1,584 of record CAZUJC010000047.1, on the reverse strand, counting down.
TTAAGACGCATGCTTTTTCCGGAATATAATGTAATGATGTTTGATTTTCGTGCGCATGGTGAACATATTCAGCCAGATCATTGTTGTACTTTTGGTCGCGATGAAGCGCTTGATGTTGCAGGTGCCGTTACTTATTTACGCTCGCAAGAAGATTTAAAAGAATTACCACTCATTGCCTACGGATTTTCAATGGGTGCAGTTGCGGTCATTCAAGCATATGCTGATGCATTTGATACCAAGAGTGAAAAAAATCAATCAAAACAATTATTTGATGCACTTATCTTGGATTGTCCGTACGACAAAAGTGAAAATATTTTAAAACGATGCATGGAGCATTTAAAAATTTCGCTATTTGGGTACTCATTTGAAATGCCGGGCAGAAAATGGCTTGAAAAATATGCGTTCAATCCGTATGTACAATCGTTTATTAAAACAATTTTAAAAACAGTTGCGCATATGGATGCAACAGCAACGAACACCTATATTTATCCAATTAGCCCATCAGATTCGATAAAAAAAATTACGATTCCGTGCTTTATTATTCATTGCTACAACGATGAAAAAGTTACGGTACAAGCAGCGCATAATGTCTACGATAATGCAGCTGGCTATACTCGCTTGTGGATTACCAAAGGTCGTCATCACTTTGATTCTATTTTTTTTAATCCAGATAAATATGCATATAAAATAAATAATTTTATTAAACAAGTACTTAATGGTGATATTGCAAAAAAGAAACAGCAAAAGAAGGTAGTTTCAGATATTAAACTATAAGGGGACGATTATGAAACGTTGGGGAATTTTAGCAATTGTTTTATGTGCGTTGAGTATCAGCGCAATAAAAGCAGATTTTTTTGCGCCGCGTAATGCAGATAAATTTAACGCAGTGCTTAATGATTACGATTTAGCAGTTGTTTTTCTTAATCCGTATGATTCACAAGAAGCAATTGACCAATTTGATGATATTGAAGAAATGAAATCTGCGTTTATTAAATTAAGCAATCAAGATCGTTATCAACGAGCGCGAATAGCTTTTATTGCTGTGAATGCAGAGCTTAATCAAGATTTGATTAACAAATTTAATATTGAAAAAGATGGTGCACCAACGCTGGTTTTATTTAAAAATGGGTCGGTATTCAAAAAGGATGGCAAAGTCATAAAGCGAACTGGCCTTTTATCAGGTCAAGCGATGAAAGATTACATCGAAACCTATTTTGACGGATTGATTAATGAAAGAGCGCCACAGCAAGTGCGAAAACAAATTAGGTACATTCAGCCTGCAAGACAACAAAGAGTGGTTCGTTATGTTTCATCACCTCAATATTATTATGATGATTATGACTATGATTCTTATTATTCTCCCTATTATAGTGGCGGTTACCGACGTGGCTACTACGGATCTCGATTTGGTGGAGGCATTGGTTTTGGTGGACGACGCGGTGGTATAGGATTCGGATTTGGTTGGTAAGCGTACGTTTTGAATTGAACATAAAAAAGACACACGTTTTCTGTGTGTCTTTTTTTATTATAACCATTGCAGCACAAAAAATAACTGTGATACGCTGCTGCCAACGAGAAAAATTT
>CAZUJC010000046.1:0-5316 GCA_964620245.1 uncultured Pseudomonadota bacterium | reverse complement strand
CTCAACTTAAATGGAGCAATGCTCAGAACATTCTTGCCGCACTATATGCGGGAAATATTCGACTATGGAATGCAGAGACGCATGAGATTATTGCGACATTAAAACCGAATCATAATTTTATTGTTGCTTTTGATATTCATCCCCATAATTCATATTTGATTTCTCTGGCTGCAAATGAAGGCACTGATCTTTGGGATTTATCAACAATACAAAATCAATTGTATGGTAATTTATCAACCAAAAACATACAATTTTTAAACGATTATTTTGGCACAAAACCACGAAAGAAATTAATTTTGTGGTCACTTGACCCTGAGCAAGAAATAAAACAGAAAGAGGAATATCAAAGCTTACCTGAAGCCTACCGATCACATTTTGAAGATCGTTTTTTAGTTGAAAAAGAAAAACCAGAGGTACCATTTTCACTATTCGCGCTGATGAAGCATTTTTTTATTAGCGGCTGAAATAATGATACCGTATAAAAAGATTGGTGTTTTTGATTCAGGTCTTGGCGGATTAACGGTGCTCAGAAAACTGATTGAGCATTATCCAGCACATTATATATATCTTGCTGATACAGCCAATTTACCCTACGGCAGTAAAACACCTGAGCAGATAAAACAATTTTCGCATCAAATTGCTTCATTTTTGGCAGCAGCTGGCGCTGAACTGTGCATCATTGCATGTCATACTTCATCGTCAATTGCATTTGATACATTATGCTCTTCGTTTCCCGCCCTACCATTTCTGGGAGTGGTAAATACGGTAACGCAATCAGCACAGCGAGCGACAAAAAACAAAATAGTGGGTGTTCTAGCAACACCAGCCACAATTGCACGACACGCGCACAAAAATGCACTCTTATCAATCGATGATACATTGAATGTCATCGAAGTAGCATGTCCACAATTAGTGCCGGCACTCGAGCAGCCTACAAAAAATAACGCATACCTTGACTTCTTACTCCAAGAATATCTTACCCCAATTAAACAAAGTGGCGCAGATACACTCATTTTAGGATGCACACACTATGCATTGATTCGTTCTGAAATTGAACAGACTCTTGGGCCGGATGTTACAATAATTTCCGCAGAAGACACAATTGTATCTGAATTTGAGTACAGAGAAAAAAATGCACAGAGCATAATTGAGTTTTTTGTAACAGGCGATAAAGAATCGTTCATACAAAAAAGCAAAGCAATTATCGATTGTAAGATTATTGATGCGCAGAAAGTCGATCTTAGTTCAAAAAATGAACCGATTTCCGTTCAGGTCACTATTTAAAATTATTGAGAAACTGCAGGCTCAATTATCGGTTGATTTGGTAATGTTTTGAGGAGTTCATCAAGAATTCCGTTGATGAACTTATAGGCATCACGTTCCGCAAAACATTTTGCTAATTCAACCGCTTCATTAATTACAATCGATGGCGCTGTTGGCGTATTGAGCATTTCCCAAATTGCGTACCGCATAATCAGTTTGGTACTCACTCCAAGACGTTCAGCACGCCAATTAGTTAAATATGGCTGATATTTCAAATCGAGTTCTGTTCTGTTTTCAATAATTGTACGCGCTGTTTGCACAACATCACTTTCTAGAGGAATATCAAGCTCAAAGCCTTTGTTGAACATATCAACAATTGTTTGTGCGCAAATCGCGTAATCGTACGAATCGGCTGCATATAAAATATGAAATACAAGAGCACGTTTAGCACGAATTGACAGTTCATTAAAAGACCGCCATTGCTCTGGATCTCGGTCATCAAATTCTTGCTCTGAGCATATCCCAGGATTAATCTGATCGTCCACCGCCCCACCTTCGTAGTTATGCTTAAACACGTTCAATATAGCTGCCATCACGAGTGTCCACTTTAACTACATCGCCTTCATTAATAAAAAGAGGCACTTGGAGCACATGACCAGTTTCAAGTGTCGCTGGTTTGGTAGCGCCACCTTGTGCAGTATCGCCTCGAACACCAGGTGGTGTTTCAGTTATTTTTAATGCAATGAAAAGTGGCGGAGTGACCGTAATTGGCCGTTCTGAAAAGAAAAGAACAGAATATACGATCTCTTCTCTCAAGTAGGGAAGAACTTCAGCAATCTGTTTTTTATTGAATGAATGCTGCTCAAAACTTTCTTGATCCAAAAAATGATAAATATCGCCCTCATGGTACAAATATTGCATTTGGTGATATTCAAGATCCGGTTCAGGAAGTTTTTCACCAGAACGGAAGGTATCTTCATGAACTAGCCCGGTGATCATGTTTTTCATTTTTGCTTTGACGTAGGCCCCACCTTTACCAGGTTTGGTCCATTGAAAATCGACCACCATGTACGGTTCACCTTTGTACAGGATTTTAGACCCTTTTCGAAAATCTCCTGCTGCAATCACGCTGCGCCCTTTCACAACTGAAAAAACCGTATTTTTAGACTCATTTTTTGAGTATAACAACAAACAAAAGAGTTTGAAAGAGCAAAATAAGGCGTTATCTTTAAACTCAGTGCTTTCTAAGCACAATGAGTTTTTTCTATTTTTGCAGTCAGCTTATTCTCTTTCAGAAAAAAGATTTCTGCGAACACGCTCTCTGCGCGCTTCATCCTCTTTCTGTCTTTCTTCTTCATATTTTAGATTTGCTTCTCTTAGTTCAGCCTGTGTAGCATTACCTTCGGCATAAGACTTCATCTTTTTGTTCAACTCTTCATAAGCAAGAGCTTTAGGAGACAATTGTATTTTTGGAGTAGTCACCTTCGTTGCTATTTGCTCACCATTGGTAGCTTGATCATTATTTTCCATACATACCAAGGGCAGCGAACAACCGATAGTAATTAGCGTAATTAAAAAAAACTGAACCATTGCATTTCCTTTTCGAGTAATTAATTATTCTTTTTTAGTTTTCGGGCTATTTACGCGATCTTTTATGTGATCGACGCACTTGTTAGCATCCTCAATTTTTTGGAAACCAAAACTAATTCTTTCTTTCTGCTCTTCAGGATCTGTTGCCACGGTACCCAAATAGATAAGTTTATGACCTAAATTCAGATTTTTAGCTGCTTGATGCGCCAATTTCGCCAATTGTCTATCTGATTGTTGATTGTTATTATTTGATTCCATGCCAAAAAGTGGCGGCAAAACCAAAGCGTTGAGCAATGTAACGAAAATTAATTTATTCATTTTGTTTCCTTTATTGTTGTTATTCATGCATAAAAAATAACCCGAAGTCATCTTTTAAACACGAACAATTAATTATTCTTTTTGCGATTCTGGTTCTTCTGAACGCAAATTAACTATTTTTTGATACTTATCAGCTCTATCATACTTTTTTTGACCATCTTGCATTGCTCTCAATTTTCTTAGCGGTATTTTTGATTTACCTGCAAGCTCAAAGCTCGCGTTTGCCGATGCACGATTATATTGCATCAATAAAACTGGCTTCATGTCAGGGTCTTTACAATACTGCTCAAAGAGCGAGTTATTATTTTCCTGATTATTGTTGTTGTTAGTTTCCATACCAAAACAAGCATACGGAAATAAAATAACCAGCATTAACGCTGTAATTCTCAACATAGCATTTCTCCTGCAGACGGTTTTTTTATTAATCTTTTTTTGATATATCACTATTTTGTTGACGCTCAATGTAATTTAATACTTCATTGTTCGCTTTCTCATAGAAAAAACGCCCCTTATAAAGAGCTCTCACTCTTTGCGTTGGGTTAGCTTCGAGATTTGAAGCAGCCTGAAAATTTTTATTGGCTAAATCTCGGGCGTTTCCTGAATTATTTTCCATGCTAAATAATGGTACCGCAATTAAACAATTTAAAACTATTAATGAAAAAAATTTAACCATACAAAGTCCCTTCAAATTACTTATTAATCTCTTTTGCTGTCAGTTTCTTTACGGCGAGCATCGATTGCAGCCTCAAAGCGTTCAACTCTGAGATTTTTTTCTTTGATGTCTGCCTGCAATCCTGCAGCAAAATAACTTTTCTCCACTGCAGATAGACTTGCGTCGTTGCCAATGTTAAAAGCAATTTTTCCTACACGATTAGCCTGTTTTCTCCATTCATTGGCCATGTGTCGGTTGAACGCATTTTGCTGATCCTTTAACGGTGAACCTTGCTTTGCAATTACAGCAACCGGTGGATTTTCAGCATTATTGTTTTCCATTCCGTTCAGCGACAATCCAAACGTAATACCAGTAATAAAAATTAAAATAAATTGAAACATGATATTCCCCTATTAAAGAGTAGTATTAAATTCTAAACGCATATTAAGTACCAATTTAGCAAATTAATTACAATCTGACAAATGGACAAATTATATACAATTTACTATTTCTTCACTGGCACTCTCAGTTTTTTTTCTCCGTAATATGCACAAAAGCATGACAAAAATATGCGATCGTTTTATCCTTAAACTATATTTTTTACTTAAAAAACAGATTAAAAAACGATGAATGATATCTACAAATCAAGCAAATCAACCAAAATTACCAGCATTCCTGCCGTAGACCCAGAACTTTATGAGATAATGCAGGAAGAGGCGCGCCGCGAAGAGCAAACGCTCACATTAATCGCTTCAGAAAATTATGCTCCGCGCGCCGTACTTGAAGCTTCGGGATCGGTCCTCACCAATAAATATGCTGAAGGGTATCCTGGCAGACGCTATTATGGTGGCTGTTCTGTTGTAGATAAGGCTGAAATTTTAGCACAAGATCGATGTAAAGAGCTGTTTGGAGCTGAGCATGTCAATGTTCAACCGCATTCAGGTTCGCAGGCAAATATGGCCGTTTATTTTGCAACACTCAATCCGGGTGATACTATTTTAGGCATGAGTTTGACCGAAGGTGGACACTTAACTCATGGTCATCAAGTTAATTTTTCTGGGAAATTATTCAACAGTGTTCATTACACACTCAACAAAGACACTGAGCAACTGGATTTTAATCAGATACGCAGTTTAGCACATCAACATAAACCGCGCATTATTATTGCTGGTGCTTCTGCTTATTCGCGGACCATCGATTTTGCACAATTTGCACAAATTGCGCAAGAGGTAGATGCACTGTTTATGGCCGATATTGCACATATTGCTGGATTAATCGCTGCAAAAATTCACCCTAGTCCAATTACGCATGCTGATTTTGTCACAAGCACTACCCATAAAACATTGCGGGGCCCGCGTGGAGGTCTCATTATGTGTTCCAAAGAGCATGCGCAAGCAATTGATAAAGCAACAATGCCTGGTATGCAGGGCGGACCACTTATGCATGCAATTGCTGCTAAAGCTGTAGGATTCAAGTTAGCATTGCAACCAGAA
>CAZUJC010000045.1:0-5565 GCA_964620245.1 uncultured Pseudomonadota bacterium | reverse complement strand
CCGCCAAAATTATTTTGTAGTACTGTAAATGTTCCATCACAACATGCTTTCAGTGCTGTAAATGTGCCACCGAATCCTGCCTGCAAACTTGTAAAGGTGCTGTTGCAACATGCCTGTAATGCAGTGAATGTTCCACCAAATCCATTTTGCAATACCGTAAACGCTGCACTTAAATCAACCGTTGCGGTTACTGTTAAACTATTCAATATTGTCCACGTTTGCGCAAAACCAGTTTGTATGGCAGTAAATGTACCATTGCAGCATGCTTGCAATGCAGTGTACACTCCGCTCAAATCGACAGTTGCTGTGGCACTCACACTCAAATTGGCAAGAATTGTCCACGTTTCTCTAAACTCTTCTTGAATGCGTAACAACTTACGTACAACATTCAATCCGGGCCCAAGCTCAGTTGCATTCCCAAGAGTGCCTAAAACGGTGTATGAACTTGCATCTTGAAACACACTTCCAATTCGGGCTCGAATAACAGCAAGAAGTGCCAAAACTTGCGTCAGATTACAACACCCAAATCCAGAAATTGCACCATTGGCAGTTCCACTGGGGCTATCAAGCCGTGGCGCTTTAACCTCTGTGGTATTTTGTGTAAATCGTATGAGCAACGGCATGACATTGAGCACGTCTTCAATAAGTAAATCATTTTGACCTTCGCTCAATCGATCAAAACATCTATACAAGCTTTCTCTAACTTCTTCACTCTGAACGCTTGCACCATTATTATTTATTTCATCATTTATAATCAAACTAAGTGTGTTTAAAAAAGCTTCAGTTCCCGTTATAATGATCGACTTTTCAAAGTTTCTAACAGCTGATATTGATTGTGTTGATGCAAAAAGCTCATTGATATTTTGAGCAAAAATGAAACTGGAAAAATTAAATAAGAACAAATAACAAAAAATAAGAAAAAACTTTGAATAAGTCTGCTCTGACAATTGTTTCATTGTGCTCTCTTTTTTTTTATTCTACTTTTTTGCGTTACTCTATAACCAACACTAGCCTTCTAGGTTAATAATTGTCAAGATGGCTTTAGATAAATGTGGAGAATCGTTTCAGTACCCATACAATTTTCCCAGACAATCGTTGAAACACGTTGGTGTTGCACAATCCAATCACTCATTTTTTTTTTGCTATAAAAATGATGATATACAAGTGTTCCATTGTAAAAGAGCGCCTTGAGTCGCTCTTCATTATCTAACGAAAATGGTAAAAAAAAGATAATCATAACTTCATATCGCGCAACTCGTATAAGCTCACTCATTGCCATTTGATATGATCTCATATGTTCTAATGCATGCCGAACGTATGCAATGTCAAATTGGCAGTCACTAAATGGCAATGACTCAATTGATCCTTGTATAACTGGAACACCATGCACTCGTGCAAAATTGACAAGTTTGGGGGTAATATCAATTCCTTGATAGTCAATATCAATTGCATCTTTGATAAAACCAATATATTCGGTTCCAACTCCTGCAGCTCCGTCAAGAATAGTTGAATATTTTTTTTCGCGTACATGATTGCGCATTCTCACACGAGAAAATGCTCTATAATCATAAAGCCATTTGTTCAAATCGGGCCAATAATAGGGCTTACCACTATGCTCCTGCCACCATTGTTCATGCGGTTGCAGATCATAAGCGTGTGCATAGAAACTACACAAAAAAATAATCACAACCCATGAAAAGAAAAACATGTTATGGATTAATACTAATATTATCAAATGTTCCCGATGTTCCGGTCGGCGGCAATCCACCACTAAGCGATCCACTCACTAATGGCAGAGCTCCACTTGGATAGACAACATCATAATTAGTACCACTATCAAAAACAAAATTGCCTGTCACCAACGTGGTACTATTTGGTGATGCTTCATCTTGTATGCCAAAATTGTTTGGACCAACAGTTCGATCAATTTCATTATTTTTAATATAGCAACTGCTACACAATGCGCCACTTGAGGGATCTTTTTGCAACCAAATACCGTACGCGGTTTTTGTAGTCGAGTTAATATTTTTTGCAAGACAATCGATAACCGTACTTCCTTCTTCGCCAACAAATTGAAAGCCTGCTACAAAAACTTCTGCGATAATTGCATCTGCTATGCAATTTTGAAAAATATTATTCTTGCCGCGTTCAGATAAAAAACCTGCCATATTAGTGTTTTCAACGATTCCCTGATTTTTTAGAGACTGGCAATTTTTCATCGTCGTACCACTTTCGCTATTCAGATGAAATCCTGCAAGACCATTGATATTAGCAATCGCAACACAATCAATAAAACTATTATCGGTACCTGAAAAGCTTGAAAAACCATCAGCAAATGAGCCCTGATTATTGCATGATTGGCAATCGGTAATAACAGTGTTTGCACATGCAGTCATAAAAAATCCACCATTAATACCAAACGCATTTGATGAAATGTTTGCATTTGTTAAGCATCTTTCAAACCTATTGTGCGATCCTGAAACAATTGCACATCCAACTGCAGTATCGCCTGTATTATCATTCATCAAGCAATCTGAAAAAACACAATTATTAGAACTTGCAATAAAAACACCGCCAACATTTGCGCTCGAGTTATGGCAAAATTTAGAATTCTGCACGGTAATATTGTTGCATTCACTTAAACCCAAACCCCCAAGACTGAACAAAATAAATCGGGATCGCTTGTTTCCTATTTTCTCTAAAAATCTTGCCACAATTGTATTATTCACTCCTAAAGGATTGGCTATACCACAATTTATTGCCTGACATTCTATTAAATAAGAGTTAAATATCGGATTTGGTGAGCCGTCTGGTGCGGTACCATTGAAAAAAAATCCATAGGCACCACAATTAACTGCAGTCACCTGCTCAAGAAACAGATCAAACACACCGTCATTTACCTGTATTCCTGCTAAACTCATTCCATCAATAGCACCATTTTTAATAGTAATATTTGAAAAATTTCTTCCAACAATGATCCCACTCAAGCTATTATCACCGATTTGAGTGATGCGCTTGCCACACAAATCAACAGTCACATCTGAAGAATTAATAAAAATTATCGCCCCCGACCCGCCACCTGGAGCACTAATATCTTCACTGAGTGCAAAATTGCCAGGCTGATTAATCACAAATTCTCCGCCGCCAGCATCAACTAGATTTTGATTTATTGTTGACGTGCTGCAACCTGACGACAATGAATTGAGCACCGTAAAAATCGGCGTCAAATCACATTCTAGGTTTAGATTTATGATAAGTGACCTGATCACTCTTAATAAACTTATTATCTGACTCAAATCCGAGCATCCGCATGCGGTAACCGCACCATTTTCGATACTCATTCCGTCAGGACGGGCTGCTTTTGAAACATTTATTTCATTCTCAATCTCAAAAAGCTTGTACAATATTTCATCAACAGCTTGATTTAGTTGTTCATAATTTTGATTATTTAATCGACTGAGACAAAAATCCACTAATGTTATTAACTCATTACGTGCATCTTGTTTAAAATCTGGTCGGGTCTCAATCAACCCTATAATGGTAACAAGCAACGGTTTAATTTCAGTTGCATCACTCTTTCTTAGGAGTTTATCATTCAATAATTGACTATACGCTTCCTTGCTCGTTTTTATTTTTTCTTCTTGCGCATCAATTATAAATGAATTGATTGAAACAAGAATCGCAAAAAAAAATGTAATCCTATTCATGTTTGTTAAGTAAGTTTGATTATTCATCAATAGTTCTTTTTTTAAGAATTAAAATAATAATACACTGATTCTCGCATATTATGTTGCCACAGAAACATTGTTCCAATAATTGCCCGCAGTATTCAAATTGTTTGTTTGTGGTGCGGCTGGTGTAACTACTGAGCCGACAGGAACACCACTAAATTGATTTGCTGCAGTTATATTATTATTAAATCCAATACTGCGAATAAATAAATTGTTGTTACCCAAATTACGTAAAACGCCAAATGAATTGGCTGCGTTATTGCCATTATTACGATGAAACAAACAATTCGAAATAGTACAATTTGATGATCCAGCTCCCACACCGGTAAGAATTGCTCCGACTCCAATATTGTTAGTTGCGATATTATTTGCAGCCACACAACGATTTAGTGTAACAAAATTTGAATCTTCAAGCCTGAATCCTTCAGCGCGAAACACTGCTCCCGTTGTTGTGTTATAACTTCCAATACAATCATTAAACACGTTCGAATTGGAAGCACCTAATCTAAAACCTGTCGCAAAACTGACCGATGAATTGGCGAGCGCTTTACAACCATTAGATACTATATTCAAACTCGATGTTAGATCAAATCCAGTTACAGATGCCCCTGATGAGGTATTGCCCAAAACTATCACATTCGTTAATACGTGATTATTTGAGCTTGAAAATAAAAAACCTGAGAACCCCGTAGCTCCCGCATTGTTTTTTATTAAAATATTCGAAAAACTATTGCCGGTTGATGTTATGCTGAATATGCCACTGAATGTTGAGGTACTAGAATTTCCTTGAATGACTATATTGCTAAAATTCGAAAGATTGCAACCCACCAAAGATATACCTGAAACGCCTGCAACTGCCGTTGTTACTGAAATAATACAGTCATCGATCGAAATTTTATTTGCTTGCCCAATCGTAATTACATTACCGGGAGTTATACTATTAGCGCATGCATAAAAGCGGCATCCGCTAATTTGAACATCTGCAATCTGATTTGCTCCTCCACCACCGTTAAGAAGAATGCCGTCGGTTGCACACGATTCAAAAGTAATATTCGTAATATAAATTCTCGAGCACGTTTGGTTAACAATGATTCCTTCACCCGTAACTCCACGAATGGTCCCATTTTTAATAGCAATATCGGTCAAGCCGCTATTAACAGTAATGCCATTAACATTCGCAATCGCGTTCCCCTGTGAAATAATGCGATCTGATAGATCAAGAACCACATTGCTTGTCGTGATATTAACAATAGTATCTGCTCCCGTAGGATTGCTCTGCAGATTATCACCAAGTGCATATAAACCAGGTTGCGAAATTGTTAATTCAACGCAAAAAACTGATTTAAATAAAACGATTAAAAACAATAGAATTAATGTTCTCTTCATCATTTACTCTTCTTTCGTATGCTCAAAAGTTAACTTATAATTATTTATTCCATACTTTATGATCCGATTGCAAGACTCGACCATGGACTCGATAAGGTATTTAGATTACTTGTTGCCGGCACCGCTAGTGTTTGAATCCCAACCAGGAGGAAGACCTGTCAGTTGATTTGTCGGTGTCGCATTATGATCCAAGAGCAAGGTTCGCCCATGGACTCGACAAGGTATTTAAATTACTCGTTGCTGGTGCAGCAGGTGTTTGAACAGAACCTACAGGAACACCATTTAACTGATTGCCTGGGGTTGTATTATTATTAAATGCAATGGTGCGTGTAAACAAATTAGAAGTAGAAGGTGCTGCTACAAGAACTCCTAAAGAACTTGCCGCCGCAGCACCGTTATTTCTATTAAAATTACAATCCACGAATGAACAACCTGTACCCCCACCACC
>CAZUJC010000044.1:0-5676 GCA_964620245.1 uncultured Pseudomonadota bacterium | reverse complement strand
CAGCCGGTGTATGCGCTAATCTTATCTTACGTTTGTTTATTTAATTGCGAATTTTTTCCACATGTTAAACTTCGTGACCAGCTTGGCTGGGCAATTGCTTGAGCCTGCTCACTGCGCGTTTTGCAGCATTTTTTTAACTGAACGAAAATTGTGGTGCCACACATGCTCGCAAAACCTTCGTCCGGTTGTATCAACAAGTCTCAGTATAAATTCAGCACATCAAATGCCCGTATTTGCTGCCGCAGCCTATGATGAACCAATTAAGCAATTAATACTCTCAAAATGGTGGTCTCAACGAGTTGCAAGCACGCAACTAGGAAATTTAATTTGGCAGCGAACTCCCGTGTCTGTTTTAGAATTTGATTATATTGTTCCGGTGCCACTTCATTGGCGGCGCTATGCGTGGCGCGGCTACAATCAAGCAGAAATAATTGCCAAAGAAATAAGTAAACATTCTGGAAAACCTGTAGTGCACCTTGTAAAGCGTATCGCATCAACCAAACAGCAATCGTTGGTGTCTGTTGAAATGAGAGATAAAAATGTACGCGATGCGTTTGTTATTGCAGGTGAAACAGAAAAATATTATGGTGCATCGTTTTTAATTGTTGATGATTTAATGACAACTGGAGCAACGCTCAAGTGGGTTGCAAAAAAGATAGTTGATTCATGTCATCCCAAAAAAATGAATGCAGTGGTTGCGGCACGCACAGCATGAGTTTTGCAACGATGATTGTTCTGTGTTAGTATACTCGGTAAGAAAATAGTTATTTTTTTAAGAAAGGGTCTCGTGAAGATGCGTTTTTATAAATCACTCCAGGGGGCATTGGTAATTGCATTGGTTGTTTTATTGCCACAGTGCGATTGGGGTAAAAAAGAAGATACACAAAAAAATGACACGTTTCCTGCTTCTGCAGTAGGCGCTGGCGAAGTGTTGCTTACCATAGATGGACAACCACGGATTACGGTTGATCGATTTGAAAACTATATGAATACTGTTCTGGAAGCGCAGCCACAATTAAAACAATTGATTGGACTAATGCCGGATGCTGAAATGGAACTTTTCAGAAGCATGTCGAGCGAAGAACTATTACAAGCATGGATGTCAAAAAACCAGATTGATCAGCAAGAGAGCTATAAAAAAGATTTCCAAATGATTATCGATTTTGGCAAGCGCCAGCTCGCGTTAAAATATTTCCAAGAAGCACATCCAATAAAAATAAGCGATGCAGAAGTTAAAAAATATTACGAAGAAAATAAAAAAAGCATCCCTGAGCTGATGACCGCTCGCGGTGGTGTTTCTGGTATGGCAATTGGGTTTGACAAACCGGAAGACGCTCAAGCGTTTTTTGCTAAAGTAAAAGATCCAAAAGCTGATTTTGTGCAAATAGCACGTGATGCAAAAATGATTATCAAAGATCTTAAAGAAGTGAACGAATTAAGCTTTGATGTTGATGCTCCATTGCGCGATAAATTAATTACCCTGAAGAAAATGCCAGCGGTTGAATTAGTGACCGGCAAAGAAAAAACGTGGGTAGTTAAAGCGGTGAGTAAGCAAGATGCACAATATGTTCCGTATGATCAAATCAAGCCTCGCTTGGAAGCTTTCTTGCAACAACAAAAAATGGGTGAAATGTTCACCACCGAACTCGAAAAATTGAAAAACGAGTTCAAGGTTGTTGAAAATAAGTCTTATTTTGAACGCAAGAAGAAGCTTAAAGAAGAAGATATGAACAAAATGATGGAAAAAACTGACAAGCAGGTACAAGTTGATGCACAATCTGTGAGCTCAGCACCGGCGCCAATAAAAGGTGCCTAGAGCAGTGGTTGTACATTGTGCAAAAAGATCCTAAACTAGGATATAAAGAGGGGCGATACTGTGCCCCTCTTTTTGTTTATGCTATAAAAAAGGATCTCATCAATGAATAAAAAATGTATCGTTCTCCTTTTTATGGGGTTGTGTAATTATGAACTCGTGAATGCCGTTACACAAGCCGCTCAAAAAGAAGTCAAAAAGACCACACCGCAGGTAAAGTCATCTGCACCTAAATCAACTGCCCGTGTCGAGAAAATGACGGTTGAAGCACAAAAAAATAAAATCGTTGATCAGAAAACAGAACAAAAAAAGGTAGTTGCAAAAAAAACAAATGGCCCCAAACAAGATTCACCAGCAATGAACGTAACAGCTGGAGTGAGTAAAAATAGACAATTTATTGATGGTGTAGCGTGCAGAGTTAACGGCCCTGAACGCAGTTACATTGTATGTGATTCTGATAAATACAAACCTGGATTAGGACCGGTAGCTGCCCGCAATGAGGCGGAGCTCTTTGAGCATTTTGCATTTAGTGAATTGGCATTTCAAGATTGGATTCAAGTGATGGAACGCCAAAAAATGGACCCGTTTGATAATGCAATGGTTAACAGCTACATTGATGGGTTGTGTCGCCAAAATAATTGGTCGATGAGCGATTTAGAGCAAATTCTTGCTCGCTCTCAGCTTACGTTGCAAGAAGGAATTAAGGAGCTCAAAAAAATGTATGCGGTTAATTACATGACCGAAATGAAAATGCAAACAATTGTAATCCCTGAAGAAGAAATTGTTGCATACTACAATGCTCATCCAATTTATAAAGAAGCACGTATCCAAGCAGAGAGAGCATTGGTGCCGTTCGATCATACCATTTCGCGCGAAATGCAATTAAATCAGTTAGTTGAGTTTGCACAAAAGGGAACCGGCTATGCCGTAGAGTGGAGCAAACCGTGCTGGTTTGTTGAAAATGAATTAGCTGATCATCTCAAATTTATTATGTTGCTACAACCGCCAACTATTTCTGAACCACAAGAAACGAGCGGCGGTTTTGAATTGTATCGGATAGTAATCAATAAACCTCGTGCGGTGGTTTCGTTCAAAAAAAGATACAAACAAGTTGTTGCTCAGTTGCGGCAAGAAAAAGCTGCTCAGATTATTGAGCAATACAAAAAGAAATTGTTTGATTCAGCTTCAGTTGTTTATTTTTCTCATGAACAAGCGACGGTACCTGCATAATTTCAAGACGATGGTTGATGCGCCATTTCTTGCGCTGCCAGTTCATCTTTAAGATGTAATGTTTTTTCAATCAATCGTTCTTTTGATGATTTCAGTTCCGGTTTGGAATCAAAATAGATATCAAGCAATGTTTCAAGATCCATATCAATTTTTAAATTGGATCTTTTTTCTCTCGCTTTAACCTCATGCACAGGAATAATGGCGACAAGATCCAGAGCAGAACTGCATGCTCGCTCAACCGCCGACAAATCAACCGTATCTTTGGTGCCAGGTGGTACATGGTACATAATTTTTACAATTGCATGTGCAATTGAATGGCGCCCGATAGCATCAATTATTTGTTGTGTGTAATCTGTTGTTGCATTGAGTGTTACATCAATTTGCACAAGCGGTCGCGTTGGTGTTTTAATAAATTCGTAGGTTGTGTTTCCTTTGTGATGTAAGGTAACATCGCAAAATCCTTTTTCTTCTTTTCGTTCCCCAAAATCAATTCGTTCGGGAGAGCCCGAATACACAAGCGGTGGATGACCCGTCGGATTAAGGTTTTGATGACGATGCAAATGACCAAGTCCTACATAATCAAATGGAGCAATTGCAAGTTGTGATGGCAAAAAAAGTGGATCGTTTCCGTACACTGCTCTTTTTTCAGATCCTGAAAAAATACCAGAGCTGACCGTCAAATGCCCGGTAAGAACAGAAGGCAAGGTATGGTCAATTTGTGTTACCAAATGGTTAAGAATGGTGGTGGTCGATTGTGCAATATAATCGGTTAATTCAATTGCCGATTTAAACATATGCTGTTGTGCACCAGCAACAGTTGTGCGATTGGGCCATGGAAGCCCAACAATATTAATGGGACCACTTTTTGTTTGAAGAACAAATGCGTGTGGTTTTGCAATTAAATAAAAACCATCCAGTGGCAGTTGATTAAAAAGATCAAGTGTGTGTGCTTTACCAAAACTCAATGGATGATCGTGATTACCAACTACCATAACCAACGGTATTCGAGCTTGATGCAAGCGCAAAAAACATTTCAATAATAATCGTTGTTGTGTTGGACTTGGATGTGTTGTTTTATATGCGTCGCCTGCAAATAAGAAAAAATCGACATTATTTTCTATTGCATGATCAATGCAAAAATTGAGCGCTTTTTCAAAATCAAGCAAACGTGAATGGATTCCTGTTTCGGTATCAATGCGACCGTAATTTTCAACACCAAAATGTATATCTGCCGTGTGTACAAAACGAATCATGTATTACCTGAAAGAGTCGAATCGTTATGTGTTTTGAGTGCGGCGACGAATGACACCGTTTCCGTTTGGTTAGTTTCATTTATTTTTGCTTGTTGTTCTTGCGCAAACTTTTTGCGCAATTTTGTTGCATATCCTTCTTTGTTGATTTGATATGCGCGTGCAATTGCAAGTGCTTCAGGTGGTACTGGCTTGGTGATAACCGATCCTGCTGCGGTATATGAATTTTTACCAATTGTCAGTGGTGCAACAAGTGTGTTGTTACTTCCAATGTAAACATTGTCTTCGATGGTTGTTGGTTGCTTGGTAATACCATTGTGATTGCAGGTAATTGTGCCAGCACCAATATTTACCCGTTCACCAGCAGTTGTGTCACCCAAATAGGCTAAATGTTTTGCTTTGCTATTTGCACCGAGTGTTGTTGCTTTGAGTTCAACAAAATTACCTACCGTTGCCGATTGCTTGACTGTTGATTGCGTGCGAATATGCGCAAACGGACCAATTTTTGTATGTGCTTCGATTGTTGAATCAGTAATTACCGAATGTGAATAAATAGTAACATTGTTACCGATGGTACTATTGCTGATAACTGAAAATGGTTCAATATGACAATTGATCCCAATTTTAGTGCCGTTAATAATATGAGTACCATAACTAATAGTGCTTCCTTGACCAATTGTTACATTTTCATCAACATGTACCGCTTGTGCAGCAAAAAATCGTACACCATTATCCATCCAGTGACTAATAAGTTCTGCCCGTTTTATTTGTTCTGCAGACCACAGTTCTTTGAGTGTGTTAACACCGCGAATATGATCAAATGGTGCCGCAATGGTTTGTACATCAAGATTATTTGTTGCGGCTTTCTCAATCAAATCGGTTAAATAATATTCATTGCTTGTGTTCTGATTATTCAGTTGTGGTAAGTACGTGTGCAAGAAGGTTTTTTTGAAAATATAGATCCCAGCATTGATACAACATTCATCAGCTGGTGCGTTTTCATAATCACGCGCTTCAACAATTTTAATAGTTCCATTCTTTTCAATGACTCGACCATAGCCAGATTGTGACGGATTTTCGGTATGCGAAGTTACAAATGAAACATCAGAATTTGTGCTCAAATGTTTTTCAACAAGCTCATTGATAATTTTTTTTGTAATAAGTGGCATGTCAGCGTTGACAACCAAAATGTGATCTGCGAGCCACGTTTGTTGTGAGCATGCAAGAGCATGTCCCGTACCTTTTTGTTCTGATTGTTCTGCAAAGATAATTTCTGCGTGATGCGCACTAATTACTTTTTTTACATTTTCGGCTTCGTATCCAAGCACCACGGTGGTTGGTAAAGAAAGTGATTCAAAAAGTTTTGTTGTGTAAAGAATCATT
>CAZUJC010000043.1:0-5684 GCA_964620245.1 uncultured Pseudomonadota bacterium | reverse complement strand
AGCAATTCTTGAATAATTTTTGGGTTTCCGCGTCCTTGTGTTTTTTTCATCGCTTCACCAACAAAGAATCCGAACAATTTTTGTTGTCCTGCTTTGTATTGTTCGACTTGGGTTGGATTGGCAGTAACTAATTCTTTGATGATTGTTTCAAGTTCAGCTGACGAACCAATTTGTTCAAGACCAAGTTTTTTTACTGAGTCGGTAGGATTGTCGCCTGTTTTTGCAACATGCTTAAACAGTTCTTGTGCGCCGCGGTTGTTAATTGCATCTTTTTCAAGCAGGTTTACAATTTGAGCTAAATGATCAGGCGTCATTTTCAAATCGGCGATGATTGTTTTTTCTTCTTTGATGAAGCTCAATAAATCGCGCAAAATTAAATTAATACTATTTTTGCTTGGTGCAAGGGCGTATACTTTTTCAAAATAATCGGCCAATTGAGGATCTTCAACTAAAATTTCAGCTTCATAAGCTGAAAGATTTTTTTCGCGGCACAACCGTTCAAACTTTTGTTCGGGCAGTTCGGGCAAGGTTGCTTTAATGCGCTCAATATGCGCATCATCAATTTCAACAATGGGCAAATCGGGTTCCGGAAAATAACGATAATCGGCAAGTTCTTCTTTAGAACGCATGGTGGTTGATTTACCTTCTTTGGTATCCCACAAGCGTGTTTCTTGTTTTACACGTTCACCGTCTTCAAGCAGCGTTATTTGCCGCTCAATTTCATATTCAATTGCATGAGAAATAAAATTAAATGAATTAATATTTTTCAGTTCAACTTTTGTGCCTAAGGTATCACTTGTTTTTTTGCGAACCGAAATATTGGTGTCGGCGCGGAATGCGCCTTCCTCCATATTGCCGGTAGAAATTCCTAAATAGCGCACAATGTTATGGAGCATATGCAAATATGCTTTTGCCTCATAAGCGCTCGAAATGTCCGGATGGCTTACAATTTCCAGAAGTGGTGTGCCAGCACGATTTAAATCAACAAAGCTTTCGCCCGTTGCTGCGTGGATATTTTTGCCCGCATCTTCTTCCATGTGAATACGAATGAGGCGAATTTTTTTGGTGCTACCATCTTCAAGACGAATGGTTACAAAACCGTCGGTGCACACTGGTTTATCATTTTGTGTAATTTGAAAGTTTTTTGGCAAATCTGGGTAAAAATAGTGTTTGCGGTCAAATTTTGATTGTTTGCTAATTTCGCAATTGGTTGCAAGGCCTGCTTTGATTGCAAATTCTACTGTTTGCTTGTTCAAGCGCGGCAAGACACCCGGGTGACCGGTGCATACTTGACAAATATTGATGTTAGCTTCTTTGGCAAAACCGTTAGAGCAGGTACAGAAAATTTTGGTAGCGGTGGTGAGCTGTACATGGACCTCAATACCAATATCAACGCGATATTCAGGATAACTATCAAGAAATGATGATTTGCCAGACACGAGTAAACCCTTTGAGCGAAAAATTTGAATCAGGGTCAAGTATACCACAAAAATTGAGCTGTGCTAATTGCGGTTTTTTTCTGCGCGCCACAGCTCAAGAAGTTCAGGGAAGTTTAGCAGAAATTTATGCCAAATAGAGTGGTGGGATCCAACAAAAATTTCAGGCTCTCTTGGCCAGCGCAAACCCCTTTTGCCAAGAGACGAATATTCGTTAATAGCACATGTGGCAATTTTTTCTGGCACGAGTGAGTTCCACAGATGGATGTTTCCAAATTGATTTGATTTTTCCGGTACGGTTCCACTCAAAATATAGGTAGGCTGAGAAGGGTGAAAAGCAACAGAGACTACTTTGTTTTCATGCGGCAATTCATTGACAAGACAATGAGGATATAGTTTTTCAAGATCCCAAATCAAAACTTTTTTATCATCAGATGCTGATGCTAAAAATTGAAGGCTAAGTGCCAGATCGTTGATTGGTGCACTATGCCCAACTAATTTTTTTGTCAGGCAGAGCGATGTTGTTGTTTTAGTACCATCGGTTACGATTGCGAATGAATAGAGATTAATGGAAGGGTTTGCAGATGGCATGTTTGAATAGGTTATTAATTTCTGATCATTAAAAAAGAGTGGAATTTGATCGGCGATTGTATCGTGCGTAATCTCATTTAAACTCAGACCATTGTTAACATTCGTGTTCCACAAATGTACGGTGCCTTTTTTTGTTTGATTAAGTGATACGATTAAGAGTAAATCGGTTGAAGTTGAAACGAGTTTAATTGGAGTGAGAGGAGCGTCTAGTGGACATTTAATTTTGATGCCGAAAATATCTTGAACCCAAACTGAATTATCATTTTTACCAATATAGGCAAGCTTTTCATTATCAATAAAAACGATGTGGTCAGGCCATGAAGAGGTTGGTAGGCTGGTAAACTGCTTATTGAGTAAAAGATTTGACACTATTATTTCGGCTTTTTCATTTCGGTGAACACCAAAATTGCACTGAGGAGAAAGTGCTAAAAGGGGAAGATTAAAAAAATCTTTTTTTTCGAATTTTTGTAATGATAGTTTCGGCGTTGAAGGTGTTTTATCATCCTTTTGTTCCATTGAAAATAGAACAGTCATTTGAACAAAAGAATACAATATAAGACAGTGTCCCCTTAGATTCATCGAGTTTGCCCCCCAGCAATTTAACTCTATTACTTTAAGTGAAACTCATCAATTGGCAGCTCAGCGCTGCTCATGAGTGTAATTTTTATGCCCGACTCTTTTTCGAGAAGTAAAATCGTGTTGTATTCAACTTGGGTAATGTATCCAAAAATCTGAGAGTTGATGATTAGTTCTACATTCTTTGAGCCGCGCTGTTTGCGCAATCGTTCACGAACTTCTTGCAGAAGTGCATATGCCTGCATTTTAATTGATCTGACAAATCCACGACCATGGCACGTTGAACATGCATGAGTAAGTTCCTGCAACAATGTTTTGCCTGAACGTTTTCGTGTCATTTGCACGAGGCCAAATTCTGAAACTTTAAGAACAACTGATTGGAATTTATCTCGTTCTTTGAGCGTTTTTTCTAAAAAGCGAATTAATTTTTGTTGATTGCCAGATGAGGCCATATCAATAAAATCGATGACAATCAAACCGCCAATGTTGCGTAACCGCAATTGGCGTACAATTTCTTCTGCCGCATCTAAATTAGTTTTTAAAATCGTTTCTTCTAGATTTGCTTTGCCAATATATTTACCCGTATTAACATCAACAACGGTCATTGCCTCAGTTGCTTCGATGACAATCGATCCACCCGATTTGAGTGAAACTTTGTGTGCGAGAGCTTGTTCAATTTGATTGTCGATCTGATTTTTTTCAAAAATATTTTGCGGGCCGGCATAATATTTAACTTTGTAGATATATTCTGGGGCGATCCGTTTTACGAATTTATAAATTTGTGCCTGTGTTGTTTTGTCATCAACAATTACTTCTTCAACATCATCATCAAGATGATCACGTACCATGCGCAATGGAAGTGGTAAATCTTCGTGAATTCGTTCTTGTGGTTTGGCTTTTTGGTATTCGGTATTAATGCCGTTCCAGATCTCGGTCAAATAAGCAACATCTTGAAGAATTTCTTTTTCGGTGCGATTTTGTGAGGTAGTGCGAATAATGGCACCCATTCCTTCTGGCAAATTACGCATCAAAATATCTTTAAGTCGAGCACGTTCGTCCCGTTCTTCGATCTTTTTTGAGATGGCAATGCGTGGAATATTTGGCAAAAGAACAATGAAGCGACCCGGTAATGTAAAACAGGTGGTTAATTTTGCACCTTTTTCGTAGACCGGTTCTTTGCTTACTTGAACTAAAATCGATTCGCCTTCATGCAAAATTTTGCGAATATCAACTGCTTGCCGTTGTTGAGATTCACGTTGAGGGGTATCTTCAAGATCAACGGTTGAGCTCATCCGGTCAAGTGCCAGCTCCCGATCAATTTCTGAAATATGTAAAAAACCGGCTTTTTCTTGCCCAATATCAACAAATGCTGTTTGAATACCGGGAAGCACGGTAGTGACGACTCCTTTAAAGAACGACTGTTCAAGTGTCGTGCTTACCGGAGAAGAAAAGTAAATGTTTTGTAATTCTCCGTCTCTCACGATTGCAACACGTGTTTGCCAGGGAGCTACATTAATAATAATCTTTTTCATTTAGTTACCCACCCTAAAAAAAGAAAGGTGTTGTGAAAACCTGCTGTAAAATAGCTTATATTTCAAAGTATACCCGATCTGAAGGCTAAAGAGTAGAGAAAATAGGTCTTCTTTTGTAGAAAAGGGTAAAAAATTATGGTAAAGTGCTGAGCGTGCAGAATAAAATAACCCTATTTTTGGTGATGGAGTTTCGTATGCAAAAGAAAATTATAGTACTGCTTGGTATGTTCATTATTGGTTTGAGCGGTTGTGGCGGTAAAAGAAAGACCGTGACTCGCAATCGTGGTACCGATGTTGCAGCTGCGGTTGATATGCCACTTGGTAAAGATGGTCACCCAAAGGTGAGCTTTTTTGATCAAGATTTAGGCGAATTTGAAAATATTGAAACATTTGTGCTAGATGATGAAACAGCTGCTCAAGGTTCATCTACCGTAGCACTTAATAATGCGCAATCAGATGACCAAAAAGATGCGCTTGTTGTTTATTTTGACTATGACAGCACCAAGGTCCGCAAAGATCAGCAAAAACAGTTGGCAGCAGCTAAAGAACAAGTAAGCAAATGGGCACAAAAAGGATGTAAAGTTGTCTTTAAAGGGCATTCATGCAAATGGCATGGTACCAAAGATTACAACATGGCACTTTCAAATCAACGTGCTGGGAAATTAGCTGAACTGTGCTTGAGCGATGATACTGTAGAGCAAGCGAAAATCTTTGGCGTAGGAAACGAAGAATTGGTTTCTCTCGATACAAGTTTTGAAGGGCAAGCACCAAATCGTCGTGTTGAAATATATGCGCTCGGTGCATAACTAAGCTAATACAAATAAATTATAAAAAGGTCCGTTTTCTAACGGGCCTTTTTTGTTTTAAAATATTTCTTCAATAAGGGTGTTAATAGCGGTTTGGGTTACACTTGGCGCCATTGCGCGATAAAAAGCTTCATTGTATTCACGCGTTTGTACAACAACCGGCATTGCAACTGCATGGCCGACAATCAGTGCTTGTTTTTTACTTTCAAGTGACGCAAGAATTGAGCGCAAATGTTGTGCATTTGAAATGCCAGTGAGTACTGCTTGAATGTCTTTTTCGTCGTTTAATTGTGCGATAATTTTTGTGCCAATTTGGGAAATAACTTCTTCATCAATGCCTGATGGGCGCTGATCAACCACCAAAAGAGATACATAATATTTGCGCATTTCGCGTGCAATCGTGCCAAAAATGGTTTGGCGTGCAGAATGTGGATTTAAAAATTTATGCGCTTCTTCAATAGTGATCATCAATTTTTTTGGTTCATCTTGAGGTGATTGTGTGGCAAGAAATTGTTCTGTTTTGACTACATAATGAGTGTGAATGCGTCGACTAATCATGTTGGCAAGCAACAAATAGCACAATGTTGAAGTAAAATTGCCAAATTCAATAATCACCGAAACACCTTTATCTAAATATTCGATGATTTGGTCGATTGCTGAGCTATCTTTGTAGGCGCCGTGGCTCATGTGCTTAAAAAATGGAAAACGTTCTATGCGCTTTAATTTTCGATAAAGGGCGGCGA
>CAZUJC010000042.1:0-5958 GCA_964620245.1 uncultured Pseudomonadota bacterium | reverse complement strand
AAGTGGTTGCAGTTGGTGCAGCAATTCAAGGTGGTGTACTTGCTGGTGAAGTAACTGATGTACTCTTGCTTGATGTCACTCCCCTTTCACTTGGTATTGAAACAATGGGTGGCATTGTAGCGCGTTTAATTGAACGAAATACAACCATTCCAACACGCAAATCGCAAGTATTTTCAACGGCAGAAAACAATCAAACAGCAGTCGATATTCGTGTGTTCCAAGGTGAACGTGAATTTGCAAACGATAACAAAATGCTTGGCCAATTCAGACTTGAAGGTGTTGCACCTGCACCACGCGGCGTACCGCAAATTGAAGTCACTTTTGATATCGATGCAAACGGTATTGTGAACGTTTCTGCGCAAGATAAAGCAACGGGTAAAGAACAAAAAATTGCGATTACTTCAAGCAGCGGTTTGAGCAAAGAAGAAGTTGAACGTATGGTCAACGAAGCAAAAGCTCATGAAGCACAAGATCGCAAAGCACGCGAAACGATTGAGAAGAAAAATCGTCTTGATGGATTGATTTTGGAAATCGAACGTTCGCTCAAAGAAAACAAAGAGAAAATACAACCAGCTGATGTGCAAACAATCGAAGCTGAATTGCAAAAAGCAAGCACGGTGCTTAAAGAAAAAAGTACTGATGATCAAGCATTGCAAGAAGCAACCGATTCATTGTCACAAGCGTGGTACAAAGTTGCTGAACAACTGTATAAACAAACAGGCGGTTCATCAACACAACAACAAGAACAACCTGGTGATCAAACTGATTCTAAACAAGGACCAATTGACACTGACGCACAGTAATTGTGCACACTTAAAATACAACAGGCGCCATTTTTACGTGGCGCCTGTTTTTTATCTCAAAAAATAATTTTATTATTTTTTACTTGCTGCTAATTTTGATGCACCTAAAACACCTGCAGTAACCAAACTCAATCCACCAACAACACAAGTTGCTTTACGCAACCAAGCAAATCGTTCTTCAGATTCAATCTTAAAAATTGAAATTGTTTTATCTGTATAATTGATTGTGCCGGGTATAGCACGAAAAGTATAAAATGATGTCGACAGATCTTGTACTGACTCGCTAGATTTAGGTGTAAAAGGATACTCTTTTTTACCAATTGAGTTTGCAATTTCTTTTGCTTTAAGATCACATTTTCTTTTCATTGCATCATAGTCATCTGTACTGAAATTTGATTGCTGAATTTTTTTTGATTCAATACCAGCGAGGCAAACACCAATCTTTGTTTCATTTCTTTTTTGAAATCCGTCGATCTTTGCTTTTGCCGCTTTTCGCTTGCTGTCTAACAATTGGCTCGTCAAAATACCGCCAACACCAATTACACATAAAGCCACAGCTAACTTGCTTTCACTAAAAAAACTAAGCGCAGAGCGCAGATCAATCAATTGTGCCTTGCAAGAATGTGCAAAAAAAATGAATAACAATAGATGTGCATTTTTTTTCATTAACTTCTCTTTCTTGTATATAATAAAATGCATTTTATTATATACATATTTTAGCACACATGAGGTAATAATTAAATTGCGCACTTGGTGAAATTCACCTTTATTTAAACAAAAAAACAGGCGACAGTAACTGTCGCCTAGTTTTATCTTTTTTCAATACACGTTAAGAACGATTATTTTTATTCCAGGTGACATCTGAAATTGCAGGAAAAAATGAAAGAAAACAAGGCATTGCAGCCGCTACGCTTTTGGTAATTTCATGGCCACCAAATGCACCCAGCAAACAAACGCCACCAACAGCAAATGCCGCTTTCGGGAGCCACGTAAATCTTTCGCGTACTTGAATTTGAGAAATATTGAGTTTATTATTGCTAAAATCTGCAAATTCAACATCACCTTTTGCGGCTTTACCTTGTACAAAAAGAGTGTTGATTTCGTTAACTCGCAAATCAGATAAAACAAAATTCTTATTTTTTATATTTTTGCGCCAATAATCGTCAGCATCTAATTCACATTTTCTATGCAAATTACAATATCGTTCACCATCGGTTTTTTCTAAACGGTACAATTCTGCTTCATTTTTTTTTAAAAACTCTGCTCGAACTATAGCACTATTTGCGCCATCCGTTTTTGCTTTAATTTCATCTGCAAAAGCGCGGTCTTTGTTAAGCTTTTTTGATAGTAAAGCGCCTCCAATAAATCCACTAACCCCAGCTATTCCTAATGAGATTACTGCTTTATTGTGCTGTGCAAAATCGACAATCGATTTCCAACCAAAATTGTCTGCAAAACAGACCGCTGGAAACGAAATTATCAACACAGAGAGTCCGACTTTTTTTAACTTATTCATACATAACCACCATTTGTAAAACACAGAGAATACTCAACCACCCCCAACAATAATAGCTTATTTTGATCATATTGTCAAACTGAAATATTCAACACAGAGGAAAAACAGGGCACTCTAAAACCACATCTATACCATTTTTCGATCGCCGATTTTTTAATTTTTGTAAAAAAATTAATTAAATTAGTGGCCGCCCACCTTTGAGTGATCTTTCTTTGCGTTCTGGGTATGGTTCGCCACGTTCTTTTTCCAGCTCTTGCACTGCACGCTCAAACGCTTCTTGTGCAAATGCAGTGAGCGTAAAACCTGGTTCCCAAAAAACGACATTTTTAATTTTTTCGATCGTTTCGATTGGTAAATGAATCGTAATGCGCTGTTTTTTCAACCCAGATGTTGCATCGGTTTCATCAATTTCGCTGCGCGGTGCTGCTTGTTTGGCTGTTTTTGCAGCTAAATAGGCTTCCAATGGATTGCTGCCAAGTGCTTTTTTCTTTTTATTCATGTTACAAACTCCTTTGGTAAATTGTTTACCTCGCTTCTTGTTTGATCACTTCACGTGCGAATGCACGGTAATCAAGCGCACCGTTGCTTTCATCATCATATTCAAAGATTGGTTTGGCAAACGAAGATGCTTCAGACAATTTGATGTTTTCACGAATTGCTGTTTTATATAAAATGCCTTTAAAATTATCTTTCAGTTCATCCATCACTTCTTTTGAATGTTTCGTGCGTGAATCTACACGGCATGGAACAATGCCCGCAATAGTAAGCGTTGGGTTGAGTCGCTGCTTGATCACTTCAATTGTTTGCAGCAAATGCACCAAGCCACTGAGCGCCATAAAACGTGTTTCAACTGGTACAATCACTTCATGCACCGCACACAATGCATTAACCGTCAAAATACCCAGCGTTGGTGGACAATCAATGAGCACATAGTCAAACTGTTTGTGATCAAGTTGCTCAAGATGCATTTTCAAAATAGTTTCAGAACCCACTTCATGCGCCAACACTTTTTCAACACCAATGAGCCAGGTTGATGATGGCACCACCCAAATGTGTTTTTGTTCATATTTTTTTATAATGCGCGAAAGAGGGATTTGTTCAACAAAGACTGAATAAATATTTTTGTCGTGCGCATCAAGACCAAGCCACTGGGTGGTTGATGCTTGTGGATCAAGATCGATCACCAGTACATTTTTCTTTTTTTCGGCCAGCGCAGCTGCCAAATTCACCGTGGTAGTTGTTTTCCCACTGCCACCCTTTTGATTAATAATTGCAATTGAACGCATGCAAACTCCTTTTTTTGTTTTATCTGTGTGCTGGAGTGTAGCATGAGCAAAATAGAAATTAGAAGAGTTTACGATGTGTACCAATAATAATTTGCGGCTGTTAGCACCATTATTATTTTTTGGAAAAAAAATATAAAAAAAAGGGAAGCATATTTGAGCTTCCCTCAATTTATTTTTAATGAAATTCGAAATTAATTTAATTTAGATTCGATATCTTTAATATCAGTAAAAAAATTCTCTGTCGCAGATCTTGACCAAGGCGTACCCGCTTGAAAACCCTTTAGGTATGTTATTGATTCATCGTTTGCCCAATCATTTATCTTAATAGTTGGTAACGTGCGACGATTGGATTTTGTCATATAAGTACTTACTTGATATTTTTGGTTTTGCCAAAAAAAACCATATTTAAAAGCGACAATGTGCTTACGTTCCTTTTTTAATTTTGCAATCTGCTCAGCGGTAAGAACACCTGAGTCGATTTTATCTTGCTGCACTTTTGCATATTGTTCAGATTTTTCATAGGCAGCTTGTTTTTTAATTGGCCATGCTGCATATACAGTTGCAGCCACTCCAGCAGCAATCGTCACTTTTTGCATTGTCGGACTCATTGATTGCCATGCATTTTGTATAGTTTCTGTTGCGGGTTTCCACAAGCTATTTAATTCCCAGCCAAATGCCGGTGCTGCGAAAAATAATGAAAGTAATGCAAATTTCTTCATAATATTTTGTAACCTCAATTTTAAGATCTACTTTTTTCAAATTAATTTTTTTTACTTTTGTTTTTAATTACCGCTTTCAATCGATCAATTTCATTTTCTAAATTTACAAGCTCTTTTTTTGACTGATTAATATGAGCTAATAATTGTTCGCAAAATGTTCCACTCCGTTGCGATTCAGTAACACAATCGCTTTTCCATGGTCCAAGCAATTTGCCATGTTCACGCAGCTTTTCTTTGTATTCATATTTAAGAATAGTTCGTTGTTCTTCATCAGGATCTTCAGAAAACATCGGTTGTCCTGCAATCACTGGCATCGCAGCAAATAATGAAAGTAATAGTAATTTCTTCACATTGCCCCTTAATAATTTCAAATTAATTTAGTTAAACGGATTATAGTTTGAGAAAAAGTTTCCCCAATATATTAGACGTTGTTTTAAAAGGTCTCTTGCTTGTTCTTGTTCTTTTTTGAATTCTTGTAAAATTCGCCCATTCTTTTCAGAGAGCGTCTGTCGCATCATTTCCACGCGCTTAGAAAGCCGTATTTCTTCACGTCGTTCATCAATTCGTTGGTTTTCTTCATCTATGATGAGACTTTTTATGTAAGAATGGCCGCAATTATAATTATGGTCATGCTTTTCTTCTGCCATTACAGTTGTTGCGAATATATTCTTAAACGGTTTTACTATTGATTGCTTGATGGCAAATGCTGCATTGGTACATTGCTGGATCCATGATTTTGGTTGATCTGCCACCAATGGCATCACTGCAAAAAGTGAAAGTGATAGTAATTTCTTCATGTGTTCCTTAATAGTTTCAAATTAATTAGTTAAATCCATTATATTTTGCGATCAAGTCTTTCTAATAATCCATTTCTCAAATTTCTTTGAAATTCTTTATTTTGCGTAAGATCTTTGTAATTTGCAGATTTGTAAAATGTTTGCTTTTCTTCATCTGTAGAATTGAAAAGCACTGTTTTTTCTTCATCAGTACATTTGCAAACTAGTTTCTTTTGTTCGTCAGTTAAATAATTAATCATCATTTTAGCATTTACATTTCTATTGCTTTGCTCTAAAGATTTTTTAATTATGCAATTGTTGAATGAGCGATTCCAATTTAGGTTCATGCAAAATTGTCCAAACATTTTCTTAAAACCAAAACCAGATTGAAAAAAATCGTAATTCAACGATTTTTGTGATTTTGTTTCTTTTTTAATTTCTTTTTTTTCAATGCTTTGCTTGTAAGATTTTTGCTCTATTGACGATTCAAATGAATACCTGCTCACGTTACAGTAACATGGAGGATCAAGATCTGGAATCTCAGCGATTGCTGATAAAGCAAACAATGCTACAGGCAAAAGTAAAAGCAATTTCTTCATTATATAACCTCAATTTTAAAGTTAATTTTACCTACTCTTTATAATTGTACCAATCTATCTAATTATGTCAATTAGTAATTTTAATTCGGCATTTTTAATAGTACGTTATATAAAAAATCTAATCAAAGCAATGAGTTAATCTATGACCAATTATTTCTTTTTTTGAGCCGATTCGAATTCAATAATTTCATCATCCAATTCATCTACGATTTTTCGCAATCTTTCTATTTCGCTTTTTACGAAAGAGCATAAATCGCTT
>CAZUJC010000041.1:0-6075 GCA_964620245.1 uncultured Pseudomonadota bacterium | reverse complement strand
ACCCAACAGCCTTGCTACTTCCAGAAGAGCTGCGCGCTATTGTGTTTATTGAATTGCAATTGCGCAAAATTGCCCAGCGACACTGAAAAAGACTCATACCAGCGCCTAACAAATTTCCCCCATTACTTTGGGCGCTGCAATTAATAATTTTACATGAATCGCAGTTTTCCAAGCTCAAACCAAACCCTGAAGCAGTAGTTCCTGCATCGTTATCTTGAAACGTACAATTCTTCACCACAAAATTGTCACATTGAACTAAACGAATTCCGTATGCAGGAGATCCACCATTACCTGTACATGAAATAACTAAACAATCACCAATTGCACCATCTTTAATCACCTCCATTGACGTACCTGCCAATATAATTCCACCCGCAGGGCATTCTTTGACCTGAATGTTTTCTATAACGACATTTTCACATCCTTCGCCAACCACTATTCCTGCACCAGTCAATCTGCCAATATTTCCGTTTCGTAATGTAATGTTTTTTAAATTGGGGCTTATCACAACACCGTTAAACCCACCAATATTATTACCTTCTTGTTGTGCAAAAACATGCTCCCCTAGATCAACGACTACGTTGCTTGTAGTAATACATACAATAGCATCATCTGGGTCAGTCGGGGACATAATATTATCGGCACCATATTCATAATTTCCCGCTAAATCAATAACGGAACATACTGAATCTGCTTTAATAACATGAGATACCAAAATAATGCTACTCATTATTATTTTTAAACAGTTTTTTAACATATCTCTCCTTTCAAGAGAAATGGTAGAATAAATCAATCCTATTTATGTAGTAATCACTCCGTTTGTCCACGGGCTTGTTATACTATTAATATTATTAGTCGCTGGAGCTGCTGGTGTGCTAACCGCATTGGCCGGAAATCCAACAATTTGATTCGCTATGACAGTTCCATTGTTAAATACGCCATTTTTAAAACACATATGACTAAATGCTGCTGGCACGTCGATAACGCCAAAAGAACTGGTCACCCCAGTGTTTCTATTAAATTGACAATCACGAAGAAGCCAATTACTTCCCGTAGTAGCTTCCCAAATCATTCCTATAGAGCTTGAGCTTATTGACTGGTTGTATAAAATTAAGCACCGAATGAGGGTGTTACCATTAGCTCCGTTTAAACTATGAAAACCAATTACTAACCCACCGCCAGATGTTGCTGTGTTTGCCAATACTAAGCAATCTGTCATAATATTTTGGTTTGCTCCTGTATTACACACAAATCCATCAATAGGTCCTCGAGCACTATTTGCGATTGAAGCACAGCTATTAAAAAAATTATTCGTGCTTGAAAGAAGAGAAAATGCAGCAAACGCGTTTAACTGAGCAGTGCTTTGTCGAGCAGCACAATTATTAAAATTCATGCCGGCCGAACTTTCGATCAAAAAAGCAGTACAGGTTGAAATGGTCGAACTACAGTTTATCATCTGACAACTATTAAAAAAAAACTGTTCATCTTTAGCAAAATTAAATCCTTGGAACGATCCTGTTGTTGTATCGTTTGAGACAACCACATTATTTATAATACAATTTTCGCTGCTAACACATTGGACACAGCTTAAACTTACCGTCGTTACTATATCGCTAATCAAAATATTTTGTAAAAGACCATTGAAACAGTTATCAAGATACACAACTGCAGTTGTTGTCGCCTGCGTGTGTCCACCAAAAATACCACAATCAGTTATTTCAAAATTTGTAATTTGACCCGATCCAGATGACCCTGTTAATGCCAGTGCGCCCGAGCCACAATTTTCAATTCTAAGATTATTAATTCGAATTCGAGTGCACGCCGGGTTAATTGCAATTCCTTTTCCTGTGACGCCACGAATCACGCCATTTTTAATTACAATATCAGATTGACCACTCGCGATGGTAATAGCATTAACATTCGCTATTGCGTTTGCTTGCGATATCACTAGGCCACCAAGATCAACGGTAACATTGCTTGCGCTAATAGTAATGATACTGTCGGCTGCTGTAGGAACACTTGAGATAAAATCTCCCAAAATATAAGTACCTGGCTGGATGATTGCTAATTCAACAGCAAGAATGCTGCACGGGCAAAAAATAAAAAACGCAAACCACCAATGCCTCTTCATTTACTTCCTTCTTTTTCTCACTTTAGGCTGCAGCAGAAATATTCGTCCAAGAACCTGTAATCGTTGCAATATTATTACTTGCTGGGGCGACAGGCGTTGAAAGCGACCCAGCAGGAAAGCCAAGAAGCTGGTTACCCGCTGTTGTATTATTGCTGTATCCGACATTGCGAGTAAATAAATTATTAGTACCTACCGTTCTACTAAAACCAAAAGATGTTGCAGCTGCACTGCCACTATTTCTTTCAGCGATGCAGTCAATGAATGCATTGTTAAGATTACCCGCTGTTTCGAGTGAAATACCGATTGCTGTTCCCGATAGTGCTGAATTAAAACCTGAAAGTGCTCGCAGCATCGTAATAAAACTCGAGTTATTCAACAAAAAACCAACAGCTCGATTGGGCGTTGCACCATTGGCAACATTTCCTTGCGCGGTACAATCGATGAAAATATTTTCGCTGCTTGCCACAACTGCAAAGCCGGTAACACCGGCACCAGAGTTGAGCGTCGCTTGGCAATTGCGCAATATATTATTAGTTGACGTACTATTTATATCAAAACCGGTACACGTTGTTACTGCTGAATTTTGTGAAGCTATACAATCAACCAAACTATTATTAAACGCCGATAATCCAAGAATAAACCCTTCACATCCAGAACCGGTTGCATTATTGTTTCGAACAATACAATTAACAAACGAGTTTACCAAACAAGCAGTCGTCGAAATGCCATTAAAACCACTCGCACTATTATTCTGAATAACCAGGTTATTAAAGCTACTCAAAGAAACGTTAACCAAATTGACAGCATTTATACCTATTGCAGCATTAGTGATGTTGCTAACAGTGCAATTGCTCATTTGAATTTGCGAACAATTAGTAAAAAAAACAGCAGCATCGGCAGCCCCACTGCTGCAACACCCAAAAAACCGGCAATTATCAAGCTCAATATTTCTAATAACACCACCAGTACCAAAAAATAAAGCTCCTCGCGTTGCACAGTTTTCAAAGCTAATATTTGATAATCGAATCCGTGCACATGAAGGGTTAATTCTCAATCCTTGACCAGTAACGCCTCTGATAATACCATTTTTTATAGTCACATCGGTAACACCACTTGAAATAACAATCCCATCGACATTAGCAGTTGCATTTCCTTGCAAAATAACATTGCCACCAAGATCCAGTACTACGTCACTTGCATTAATAGCGATAAGATTATCGGTACCTGTTGGTGTACCTACAAGTGCATCGCTCACTAAGTATGTATCAGGAAATGAAATAGTTAGTTCGGTCGCAATGATAACATTGGCTAACACACAACTGAGCAAGAAAATTGTTTTTTTTGAAAACATTACTATGATCCAATCGCCATATTCGTCCACGCGGCTGTCACAGCAGCTAGATTATTTGTTGCAGGTGCACCAGGTGCTGTCAAAGATCCGATAACAAGCCCCAAAAACTGGCTGCCCGCAGTCGTATTATTATTAAACGATATATTT
Organism: uncultured Pseudomonadota bacterium; assembly: GCA_964620245.1. Lineage (GTDB taxonomy): Bacteria > Babelota > Babeliae > Babelales > JACPOV01 > JACPOV01. The sequence continues at coordinate 2,446 of CAZUJC010000041.1, read as the reverse complement.
CTAGTAAATAAATTATTTGCACCCACGCTAATTGTAACTCCCCGCGAATTGGCTGCAGAGCTACCAAGGTTTCGATTAAATGAACACTCAATAATTGCATTATTAGTATTGCCTGCACCCTCGAGCACAAGACCTGAAGCAATTGAAGCTGTCGAACTATTATATAATGCTAAGCTGCGCAACAAAGTACAAAAATTAGCATTATTTAGTAAATACCCAATAGAGCGCGCAGCTGCACCAGTCGCACTGTTATCTGATACTAAACAATCAATTAAACTTGCTTGGTTAGTTGCATTAATATTAAATCCGTTGAATGTTGTTGCTCCAATACATGAACTCACTCTGCACTGATTAAACGTGTTGTTAGTTGATGTCAATATTATGTTAAAACCAGTACATTGATTTGCGCTACTTCGATTAAACAGTACATCACAAAAATTAAAAACATTATTGACACTTGCATTTAAGTCAAAACCTATCAGCAGCCCTGATGTAACATTATTTCGTGCAATACAATTAGTAAAAATGTTTCCTGAAGACGAAGTAACTGAAACAATATCCATCGATATCGTACTATTATTTTGTATCGTAATATTGCTAAAATCGCACCCAGTGCAATTGACAATACTAAGGAGCGATAATGTAGCGACGCCAGCAGTATTTGCTATAATACAATCAGATACTTTTGAAAAACTTGTCGATGTCAAAAATATAACACTATCCGCACCCGCTCCATTACAACATGCCAAAAATCTGCAGCCCGCAATTTCACAATCTATAATTTGATTAACACCTGCCGCACCAGTAAGCGCTATACCCCGACTTGCACAATTTTCAAAAAAAATATTTTTTATCGTAATGCGCGAACATGCTTGATTGATTAAAATGCCCTCGCTGGTCACATTTCGAATAATACCATTTTGTATGACAATGTCGCTCAAACCGGAATTAACAACAATTCCATCAACCCCGCCTGTCACATTATTTTGTACAATAACATAGTTCCCTAAATCAAATACAACATCGCTCACCGTAATGTTAACAATACTGTCACCGGAAGCTGGCAAGCTTGCAATACTTTCCCCAAGGACATAAATTCCTGATTGTGAGATAGTTACTTCAGTTGCGTCAATCAAAGAAAACGCCGTCAGAAAAATAATAACGAGCATTTTTCCTGACATCATCATGTTGTTATTGCCATATTGGTTAATGGTAGCGTTATACTTGCTATATTGCTGGTAGCCGGTGCAACTGGTGTTGATACGGATCCAGCTGGCAATCCAGTCAATTGATTTGCTATTGTTGTATTATTATTAAATGCGATAGTTCGTGCAAAAAAGTTATTCGTGCCTGCTACAACGCGAACACCAAATGAGTTTGCAGCGGGATTACCTATATTTCGATTGATAATACAATCATTAACAGACCAGTTAGTTCCTCCACCACCTTGGAACGAAATGCCTATTGCTGCAGAAGCGGTTGAGCTATTGTATAATGCCAAACACCGGAGCAAGGTACCAAAATTTGCTCCATTAACAAGATATCCAGTAGATTGTGCTCCAATTCCCGTTGCACTATTTGCAAATGCAGCGCAATCTATGAAGGTACATTGACCTCCAATTGCCCCCGTGCCAATAGCATTAAAGGCGGTCATTCCGGTTGATCCACTATTGGAAATGCATTTACATTGATTATACGTATTAGTTGTAGAGGTAATCGAATTAAATCCAGTACATGCATTGGTTGAGCTGCTATTTGCAAGCACGGTACAATTGATTATTGTGTTTAACGTGCTCGTATTTATATTGAAACCAACTACTGCACCACTTGCACTATTATTGCGCACAATACAATGAGTAAAAGTATTGCCAGTTCCTGCTGACAATTGAAATGCGGTCAATGAAGTTGCGGTATTATTTCGTACTACAACATTGTTCACTGCACATAAAACACAGCTCAGCAAATTCACCAATATTAAAGCTGTACCGTTACTTGAACTCACTGTACAATCATTAATTGCGGTACCGTAACAAAAATTTAATCGAATCGCATTGTCTCCTGCCACACCCCCACAACAATTGTAAAAACGACAATTCTTAATTTCACAATTAAGTATTTGATTTACACCAGCAGCTCCTACCAGCGAAACACCCCTTGTCGCACAATTTTCAAAAAAGATATTATTAATTTTAATCCGTGAGCACCCTTGATTAATAATGATTCCCGAACCGGTAACATTTCTAATGATACCATTTTGAATTGTGACATCAGTGACGGTACTGTTTATAACAACACCATCAACATTGGCCGTCGCATTATTTTGCACTATAATCCTATTTGCCAAATCAAATACAACATCTCTTACTGTTATATTAACAATAGTATCAGCAGCAGTCGGTACTGATACTAGATTCTCTCCAAGAGAATATAAACCGGGCAAAGAGAT
>CAZUJC010000040.1:0-6772 GCA_964620245.1 uncultured Pseudomonadota bacterium | reverse complement strand
GAAATGACTGGCGGAGCTGACGAGACTCGAACTCGCGACCTTCCGCGTGACAGGCGGACGCTCTAACCAACTGAGCTACAGCTCCATAAAATTTTCCATTGCACCGAGCTTAACGAAGACTGTTCGCTTTCGTTAAAACTTTAGCGTGACATCACGCCTTAGCTTATAGCGACGGCGAATGGCCTGCCAGGCGAAGCTTGCCAAGGTGGAAACCCTGGATAAGCGTAGACTGGCTCCGCGGGCTGGACTCGAACCAGCGACCTAACGATTAACAGTCGTTTGCTCTACCGACTGAGCTACCGCGGAACTCATTTTTTTTATATTTCAATTTCATTCGACTTGGCATAATGCTTCGTCGTAATTATTTGCTTTTAGCTTAACGAAGACTGTCCGCTTTCGTTAAAACTTCAGCGTGACATCACGCCTTAGCACTTCCTGCGTCGGCGGATGGTGGGCGGTGCAGGATTCGAACCTGCGACCCTCAGTTTGTAAGACTGATGCTCTACCAGCTGAGCTAACCGCCCCTTTCTTTCGTTACTAGACTACCAAATTGTAAAAAAAAAGAGGTTAAAAGTCAAAATAAAAACAGCATAAATTATTTATTGTTCCTATGTGACAGGTTATACTGACAAAATAATCATTTTTTTCCACACAAAAATCATTCCTGGAGTCACGCTCAATGAGCCGATTTACTCGCTATTTACTCAATACTTTCTTGGTCATACTTTTCGTTCAATTCGTACCACCGCTGCTCAAAAACATAAAAAAACAGTACCAAGACCTTATTAAGCCCAAAACAAAGGTTGCCCTATTACCAATAACGGGAATTCTTTATAATTCAACCGATTATGTTACTTTTTTGCGTAAATCGTTCAAAAATAATGAAATTAAAGCACTATTGTTGAGCGTCGATTCACCGGGCGGCGCTGCTGGTACTGCTGAAGCAATCGCCAATGAAATTGATATTCTCAAAAAAATCTATCCAAAACCGATCGTCACCCTGTGTGAAAATATATGCACATCGGGCGCCTACTATATTGCTGCAAGCACCGATTATATTATTGCCCCACCATCAGCATTTGTGGGAAGTATTGGTACCCAAATTCCGTACCAATTTAAACTCAATGAATTTATTGAACAGTATAAAATTCAGTACAATGTAATTAAAGCTGGTGATTTTAAAGCAGCAACCGATCCATTCGTTGCCACAACTCCTGAACAAAAAAAATATCTTGAGACGCTGGCTCAAGACAGTTACCAAAATTTTATAGAACATGTTGCTAAGCACCGAACGCGAATTTTAATTGATCAAAGCAATCAGTGGGCAAATGGAAAGTTATTTACCGGAAGACAAGCGCACAAGATAGGATTAATTGATGAGATTGGTTCGTTTTCAAATGCGATTAATAAAATCAAAGAATTGGGTATAGTTGAAGAGAAAATTGAATTTATTAAACCACAATTTTCAACTTCACTTTTACATTCTATTTTTGGTAAAAATGAACTCAATGATTTTACACAATCGGCAATGCAAGCGTTACAAAAAATTGCTGTACAATAACTGCAGCATTAAGCGTGGGTTTTTTTATCTACTTAGAAGCCACCCGTTTCACCATGTCGAACTTCATAGATCTCATCCAATTCATTCGCCATTTCAAGATCAAAATCGTACGCACCGTAATGAGGAATATGTTCAACCGGTTGCGCATTCATTTGTGTGACCCATATGCATGTAATAACTACAACCACTAATTTTATGTTCTTCATTTGTACATCCTCTAATTTAAAAAAGAGGAAGCTCGGATGAACTTCCTCTTTTTATTGTAAATGACGTAACTATTTGTTACTTATTTGTTGGCAATATCACTTTATTAATAATGTGAATTACACCGTTTTTCGTTTGAATATCTGCTTCTACTAATTTCGCAGCAACTTCTGCAGCAGCTATATTTTTATTAAGTGTTGCGATTGTTGATGGAAGGATATCACTTGTATAACGTCCTTTGGTTACGTGATTTCGTAACACATCACCAACTTCTCGAACGGTTTTTTCTGCAAGCGCCGATTGTATTTTATTAAATGCTTCGTTGTTTGGTGCGAAAATCGTAACCTTGCCCGTTGCTAACAATTCTTTAATTCGTGGATGCTGTTCAATCTGTTCAGCTAATGTTGAAAGTTCAGGAATTGCATTAATTGCTTCAATAATAGTAAGAGCTTGGAAGTTTTCACCCTCACGACCAAGAAGTGCTTTTACATTTGATCCACGTTTGGTAATAACAGGACCCGGAGCATATTGTTGTCGTTGACCAGTACCTCTATATCCTGCTGAACGAGCATATGAACGACCACCCGCTAAACCACGTTCTCCTTCCAAACCAGTTGGGATATCTCTCGTTGTTTGTATTACTTGTGCGTTAACTACTGGCGTTGCTGCAACAGCTAATGCTACTATCATTATTTTTTTCATGTTCTTCATAGTTTTCCTTTATTTTGAAAAAGTAATTTTTACACTACTTCCTTTTTTTCATTTACTCTAAAATACTCTAAAAAAATTAATATCCTCTTAACCCAGTAACTGAACCAACGTTAGAACCTGTTCTCATTGGCCCTGGTGCGTATCGACTATTTGGACCTTCTTGTCCCGGTCTTCCCAAATTATTGCGTCTTATTGTTGGTTCTTCACCAATATAACCTGCACGTCCTTCTTGACCTGCTCGTTCATATTGATTGCTCCAGTTTTGTTGTTCTTGTTCACGACGCCAGCTTTCATCACCAGCTAATCCTGTAGATACTTCATCATGGTAAATATTTGCACTGATTAATGGTGCAATTGATAAACTGAGAACAGCTATCACTGCTTTTTTGGTAAAATTCTTCATCTTATTCCTTTTTTTATACAAATTAACTCAATTTCCCCTGTTTTATTATCTATTTCAGTATAGAAAAACTGAGTGAGGTTATTCAAGAATTTGGACTGTAAAAATTGACCGGAAAATAGACCTATTGGCCCTTTTGAACAATGAGACAATAATCGAGTTTACGCAAATCAACAAGCGGCTCGATTTTAACATTTTGGTACACACCATCGCACGCACAAAAAACCACCTTGCCAAGCGCAAAACCGTGAGGAAAAATAATTCCTTCACCACTGGAAATTACAAAATCGTTGAGCTTAACTTCTTGCAAATGGCTCATATGCGTAAGTGATGCAACATCGTGTCGATTCATTCCTTCATAGATGCCACGCGCTTGACCACTGCCACACCACACCGCTACTTTGCAGCGACGATCGGTAATCAGCGCTACTTTGCTGTAAAATGGAAATACTTGATCAACGCGACCAATTAAATTGTTTTGGTATAATGCAACCATTCCCGGCACAATACCTTTGCATGAACCGCCATCAATGAGTACAAAATGTTCATCATCACCAAAATGATGCAAGAGAATTTGCACCATGTGTGCATTGGGTGATGTGTACCGCTTTTGAAATTCAATTAATGGTTGTACATCGTGTACAAAGCGAAGTGACGACTCCAATACAATGCTGCGCGCCAAAAGCTCTTCTTTGTCTTTTTCCAATTGTTTTACTTGTTCTTGCAATTGAGCGATTGACCATTTTTGTTGCACTAAACAACGTACCGGACGCGTGATTGTATTTTGCAAATAAACAAAAGGATACACAACTGTCGATACACAGCTATCGATCATTTGCACTGGTACATAGGGCAGTTGGTATCGCCATACAAAAAACACTATCCCTGCACCCATCATCAACATTAATAATCGCAAGCGAATTGACATAAAACTCCTCATGTTTGAGCGTCAGTTTATCATGCACCTATCATTAATCAATCGTTCTGCCTACAGGAAGCGCACAAAGAGCCCTTGTAATTTCAATTCGTAACTTATTACACTACTCAAAAAGGGGTCAATTCATGAAGCACGTTTGTAAATGGAGAGGCCAGCTCATTCTGGCAAGCGTGACAGTTTTTTTTCAATTACAATCATATGAACTACGATGGGATTGGAATACGCTCAATGTACATTCGATCTCATTTGCGCGCACTTTTTTATGGGGATGCGCAGATTCTGCGCTCCAAACTGAAGGAGTTGAAACGGTTGACAGTAAACGTATAGAAAACAGCTGGACCGAGTTTGAAAAACAACTCAACGTTCCGCATGAAAAACGAGTTGGAAAAGCGTGTGAACGGTGGACACGTTACAAAGATGATTATCAATTATTAAAAAATTTAGGAATGAATTCATATCGATTTACCATTGAATGGAGCAAGATAGAACCTATCGAAGGAATTTATGATTGTGCTGCTATGCAACACTATGTTGAAATGGTTGATGAACTATTACGCCTGAATATTGTACCAATTATCACCCTGTTTCATCATACGTATCCTGTGTGGTTTGCCAAGAAAGGCGCCTTTGAAAACAAACAAAATTGTTACCATTTTGTGCGCTTTGCCTTGTATGTTTTCCGTCATTTAAACAGCAAAATTGTATATTGGATCACCATGAACGAGCCAATTGGTTTTGCTCTTGAAGGTTATTATCGCGGTGTTTATCCACCAGGAAAGCGAAGTTTGGTTACCGCTGGCCAAGTTGCAAAAAACTTACTCTATGCACACGTTGCAACCTATAAAGAACTTAAAAAGATGAATCCACAAGCACAGATCGGCATTACCCATATTTTTAATCCACTTGATCCTTATTATTCGTGGAATCCACTTGAACAAGCTGTCGCCCGCACTTTTGATTATTTAGTAAACAAAACCGTCATCAAATTTTTCAAAACTGGCACCTTCGATTGGGCATACATGGTGCGTGGCTACAATGACGATGCACCGCGCACACTCGATTTTTTTGGCATTAATTACTACACACACACTACCATTAAACAAACAAATATTCTTTCACTCAAGCCAACCCATCGCGAAGATGAAACATTACTCGATTCACCTCATGATGGCAGAGTATGCAAAACACTCTACCCCGAAGGACTGTATCGCTCCATTAAAAATTGCGCAAAATTAGGTATTCCACTCTATATCACAGAAAATGGTACTGCATCATGCAACCCAGCAGTGCGCGATGAATACATTAAAAAACATTTGTATGTTGTTTCGCGTGCGTTACAAGAAGGTTTTGATATTCGGGGTTATTTTTTTTGGACACTTATGGATTGTTTTTGTTGGCGTAAAGGATACGCAGATAAACATGGTATTTATGCAGTTAATTTCGCAACACAAGAACGTACGTTGCGACCCGGTTGCGAATATTTATTGCAAACAATTAAACAATTCAGTACCTAAATTAAAAGGTGCAGCCAACTGAAATACCAGCAGCTTGATCGTTGCACCACATATCGAACCACATGCGCTGGTTCATCCGCCGTTCAATTACTTTTTGCGCTGCAAATGCATAAATCAAACCAAAACCAACACCTGCAACAAGCTGTGAAAGATAGTGGCGATTGCAGTTTAAAAAGTCAGCAAACACAAATGCTGCAAATAAACTCAACGGCACGGCCCACCGCCACCCATGCCGCATACCAAAAAGAGCGGTCATGTAGGTGACATTTGCCATATGTCCCGAGGGAAAGCCACCCGTTGACCGTTTATGGTGACTAAAATTTTCGTGCCACGGCCGCAGACAAATATTGTTATCAAGTTTTTTGATAATATCTTTTCCTGAATGGACAAACGGCAAACCAATTGCAAACATGCGCGCGGTCATGCGTAGCTCTTCGCTTGGTGCCCAGAGTGCTAAACTTGAAAGAAGCACCATCGGCACGCCGACACCTTTTTGCGCAATTTCGTGACATTTTTGAGGAAATTGATTGATATTTACATGGCATTCACGGTCATGAAAATTCTGTTGTACATCTTCATCGATCATGCGTGCCGATAAATAAAATGGTGTAAATGCAGTGATAATTTTTACCGAATCAACCGTAAATAATTTTACATGTAACAAAATCGCATCTTCAATTACTTCACCCATTGAACGAAACGCTTTATACATTCGTGTTTGATAACAACGTTTATTTTTTTGTGCATGTATACACATATGAGCAACAAAAAGAAAAAAAATAAGAGTCAGAGCAAAACGCCACTTCATCCTACCAACCTTTCCTGTAATTAGCATAGAAAGGTTAACGCACCAGAGCAAGTAAGCGTGCAATGAATGATTTTCTTAAGGCAACAAAAGTTCATTTATAAACGGAACCAATGAAACAACATGAATTTTTGAACACAATTTTGGGTGTTGTAAAGAATTGGTAACATATACGGCTGCCATTGAACTTGCTTCAATCAATGAAAGCGCATTATCGGAGAAAACACCATGCGTTGCAGCACCACTGACCGTATGCGCGCCTGCATTTTTGAGTAACTGTGCTGCTTGAATCATCGTGTGACCAGTGGTAATCATATCATCAATAATCAACACTCGTTTTCCAGCAACATTACCATCAAGCTTCAGTTGCACTTGCTCATGCGTAGGTCGCATTTTATGCATAAACAATGCTTGCTTGCCCGTGCGTTTTGCAATTTCTTGCACCACGTGCACTGCACCTTCATCGGGTGCTACCAATACATCATATTTGTGCGCAATGACCGCAAAAAAATCGTACCAAATAATCGCACTAAACCGATGCATAGTGCGTGTTGCTTCACTGTGAATATGTAAAACGGTAAATTGTGAAAGTGAAAATTGATCAAAGAAATGAAACAGCACTTGCGCACTGAGCGGTTGG
>CAZUJC010000039.1:0-6941 GCA_964620245.1 uncultured Pseudomonadota bacterium | reverse complement strand
AAATACCAATAATCCACCCCGAAATAAGTTGCATGATAATGCACCACACAAGCGGAGTTCCAACATTGAATAAATTAATTGACCACAAAAGCCAAATTGCCCCAGCACATACTATAATGGTAATCAGTACTCGAATGATACCGAGTGTTAAAAGCGCAGCCAACCATTCCCAAATACTCATGGGTGTTGAAAACAAATTAATTAAATTGCGGCTCCAGTTTTCCTCCACCACATTGACTGAAACTTCCAAACTCGCTCGATACAAAATGTTCCACAAAAAAATGCCACCCAAAACTGAAATCATAAACACTGGTGAATGAGTTCCATCTTTTTTACTCACCCATTCACTCATGTATCCCCACAACAACATGTCAAAAATGGGCCAATAAAAACTATCAATAATGCGATACAAATCTCTAAACTGAATGAGCAAATGCCGCTGTATCATGCCACTTATAGAACGTAAGCGCAAATTCATACAAATTCCTTATTTGGATCGTGCGATATTCAAAAAATAATCTTCAAGAGTGGGCTTTTCAAGAACAATGTGCGAGTACAAAATCGAATGCTGTGCACATTTTTGCAAAAATAAACTGAGTTCTTTTTCATCCAATTCAATTGCGACAGCATTTTCATTTATTTTAAATTTCATGTGCTGCGCATCTAATAACGCAATTAATTCTCTTTTGCCGCTTGTCACCGTAAACTTGAGCACCGAAGTTGATACCGTTGCTGCCAATTGTTCTGGTGTATCAGTTGCAATGATTGAACCATTTTTTAAAATAAGAACGCGATCGCACACATGCGCAACTTCATCCATATCGTGCGATGCTAAAAGCATTGCTGTTTTATATTTTTCTTTTTGTTCGATGAGAAAATGGCGAATAATTTCCACCACATCAGGATCAAGTGACGCAGTTGGTTCATCAAGAAGAACAATTTTCGGGCTCGCGAGAAACGCTTTTGCCAACATAATGCGTGTCATCTGCCCGGCAGAAAGGCCACGTACCATTTTATCAGCAAGCCATCCAACATGAAACGCTTCAAGAAGTTGTGTAATTCTTTCATCACTTTTTTCTTGTGACAATCCATAGAGTGCGCCAACAATGCGCAAATTTTCACGCACGGTCAACTGCGATGGAAATCGAGAATAACCTGTTGCATAGCCAACTTGCTCCATTACTTGCATGTGATGACGTTCAAGATTTTTGCCAAAATAGGTAATTGTTCCACTTGTTGGTGTGAGTGTACCAAGCAACATTTGCATCGTTGTTGATTTACCAGCACCATTTGGACCCAAAATACCAACAATTTCACCTTCATTGACCGTGAACGAAATATTGTTCACTGCAACAAATGAATGTGCTTGGCGAAATAACTTTTTTGTATGAAATATTTTTGTAAGTCCGTTAACCTGCAAAAGAGATGACATGATTTTTTCATCTTTCAAGAAATAAATTGATGAACGATCATCATCAAAAATAACACAAAGAGCTTGTTTGCGCTATAGTACGCTTATGAATTGATTGCAGGTGCGATGTTTCGCTTTTTAAATCGCACATATCCTTGCCGCAACTCTTCTTGATAAAATAAATAAAGGCCAACAAAAACAACCGCACTTGAAAAAAAGAACGTCCAGGTCATCTGTTCATGCAAGAACAGCACACCAAAAAGCGCGGCGAAAAGTGGACATAGAAAACCGGCAAACGATAAAAACGTTGCGGTATATTCTTTGAGTAACCATCCATACAGATTATAAAAAACGCCATTTACTACAATAATAATCGCTGCAGTAAGTGCAACGAACGGCCACACCTGTGTCACCGGTGCAGGAATCCATCCTTCTAGAAAAAATGAGGTAATGAGCGCCAACAAACCACCACCAAGCATGCCAATACCATTAATTTCAATCGGTGAATAACGATTGGTTTGCAACAATTGCCGCATCACAATCCATCCTAAACATGATGAAGTAACGGCACCAAGCATCGCAATTTCAGGCAATGAAAGAAATAAAAAGGAACCAAATTGTTCTTCCTGAGGCATATGTTGAATCAGTTCAGGCAAAAAGCCAACAACACCAATAATCAACCCAAGCGTTTTTTTGAACGTCATCCGTTCTGAAAAAAAATAGTACGAAAGCACGGCGGTAATAAATGGTGACAAATTAAAAAAGAATGACGATTTAAATGAAGTTAATCCTTGCAATGCCCATAAATCGAGTACATAGGCTGCATATATATGAAATAAAACAATTGCAGTAAATTTATAACGATCGGATTGATCTATTTTTGGTAAGCGGCGATGATACAACGACCATCCAAGCACCAATAATACTCCTGCGCACACCATGCGCACACCAACAAAAAAAATTGGTTTACTAAAAAGAAGCACCGCTTTACAGAGAGTAAAACTACTTGCACACAATGCATAGAGTAAAATGATCAAGAACATGCGTTCGTTCCTTAACAATGAAGCGTTCAATGACTTTTAAGTCATTGGGTCCAGCGAAATTCTTCGAAGCCAACTCTACTACACTAAAAGTTTCGAAGAGTTCTACCCTACTACGCTAAAGCTTCGAAGGGTTCTACTTGCCAATCATCTCTCAATTTTCAAAAAAAAACCAATTTTTTGGCGAAGTAGAAAAAAAAAGCCTGGAAAAATACCAGGCTTTCAACTTTTTAATAGTTATCGATTATCTGTGTGAATGTTCACATTCGCAAGAACTGCATCCTGAACCCAACCACATAATCATCATTAAGAGGCTGATTACACCGGCAACACCAATTACATAATCAATTGTTCTTGAAAATTGAGATATGTGAGCCATATCAAGAACGTTATAACCAAGTGCCATCAATCCAATGTGTATTGAAGCAAGTGCAGTAATTAACCACACAACATTACCAACCAATTTCATCACAGGCGATTTCATGCCTTCTCCTTTTTTTTAAATGGTAATAGTGAATAATACCCTTTGCATCGCAAAGCATACAATATTATAGATAAGATGCAAATAGTTTTGTCAACCATTGTTACCACTTATCAAAGCATTACAGTCCACCTGGACCAACAACAATCTGCGTTTGCAAATCTGCTTTGTCTTGAATCATTTTCTCGGTGAGCGAATCAGCTATGCGCGAATATTGAGCAATAGTGGTAAGCATATCACCATTAATCAATTGCGACATTCGCGTTACTAAATCGTTACCAAACTGCTCGACCGGTGTACCTTTTATTCCTTGTAAATCACTTTGAATTTGTTTCACACCGCTCAAAGCTGTTTGTAAATAGGCAAGTTGTGTGTCGCGCGCATCAAACATAATTTGTACCCAATCAGCAAACTGCGCTTGTTTTTTGAGTGTAGGCGGATTAATTTTCATATCACCCCAACCCGTGATCAAGAATTCAAGATTCGCCGCTGCGCCATTAACCGTGTCCAGCGTCTTTTTATAGTTATCTGCTAGATCGGCAGCTCTTTGAACAAGGCTGCTATTTGCTTGTGCAAGTGCTGCTTGTTTTGTTGGATCTTGCATAGCAACCGCTAATCGTTTTTGAATCTCGTCTTGCGTCGCTTGTGCACCTGGCGCAAATCCAAGGAGTTTCATATAATTTGTTTTTGCATCGTCATATTTTTGTTGAGCAGTTTTTAACACTGGAATGGTCGTTTCAAAGAACGTGCGCAGATATTCACCAATTGATGCAATAGTTGTTTTGAGTGGTTCAAAGAATTTTGCAAATGTCATTTTTTGTTGCGCACTTGGAAGTTGTGGCACTTCTTTGGTTGCTGCATCAATAATATTCAATTTTTCACGATCGATTATTGCTTCTGCTTTATTAATCTGTTCAAGAGCTTTGGCTTGTTCTGGTGTACTCAATGCATCTTTGAGTGATGCACCAAGCTGATCAGCATATTCCGCTACACTCGAAACATATTGCGCTCCTCCGGCAACAAAATTTGCAGCTCGCTCAGCAAGTGTTCGGTTTTCAGCTATTAATTTGAGAACTTTTTCCATGCGAGGCACCGCAACATCTGCAATGTTACCAGCTATTGATCGCGGCAACAATTCAACTACTGGTTTGACAAGATTAATCCCCGATTGTCCAAGATCAACATATTTTTCAATGCGCTGCACCATCTGCGGAGCATTACTCATTTCTTTGGCGATTTTTTGTAAAATTACTGAACCTTGTTCAAGTTGTCCCCCGGCTTTTTTTACCGCATCTGAAATAGGGGTAATCTCCATCGCTTTCGCACCAACTGCCTCAAGACCTTGACCAACTGGTACAATCAACATTTTAACCACATTATCCAAAAATAGTGGCGCCGCTGCATCCATGAAAGCTTTCGAATTTTCAAACAAGCTGGTCAACATCTGTTTATTATTTTCAATTTCAACGGGAAGCGGTATTTCAATAGCTGTTCGGCTTTTCAAAGCGGAAATCGTAGAATCAAGAATTGATACTATTCCCTGCTCGCTTGCTTCAAGATTGTAATGTTGCAGCGCTGCGCGTAAATTTTCGACTTTTACCAACTCACTTTTCAGTACTGCATTATTATTTGATTCAATCGCATCGCTCACAATTTTTGCTTGATTTATAAATTCTTCATCCACCGCTGCGATTTGATCACTCACTATCTTATTGTGCAAATTTAAACGTTGCTCAAGTTCATTTCGTGGCGCTGGCTGCGGTTGTTTTTGGAATGCTTGAATCTCATTAATTCGTTGCTCCACCAAATCAATAGTTTCTTGATCACCCTGAGTTTTGGCAACATCACTTACATCGGCCAGCGATTTTAATTGGTCATTATAGGTTTGCTTTTTGATCATTGATAATTCATCATCAAGAATTATCTGGGCTTCATCAGGCGTTAAACCTAAAATTTGTTGCTCAAGCTGCGCTTTGTAATTAAATACCGGCGGTACAGGCACCGATTCACGCAACGCAGTCAATTGTCCTTCAATTGCATCAATTTCTGCCTGCGTTTCTATCATCTGTTCGCGATAACCTGCAAGTTCGCCTTGAATTCCCGTAGCTCTATTTTCCCAAGCTTTCCCTGTCGACATCCAATTATCATACTGCGAAGACGTTGGATTATTTTGCGCTAATTTATAGTAGCGGTTGCTTTTGTCTAATGCGTCTTTTATATCTTTTTCTTTTTGTGGGTCTTCAGCCTTTTTCTTTGCCTCATCATATTTTGTTTGCGCATCCTGCAAACTCTTTTCCAGCTGAATTTCAGTTTTTCCAATCTCAATAGGTTTTACATCCATTGCCTGCACACAGGAGACTGGGAGAATCAGAAGGAAAATTTGGACTACCAACAGTACTAATTGCTTCATTGCCCACCTATTTCGCTTTTTCTACTTTTTGCTAATTCAATTCTAATTGTTTCGATTATTTCCTTAATTTGTCTATCGATACGTTGCAGTTCTTGTCTGTACGCAATTTCTCTATTGTTCAAATCGATGAGCACTTGATTATATTGCGCGTCGCGTGCTCTATTTGATGGCATCGTCAAAACACCGGTTCCAAGCAACGCTGTCGTTAGATTATCTTTGTCTTGCGTAAGCTTTATGAGTTGTTCACGAATTTGATCATCTCGTTCGTGGAGCTTACTCAGTTGAGCAATATAATCTATCGGTACTGCATGCACAAAAGAAAAAACGATACTGAACATAAACACTAAAAATCGGGTGAATATGCTGCTGTTCATAAAACGTTTCCTCTTTTAAATCGCTACCTTATTTTTTTAATTCGTCTTTAATTTCTTGCTCTAATTTTTTTTGTTGCTCTTTAAGTTGGGTGAGTTGAGCCGCATAGGTATTGATACTTTTTTGCAATTCATCAACTTTGTGTTTGTAGGCAACATCTTCATCGCCACCTATTCCGGACCACACCAAATGGCTATCACGCTTTTGTGTATTTTTCTGAGCAAGAATTCCAGCGGTACATGCTTGGTCTTCTGCATTTTTTTCCAATTGTTCGCGCAATAAACTAATTTTATCTGATTGAGCACACGTTACAAAAACAAGTGCGCAACAAAATAGCATACAGAAAACTTTTTTCGTATTCATTTTCATAGGTTCTCCTTTTATATTCAAAATAAATAATTCTATCTGAAAAAATCAACAATTTTGTCCTGAACTGGCTTTTTTGTTACCTCTTTGAAAAAAAGTCGATTTTAGCGCACACTAGAAATAGAAGTCATTACGCACCGTTTTTATGTGAAAGAATTGCATGAGTATCAAAGCTGGTCTTGTTGGGCTGCCCAATGTTGGAAAATCAACCCTTTTTAATGCACTTACCAAATCATCAGTTCCTGCAGAGAATTACCCTTTTTGCACCATTGAACCACATTTGGCCATTACTGAAGTGCCTGATGAGCGAGTTCCTGCATTGAAAAAAATCTATCAAAGCCAAACAACGCTGCCGGCGACCGTGAGTTTTGTCGATATTGCCGGCCTTGTTAAAGGTGCCGCGTCCGGAGAAGGTTTAGGAAATCAGTTTTTGAGCCATATTCGTGAAGTTGATCTTATTTTGCATGTTTTGCGCTGTTTTACCGACCCGGATATTATTTATTCAAGCGCTGAACTCAATCCACTTGAAGATTATGAAATCATCATGACCGAACTCATGCTCAAAGATGCAGACAGTGTTCAAAAACGAGTTGAAAAGCTACAACACCAAATTAAAGGTGCAAAAAACAAGCCGGCAGAATTGAAAGAATTGTTAGCCGAACAAGAAACTTTGCATTCGGCAGCCAAAGCACTTGATGCTCTGGACGTTGAAAAAGTACGCAGCATTATGCAGGCACACCCACTTACTACCATTTCACTCTTGAGTGCAAAAAACTATTTAATTATCGCCAATGTTGGTGAAAATGAATTGGAAGATCAAGCCTATAAAAACAATCAGCACTACCAAGCACTCGTCAAACA
>CAZUJC010000038.1:0-7377 GCA_964620245.1 uncultured Pseudomonadota bacterium | reverse complement strand
CCTGGGGCTGGAGAAGGTCCCAAGGGTTTGGCTGTTCGCCAATTAAAGCGGTACGTGAGCTGGGTTCAGACCGTCGTAAGACAGGTCGGTCCTTATCCGTCGTGGGCGTAGGGTATTTGAAGGGAGCTGTTCCTAGTACGAGAGGACCGGAATGGGCAAACCTCTTGTGTGCCAATTGTCTAACAAAGGCAACGTTGGGTAGCGAAGTTTGTAAGAGATAACCGCTGAAAGCATCTAAGTGGGAAACTCGCCCTAAGATAAGATACCCCGTACTAACTTCGGTTAGTACATAAGATCCCTTGAAGACTACAAGGTTGATAGGCTGGGTGTGTAAGCACAGTAATGTGTTCAGCTAACCAGTACTAATAGATCGAATGTTTTAATCACGCTCAATTTCTTCTTTTTTATAATATTTTGTTGGAAATCTTTAAGATTGCTTAGATCACCTATAGTAAATAAACACAAGAAAAATTTTTGTTATTTTGACATAATAAATTTCCTGGTGGGTATAGTCATAGGGCCACACCCGTTCCCATCCCGAACACGGAAGTTAAGTCTATGACGCCGAATATACTTGGCTGGTAACGGCCTGGAAATCTAGGTACCGCCAGGTTTAAATTAAAAAAGTCTCGCATTAAAAACGCGAGACTTTTTTTTTGTCAAAAAAATCGACTATGATTAATGTTATGGGTAGAGTGGATGTCAAAGAGGAAAAATAAATGCTATTTCTGAAAACAATAATGGTTGGCATAATGGGTTGCTCCTGTTTACTTAATGCAAGCCGCTTAGTAATGGGGGGAAATATCCATCGACAACATGTTGAAATTGGAGCGGACGAATTTATTGTCAACGGTGTTATTACCGGAGATCAAACCGTTATCATCGATAATACAATAAAATTTTCAGGAACTGGTACGATTCAAGCACCGATCATAACCATCGACGTCGCTTTATTCGAGTTTAGTGGAACTCTTATTTGCAAAAATATATGCACGATTCGCACAACCAATAAGTGTGATCTTTCGAAGTTTTTAATGAAGGGCGGCGGCATTTTTGACATCAAAAGAAAATATAATGATGAACGTAATGAATATTAGCAGCTAAATTTTTTATTGGAATCGTAGATTTTGTGTTGGGTAGTACAAATTGGAAGCGAATGATGCGAAAAATATTTCTTTGTATGTATTTATTTTTACATTTGCCTCATCTTGAAGCGATGGAAAAAAAAACAACAAGAAAAAACAAGAAAGAACTAGCGGAATATTATATCATTCATGATAAAATTTCGTGTGAACAATCAGACGGATTTAAGACCAAAATGAACAACTGCTTAAAAAATGAATGCTTCCAACACGATGCAATTATTAGTAAATCGGAATTTAAAACAATTTTGGATCAAGGGCAAACAATAGTTGCTTTTTATGATCAAAACAACAAGTTTTTGTACCACTTTATTGCTGATAAGTTTAATGATACTGGATTGTATAGAAAAATTAATTTACACCTGGCAAAAGTTCAAAAGGCATTAAATAAAGTTGATTTAGTACACGAAATAACGGATGAATAGATTTTTAATTTTTCAAAATCGATATCTCAATGACCAGTCAAACCAAAATGATCGCTTCATAACCGATTTGTAATGCGAAAAAATATCAAATGTTTTTTTTCCATGATATGAGCCAAAACCACTTTTGCCAACTCCGCCAAATGGTAAGTTACTATTTGCATAGTGAACTGCTACATCGTTAATGCACAGACCACCTGAAATAGTTTGTTCAGTAATTTTTTGTTGTAAAGTTGCATTATTACTAAAAAGATAAAGAGCAAGTGGGTGTTCATGAATATTTTTAACAACGGTATCAACAGTCTCATATGAAATGAGTGGTAAAATGGGCCCGAATAGTTCTTCTTGCAATAGTGGGTCATTTTCATTCGTCTCAATCACAGTTGGTTCGATGTATAATTGAGATCGATCGAAATTGCCGCCATAGAGTACGTTTCTGTTTTTTAGAAGTTTGGTTAGTCGATCAAAATGAAATTGATTAATAATTGCCCCAATTTTAGTTGAGTCACGATATATTTCTTTAATTGCTTGTAGCAGTTGTTCAGTAAAGTCTTTTTTTATGTTTTCATGAACTGCTACATAGTTTGGTGCTAAACAACTTTGTCCGCTGTTGTAAAACTTTCCCCATGCAATTCGCCTTGTAGCTACGCGAATGTCAACATTATGATCAACAATGCATGGATTGCAACCGCCAAGTTCTAAAGTTAGCGGTGTTAAATGACTTGCGGCCGCCTGCATGACCAATTTTCCTACTCGCGTGCTGCCGGTAAAAAAAATATAATCAAAAGCATGTGTGAGAATCTCTTGTGCAACGTACGCATCCCCTTGAATAACTGCAACATAGTTTGGATCAAAAATTGAGCTAATTATTTGAGCAATTATTCTAGAGCTGTGTGGTGAAAGTTCCGATGGTTTTAAAATTGCACAGTTTCCTGCACTTATTGCTCCAATAAGTGGCCGAAATGTTAAAGCAAACGGAAAGTTCCAAGGACTGATAATGAGCACGACTCCGCGCGGTTGAGGAACAATAGAGCTTTTGGTTGGAAAAAAAATGAGTGGCGTTTTTACACGTTGCGGTGTTGTCCACTGATTGAGCGAATGTATATGCTCATCAATTTCAGCAATAATTTGATCAATTTCAACTTTTTGTGCCGATAAGGCAGGTTTTTTCAAATCTTGAAAAAGCGCAGCAATTATTTTTTCCTTGTGCGCCAAAATTGCTTTTTTTAATTGTCTGAGTGCTTCAACTCGCCATTCGCTTGATTGAGTTGCCCCAGCATTAAAAAATGCGCGTTGTTTAGAAATAAGATGTGCTGATGTTTCAAACATATACGCCGATTATTTTTCATTTGTTTCTGGTTTTGGGTTGCAGATTAACAATGTGTGCTCCCTATACATGCCACTTTTAATTTGTTTTTTTTCTTCCTCTTCAAAAGATATAACACGAGCAAGTCGATTCCAGGGACATTTATTGTTATCTAGATATACTTTCGTATTTTGATGATTTGTATGGTTATCTTCTTGATTCATACAGTGCAGTGATACATTCATGATGATGGTTATAAATAAAAAATAGGTAGCAACATTTCTCATTATTTTTTCCCCCAAGCATATTCGGAACTTATATCTAAAATACATACTTTCTCCATCGTAACTCAATCATTTGGAGATACTATTCAACGATTTTTTCAAGTTACTCTAATTTTTTATACCACCAATATGCAAGAAAACCAATCAAAATGAACGCCAACAATGAACCACCAATAACTCCTGAGTACGCATTAAACATCATTTGTTGAATAATAAAAAGAAATGTTGTCGTTGCCGTGAAAAGAGGAATCAGCGCATGTTGATGCCGAATAATAAAATAATAAAGTAGTGCAAAAACAATACCGATACATAATCCACTTACGAGCCATGAACTGATGCTATCAATTTGCATACCGGTGACGGTGAGAACGATTCCTATAAGGCCTATGCATCCTAAAATTTTTCTTGAATGCCAATAATTTGTAAAAAAATCGACAGCACGCGAAATAAGGAGCCAAATCACTGTTGTTGAAATATATGAAGTGAAAATTCCTAATGCAAATCCAATTGAAGGGAAAATGGCACCTGCGTAGGTATAATCAGCAAACAGCGGTTTTGGCTGCAGTACCATAAAAGAAGCAAATGAGCGGGTCGCTGCAAAAATAATGCCGCATGGAATTGCTAATAATAAAGCAGTACGTAGCGGTGTTGGTCGATCAAAAGATTTTCCAATGGTACTGCCAAGTGCCGCACCGGCAGCAAGTGCAACAGCTTGAGTCAGAATTTGGAAAAAAAGAATACCAATTAAATTGAGCATTTGGTGCCCATAGGGTTCACTTGTTTGAAAGGCTGATTGAAGCATTGGCCAAATATTGAATGCTTGAATCAGAGCCTTTGCTAATAATAAGAGCGCAAAGGTTGCAAATAATTTGAGTGAAATAGTAAGGCGATGCCATTTTTGTGCAAGTAAAATACCAAATAATAAAAGAAAGAAGAGCAACGCAAGTTGGCAAAGAGTGGTAAAAATCGTGAGAACAGTTTGATATTGTTTGTCAGCGCGTTGCCATTCTTCAGGAACAAATACAAAGCGTTCATAATCTCCCAGTTGGTCGCCGAGTAAAGTAATTGAAATGCGTGTTTCGCCTTCGGGAAGTACAATTGCTGTATCTTTGAATGTAAAAACCCAATCGAGTCGATCAGGCTGTTTATGGTTGATTGCAGAAATTTCAGCGAGCGCTGTTGGGTTAAGATTGAAAAGTTCTTTTATCAAACCATGGGCTTTGATACGAGCTTGCGATTCGGTAAGATGTTTGCCGGCACGAGATTCGGGAAGTTGGTGAACTTCACGCGCTATCTGTCCGTCAGTTTTTACCAGCGCGCCATATTCTTCAGCACGCTCAACCAAATCACCTTCAAATTGAGCAAATCGTATTTTCCATACTGCTGGAGTAATGTAGGTACCCAGAAGTTTCATGAACGTATCTTTGCCGCTTTTTTGCCAAATAAAACGTTCATGCTCATCAACGATTGCTTCGATTGTGGAAAGAGATTTCCAGGGCGGCTGAGGAATTTGTCCGCCTTCTTTTTGTAATTTATTTTTAAACAATTCAACGGCTGAAGGTTTAGTGATCTTGAGTGCCAAATTATTTTGCTTAAACGGTGTTGTGGCAAGCCAAATAAAAAAAGCAGCTGCTCCTGCGCTGATCATGATTAGTACTGTTCTTTTTGTATACGTATAGCGCGATTCGATCTGTTTTTCTTCTTCATGATGTTCGTGATCTCGATGCTCTGGTTGCCATGATTTGTTATAGGCAGCGGCTGGCGCATCAGTAATTTTTCGTCTAACAAAAAATGCACGTACAATCATCCAGATCGGAATAAGACTAAATCCAATAACAAGGGCTTTATCAATCAAAACACCTGAAGCAGTTGAGAGAAAAAGTGGCAGTGCAAACCAAAAAACATCAAAGATGGTGTGTGAAATAATGGCGGGCAGTAATCCGTAAATGAGGTAAATTCCACCAAAAATAAAAGACGGAATAATCAATTCAATTACTCGTGCATAGGCAGGTTGTGCTGGGTAATTAGCGTGTGCTGCACCAAAAATAATTGCCTGAGCAAAAAATGTAACTACCATAAATGCATTTGGATATTTGAATCGCCGCGCAAGGAGCGCAGCGCCGGCAAGTGGAATTGCTCGAAAAAGACATTCTTCCATAAATCCTGCTTGTAGTGATTGAGCAAGTGAACTGAACCAGGGAAAATAGGTTGCCAGAATATTTGGGTTGAACAATGTTTCAGAAGGGGTCCACCATCCTAAATAGCGTGATGCAAAAGCGTACATAGCAGTAACAAATGCAAGATCAAAACCAATAATGAGATAACCACCAATCGTTCTGCCAATAACCTGAATTGAAGATGCAGTTTTCTGATTCCATAGGGTCCAAAATTGGAGATGATTGCCAAATGCTAAGCGAGTAAGTCCTTCTGCTACTGCAAAAATAAGGGTGAACAATGCGGTGTATAAAAGAAGCGATGAAATCATGCTGGTAAAGAGATGGATAAAAAATGAGCTTTTGCTCAGAGCCGTTTCATATTCCATCCATTCAAGTGGCAACTGATTAAATTTATTCAGAATTTGAAGCAATGAAATAAATAATGCCGTAACAAATGCTGGTCGCCACCAGAGTGCATGACGCCGCAGTAAAAATGCAAGCCCTGCAAAACAACCAAATCCTAAATACAAAATGCCAATTAAAAAGAGTGCTCCAAAAGCGATAGTATTATTTGCTGAACGCATATGTTCATAACGACGTTTAAAACTTTCAGGAACTTTAATTGAATACGAGAGTTTGGTTAGATGGTTTCCGCTTACGCCCACTTCAAGCTTGAATGGTGCCTGAGCAATGGTTCGATCTAACCTTTCGTAAGCAAGTAAATGATCGACGCGGTTGCTTGGCACGGTTTCTTGAGAAGATTCAACGAGTTTGTAGGTGGCTAAATCGATGTGCCATTGTTCTTGAACAGTGCGTTGGGCCAACTGGCGTGCCTGGTCTGTTGATAATGCAGCACCAGGTTCATCTTGGGCAAGTTTTTCGGTAAATCCGTACGGTTTTCCTGCTGGTGTAAAATAAATTGTGGTTTCGTGTGCTTCGTGCTCTTTAAAATGGCGTACTTTCCAAAAATAGGGCGTGTACCATTTTTCTTGGATAATTTCGTTGAGTGCCGGTACGCCTCCGCCCTCAAGTTCAATAAAATTTTTCGTTTCATCGTCCGTTTCAAAAACTGCCGCTTGTTGATAATCTGCTGGACCCCATTGATTGTGCGTTGCCAAAGTATGCGCTTGTGTAAGCGCTTTTTGGCGATCCATTGCAATATCGATGTTTAAAATTGCAAACGCTTTGGGAAAATAGTAGTAAGAAAAAAATAAACCGCTGATTGAAATGAGTGTTAACACAATCCAAAACAGCGGCGTTCGTGACCAAGAAATTGATTTGACCATAGTACCCTCAAAAAAAATATTTTTCTGGGTACTAGTATACGAAATTTATCTCATTGGCCAAAGCTAGATCTTTTTTTTTAAAAAAATCAATTGTAGGCAAATGTGTATTCAAAACACAGTGCAGTTTATTTACGTTTAATTATTATGAGCATCAGGAAATAATTTTTTTCCCGTTACCGCACCACGATTTAAATACTGCTCAACTTCCTGAGCTTTCTTTGAAATAATTACGACTTTAGTTTGTTGACGAGCATTTGTTGCGTCAACTAAAAATTCTTCGCAATGATCAATATAATCGAGCAAATTTTGTTTTGCTTGCGCGGTATCTTTTTTTAAAGATGGTGTTTTGTTCAGTTGATGAAAAGTCTGCTGAAATGACTTTGGTTCCAATGATAATCCTTGCAAGGCCTGTTGAAGTGTGTTCGGATCCTGCATTCCCATGAGTGATAACGTGGTAATAAAAACGAAAAGAAGCGTTGATTTAAAAAAAGAATTCGAATTCATAAAAAATTCCCCTAAAAAACTATTTAAATATTAATTAGTCGTTCTACGAAACTGGAAGCTTGCCCCGCCATTTTTTGTGTATCGGATGCGATTTTTTGATTACCAACTATGCGGGCTTCCAAGGTAAGATTGTTGCAAGAATCTATATAATCAATCAAATCATCATAGGGTGCAGCATTTGATATATCCATCGATGGCTTGTGAAGTTTCAATGATGCATATCGTGTTTCGAGCGAAGCAATACTAGGTGATGCATCATTGTCCATTGCACAAAGTT
>CAZUJC010000037.1:0-8507 GCA_964620245.1 uncultured Pseudomonadota bacterium | reverse complement strand
GTAGGAGTCTGGACCGTGTCTAAGTTCCAGTGTGGCCGTACACCCTCTCAGGCCGGCTAACCATCATCGCCTTGGTAGGCCATTACCCTACCAACTAGCTAATAGTACGCAGGCTCATCTTTCAGCGACAGCAAAGAGGCCGCCTTTCTCTCCGAAGAGACGTATGCAGTATTAACCTCGATTTCTCGAGGGTATTCCTCACTGAAAGGTAGATTCCCACGCGTTACTCACCCGTTTGCCGCTTTACTTGCTCCCGAAGGAGCTTTCTCGCTCGACTTGCATGTGTTAGGCACGCCGCCAGCGTTTATTCTGAGCCAGGATCAAACTCTCCATCACAAAAATTGTGAATGAAAAGATAGTCGCAAAAACTTGTAAGCAAATTTTTGGGTTTCTCGTGAATTTCAAAGAAATCATGAATTTTTGCTGCTTATTAACTGCTTGTCGTTTTTAAATACAAGAGAAATTATACCGGAGATATCTCATAAGTCAACACTTTTTTTACAATCTTTTTAAAAATCTTTTTGCACAAAACCAAAATTATTCGAATTTCGCCTGCAGTCGCCATTTTCGAGAGTTCTAATAATTATCGCTTTAAGTTCATTTATCGCAATTTCGAAAATATCATTAAGAATATGGTGATCATAAAAGCGATTTTTGTTTTCTTGGTCAATTTCCGTTTGTGCAATCGCCAATCTTTTAGCAATAATGGCTGGCAATTCCGTATTGCGCTTCTCTAGCCGTTCCCTCAAAATGCCCAAATCCTTCGTATAGATCCATATTTTCACCGAATTTTCAATTAATGCACTCAGCGCTTGAGCCCCCGATTGATCAACAATTGCCACGTACGAAATACCGCTATGGAGCTCATTCATTAAAGAACGAGGGGTACCATAATAGGAATCATATGCACAACTCCACTCTAAAAAGAATTCTTCCTCAATCAAACTTTTAAACTGTTGCTTTGTTATAAAATGGTAGTCAATACCATTCCTATCAGTAGGGCGCGGCTTTTTTGTTGTATAAGTAACTAATCGCTTTAAGCAATAGGTGATGGTAGTTTTTTCCATTACCGCATTTACAATCGTTGTCTTTCCAGCTCCTGAAGGGGCTGAAACAATAAATAAAATGCCTTTGCTTGTGGGTAGTTTTTGCATATTCATAATAGAAAAACAATCAACTTCCATTTACCTTATTAAACATATTTAAAATTTACCTCTATATATTAAGGTATCATATTATTTTTTTTTGTCTTAACGATTAATTATGAAAACAATAGCGTGGGCAACTGTATACTTTCACTACCAGCACGGTGTTTCCAACAACTGCAAAATAGTTATTTGAAAGAGACTCATCTCTTATAGAACAACTTCGAGCTTATTTAAATTATGATATACTGAAAAATATACCTAAAGGATACGAATGTTAATTGATGAATTACGCGAGAAATTAAAAGCCCTCGAACCAGATTTGCAAACTATCACTGCCTACTGGCAGCAATCGAATTTGGAAAATGAGTTTAATCGTATTAAAACCGAAACTGAACAACCAGATTTTTGGCAGCATCCTGACCAAGCAGAAATTTTAAAAAATCTACAAAAAATACGCACTCAACGTGATTTGTATCATACCATTACAAAATCACGCAAAGAATTGAGTGAACTTATTGAAATGTTTGCCCAAGATGAAAAAGAACTGGAAACGATTGCACGCGATATTCACGCTCTCGGCAAATCGGTTGGTAAGTTTAAAATCGATCTTTTACTCAAAAATCCAGAAGATGCTTCAAACTGTTTTTTAACAATCAATGCAGGAGCTGGCGGCACCGAATCACAAGATTGGGCTAATATGCTCTTGCGCATGTATGTCAGGTTCTGTGAGCGTGAAGGATTTTCGGCCGATGTGCTTGATTATCAACCGGGCGAAACAGCGGGCATTAAATCTGCAACGCTCTTTATTAAAGGCAAGCATGTCAACGGATTACTTAAAACAGAACAGGGGATTCATCGCCTTGTGCGCATCTCACCCTATGACGCAAACAAGCGTCGTCACACTTCTTTTGCAGGTGTAAGCATTACACCTGAAGTTCCTGAAGTAGCAATTACCATCGATCCTAAAGATTTACGCATCGACACCTATCGTGCAGGCGGCGCAGGTGGACAACATGTCAACAAAACAGAATCTGCCGTTCGCATCACTCATTTACCAACTAATACGGTCACACAATGCCAAAATGAACGATCGCAGTTACAAAATAAAGAAACGGCGATGAAAATGCTCAAAGCAAAATTGGCGCAAAAGAAAAAAGAAGAAGAAATAGCAAAAATTGCTTCAATTGAAAAAAAGAAAATCGAATGGGGCTCACAAATTAGATCATATGTTCTGCATCCCTATAAAATGGTCAAAGATCACCGCACCGATTTGGAATCACCCCAACCTGATAACGTACTTGACGGTGACCTTATGGATTTTATCGAAGCCTACTTGCTACAAACCGCTGTTTAACTGTTTATTTTTTTTTGGTTTTTGGTAACGGATCAAGCGGTATTCCCATGCGTAAGGTCGGTAGCGATGCAGGAACTATCCACTCATCATCTTTTTGCGAAACTAAATAATGGTGAACAGTTTTTGCCAACGTTTGTTTTTTTGCTTGAGCTGAATCCTCTTTTTTACTCATTGCTAATTTTTCTTGTACAATCTTAGGAAGTGGCACCACGCTAGCAGTTAATGGAGATTCACTCTTTTTCAATAGTGCATTTTTGTTCTTCATGTTCAGGTTAGCGCTACTAGCAATAAACTTTTTTTCTTTTGTATTTTTTGCAACTGCCAGAAGCTCCAATTTTGCCAAACGTTTTATCTCATCTGCCTTTCTGTTTGCCTCAACCCACAAATCACGCTTTTCTTGGTTGATGGCGCGCAATTGATCCACTTGCTCACGTTCTTTCTGCGCTTTTGCAAGACGTTCGTTTTCACGTGTTTGAAATTCCTGTTTTCGAATTTCTTTAGCTTTGGCTAATTTTGAATAATTAATTTCTTGCTTTTGCGACTGCTTGAATTTGAGAGCCTGAACTTTAGCTTTATTCACTTCACGAATTGTTTTAGGTGTTACGACCGCAACTTGTTGGCTCATCGGTTGGCATAATTGCCGCACACGTTCATGAGGCAAATCATTCAAAGGTAATAATAAACCGTTACCGTGCACTACTGCTTGCGCATATAACAAACTGAAAATGATTAAGCATTTTTTCATTGTCTCCAACCCCTTTTTTTCTTGTCGCCCTTACCAACTACTTTAACCTTATTTTTTCACACTTAGATGATTTTCTTCAATAGTTTGGAAAAAAGGTAAGAATTAGAGCAACGTTTTGATAAGTTCTGAAATTGAGTTGGCAGCAAAAACACCCGACCAAAATGGCTCCCATTGAGATCGGTTCTTTACTAGAAAAGAAAAACAACCGCCTATTATTAACCCAATCGAATAATCAAGTGGCATGAGCACACCACCAAGAACCAACATAGGATTGAGTTTTAATTTTTTTAAAACTAAACCAAACAGAGCACCCACCGCAAGAACATATATATTAAAATGCGTTGCGTTAATGAGTAATGCGCGTCCCCCAGCACGACCGGCTGAAAGAGGACCACCATTGCCCAAGCCAAATCGACTAATGAGCAACCAAAATACGATGCCAATCGTAATTGAACTGATCGCAAGACCAAGCATTTGATAACGCCGCAACTCAGTCTTATTAAGAGATGCCAAATGTCCCATCTTTCTGCTTTGTAAAATATCGGTCGTTACCCCACCACAAATTTCTACAAATGTCGAAATAATTGTTAAGTGAATTGGATTCACACCAAATAAAAACATTGCGGGCACCATAACCCAAGTTGCAAATCTACCCAATTGCGCCATACCAAATTCACCTGCAATCACCGCAATTTGATAGGCGCAGATGAAAGAAAGAAGAATCAAATAAAGTTGCGCAAAAACAGAAAACTTAAAATAGGTTAAAAAATAAATAACGATCGCAATCGTTAAAAAAGCTTGCACCATGTGCGCACGTTGTTTTATCAATAGATAAATTTCTTCAGGCAAAATTGATTCTTTTGAACCGTTGGAGCGTACTTTTTTAAACCATCGATGCACCATTTTGGGTAGTTCGATAAAACTTTGCACCGCGCCAATTGCAATCATTCCGCTGCCAAATGCAAGCAAAAAATCGTTACCTCCTAATTGTCCAAAAAACAATCTATTAATTGGTTCCATAATGCCAAATCTGGCAATCGCCCCAACTAAAAGCGGTATCGCCACCATTGATCCTGAAATAAAACCTATGGCAAAAAGCATGGGTAAAATATCAAGTCGCAATCGAATTAAAGGCAACACAAGAGGCCCAATTGCGCGCGCTTGCTGAATCGTTACCGTTGACGGCAAGATCGCTTTTATTTTCCAAAGACCTGAATGCAAGAAAGTAAAAATTAAACTCGTAGCACCACCTGCAAGAAGTTCAATGGCTTTGCGTGCTTGATTTTGAGCCGCAATTAATTTATAAACTAATTGTCCCACCGGAAATGGCAGCTCATCTTTCACAATCATTTGCTCTTCAAAAAGATCTGCAATCAATAGTCCAAGTAATCCACCAGACAATGCCAAACCACATAATACAGCACCAAAAAAAAATGGCTGCTTCAACCAATCTGCAAAGAGAGTCGGATTAAGAAAAAAAAGCGTTGGAAAAGAAAATCCAAATGCAGTTGCTAAAATACCCCCAACCGATCCACCAGCTGTCACCAGTGCAACACCATCGCTGTATTTTTTACCGCGTAACCCAACCAGGTGCACCAAAAAAAAACTTATAAGTGCAAGCGTTGATGCAATCCACGGACCAATTGGGGTGGCGAGAGTAATATAACTCATAACACTGGTTGAAATAATTGAAAGAATGATGGTGATGACAACAAGGCTCAATTGCATAATAATTCCTTGTAAAAAGGTAATAACACCTGGACTGTACCATAAATAGAAAAAAATGACTAAAGGCCTTTCATCACAATCCAAAGAGTGCCTGCCACATAGCCATTTTTTGGCTATTTTTCATGATTTTGCTATAATTAAGGTAATGAAACAAATTTTGTAAAAAAAGTCGAAAGAATGCCATGAAAAAGCTGTTTTTAGTGCTGATATTGTCAGCCGGTCAGATTGTTCCCCTAACTCTTGCCGCGCTTGAACCCCAAGAAATAGAACAAATAACGAGCGAACAGGAACAAATCCTCGCTATTATGATCGGGCTGAACCGCTGGTGTATCCAATTAGCTGCCCAATTGCCTTCTCACCAAATTAAGGTTATGGTAGCCGCAGTTAAGGAACTTATGGACAACAATCAATTTAAAACTCTTCTGTCTCTCTACAAACAATGTGTTAATTCGTTTTACAAACAAGAAGAATCACTCATCCTGATTGCTGATGAACTCTTTTTGCCTAATGAATTAGAATTATTGATTCAGGGGTCAATTGAGCGCGGTCTTTGCACAGCTGACGGCATATTTTCAGCACAAACTCGCGATCTTTTCTTAGCATGTTATCTTCCTTTTCCTGAAACAGTTGAAGAACAATAAAAACTAAATTAACAGAGAACTACCATGAAAAAAATAATGTTGCTTATTTCATTAATAACCGTATCTGGATTAGTTGATGCGGTCGCGGTCAAATTACCAACTGGAAAACGAGTTGCAATTTCGCGCTTTGAAATGGTGCACGATCTTCTTGCACAAATGCAAGCTCAACAGCCTGAAATGCTCAAACGATTGTATGCATTGGTAAAAAATTGTCGCAAAAAAACCAAATGTTATATTAATTTTGCTCCAGATGCACCGATTTTCCAATTTATTAAAGAAAAAACGGGAAATGAGTTCATCTTATGGAATGAAGATGGTGCGGTACATCCAGATGTACGCAACATTATGTTCACTGTGTGCAAAGAATTTGAAGATGGCACTTTTGGAATACTTTATCCATTTACACCAAAAAATTAATCTTAAAGAATCAAAACTATGTTGCTCATAATATTAATGTATGCACTTTTTGCGGGAACGTTTTCGTTAGGAAAAGTTTTGGTAGGTTATTCACAACCAATTTTTTTGGTGGGTGTGCGGATGTTCTGCGCAGGAAGCTTACTGCTCGTGTATGAATTTTTTTTGAACGGTGCAAAATTTCGTTTTGATCGCAAACATCTCTGGTATTATTCACAAATTATTATTTTCACCACCTATATACCCTATATTTTGCGTTTCTGGGCACTGCAAAGTGAAATGACCGCCTCGCGCGCATGTTTATTGTATAATTTATCGCCATTCATGACCTATTTATTTGCCTATTTCTTATGCGATGAAAAAATAACGATCAAAAAAATTCTTGGTTTATGCATCGGTTTTCTTGGATTTCTACCAACCGTATTACCAACATTTTCAACAGCTGCTATGCAATCTCACAGTACTTGGCTTTCATTACCAGAATTAGCAATACTCGGTTCAGTCGCAGCATTAAGTTACGGTTGGATTATGATTCACCGTTTAGTGAAAGTGTATAATTACCAAGCAACAACCATTAACAGTATGAGCATGTTTTTTGGTGGATTGTTAGCACTCATTACTTCATGGTGTTTCGAATCAGCTTCACCCATGGAAAATGTTGGCTCGTTTTTAGCTATTTTGGCAATTGTCGTTGTGGTAAGCAATTTATTGTGTCACAACTTATATGTTTCGTTACTTAAAACATACAGTCCAACATTACTCTCTTTTGCAAGTTTTCTTTCACCACTTTTTGCAGCATTTTATGGTTGGATCTTTTTAAGTGAACCAACACCATGGTCATTTTGGTTCACCGCTTGCTGTGTACTCCTGGGTTTAGCTCTTTTCTATCATGACGAACTGTATGGCAATTCAGGAAGATCAATCTGGCCATTTAAACGTCAAGCAAAAATAGCTCAATAAAAAATCGTGATTACTTTTTTTTACAAACCCGCTGGTCCTTCCATGGGCGGTACAACGTTTTCTGTTTGACGTGGTGCCAATAACCCTTTGATTGCGCTTAAATTAAGCGTGCTCAACACTGCCGGATCAGGTGTGAAAAGTGGTGCAGATTTTACTGCGACTAAGAAATCAACCGGCATACCAGTTTGAAACTGAGTTCTTAGACGATCTGCATTTTGCTGCAATGATGAAAGATATTCTTGCACATCGACTGGATGATCTGCTTGCAAGAAAATTTGTGTTGTTGCTTTTGGCCTAAAATTAATAAGTAAGCTTTGATCAAATGCTAACTGACGATCGATTGTTGCGCTGCGTACTAAAAGATCGCGATACAATTGCGCCATTTCTGGAGTAGAAATATCCATGCGTTGTGCTGCATCGTCCAATAAAATACGCATTTGGCGGTATTGATCTTTCAAGAATTTCAATGCCTGTAAACTTTCTTGATTAACTGCCGAATTTTTTATTTGCATATTCCATTTGTCAGCAATTTTATTGAACGTGTCATAATCCGATTTAAATTGCATCAAAGAATTTTTAAATTGCAACGGTTGCGATTTGTAATACGAATCTTGAATTCGTGTCGATATGCCATTCACCGCACTTGCCATATTTTTAGTAAAATCTGTTGCCAACACTGATTGTTTTGTTTTTACTGGTTCACCTTGTAAAACGTATTTCGTAGAAAAATAGTCGGCTGCTTTTTTTTGTATCTGATCATAATACGAATCTAATATGCGTGCATTATCAAGCACTTGCGTAAATTCACGCGGCGTAATCGCTCCTGGTTTTTGAAGTTGTGCAATTGTAGATTGAACCGCTTCATTCACTAATTTTACACTCATTAAAAGTGAGGCCACTGAACTGTCAGCGGATGGGAATGTATTAAAATCAACGCTTGCCAATGTTTCCAAATTACCAATGAAATTGCGATATTCAGGTGAACTAACAAAATCACGTGGAGATTCGATAATCATTCTCACCATTGTTGGATTTGATTGTGCAACGTTACGCGACAAACCGCGCACATCAATTTCCTGTGATTGTTTTGCTGGGATTGGTTGTGGAATATTTACTTCCAGATAAACCGCACGCTGCTCTGCAACATCAAAAAACGAATTAATTACTGATTCAACAGAAACTTTAATTTGATTTTTTAATTCAAGCGATATTTCTGGATTACTTTCCACTTGCACCTCAAGACTAAAAAGGTACGGTATCATTCTTTTTGCTTCATCAATGACTGGTTGACGATCAGCAACGTCAGATTGCTCCAACGCATTCTTGTATTCCTCTACTGCTCGCAGACCACTGTTTACTTGCTGGGCAATTGTTCCTTCCCATGCACGCGAAATTGCTGCTGTATTACGTGCAGTTGCAAGCCGTGAAGCAGCATTGTTCATCGTGCTGTAAATATCTGCTAAACGATTGCGTAACGTAATTACTTGCTCTTTTGAACCAAAAAGATCTGCTAATTT
>CAZUJC010000036.1:0-8585 GCA_964620245.1 uncultured Pseudomonadota bacterium | reverse complement strand
TGGAGCGGGAAACGGGGCTCGAACCCGCAACCTACAGCTTGGAAGGCTGTCGCTCTACCAATTGAGCTACTCCCGCACTATTACAATCTCACTGTCATTTTAGGAGCTCTGCGCATCGCATCGATAACTACTATCGCATTTAAGCACTTCTCGCGACAGTTTAATGGTGGCGAGAGTAGGATTCGAACCTACGAAGACATAAGCCAACGGATTTACAGTCCGTCCCCTTTGACCACTCGGGAATCTCGCCACAATTTGAAATAGAGTAGAGCTTTTTTGGTGAAATTTCAACTTTATTCGACACCCCTTGCAGAAAGAACGTTACTCACCCATTTTATATACACAAAAATAATACAGCTATGAAATATTGAAATATGTCCGTTGATTCTGCCATACTTATAACTAAATGACATTTGTGATACAAAATAAGAGGGGTATTATGAAGCTATCGCGTATATTATTAGGTCTCGTTGCGCTGCAACTATCTTTGCACGTACAAGCGGTATCAATTAGTCATGTACCATCATTTGGAATGAGTACCATAACCTTGGAAAACAGCACTGGAAGCAACATTCCTCCTTTCTCGCTTTCAGCGTATCCCAGTGTTGCACTTCTTGCAGGAGCCAACACATTAGCCAATAACGATTTAACTGCAGCCCTTTTACCTTTAGGTACGAACTTAAACCCAAATCTTTTTGATAACAATAAACCCCTTGTAATCCAATCAACCATTGATCCTAATAATTACTATACCGTAACAGCTAATTTTAATCTGAGCGTCGATACGTCGCAATTTTTAATTGGTTCATCAATCGTATTTAACGGAACCGGGCCTCAAATAGCACCACTCCCTTATACACTGCGATTTGATTTTGGCCGCTTACTCCAAAACATCAGTGACCTTGGAAATTCCAATAACATTCTTGCCAAATTTGCTAAAAGTAATCCCACAAAAGTTATGAAGTCTAATTTGCTCAACGCAACTTCTGGCTATAGTCTTATTTTTAATCAAATCACTCTCAATATTACCATCGATATTTCTGGCGCAGGCTCTCCTCCAATCAAAGTTAATGCAATAAACCTCGCTTTTGATTATGTAGGATCGGATATGTTTCATCCATCATATCAAGATGTTCGGGTAACACTTCCAGTAACAGATGACTTAAGAACACAAAATATCATTTACGATTATTATCCTTCTACTCAACAATAATAAAGAGACAAAGGAATTATATGAAAAAATTAATTTTAATGTTCAGTTTTGCAGTACTTGCATCCAATCTTCGTGCTCAACAACCATTAGATTTAAAAAATCTGACTCTTGAGCAACTTTCAAAAATGCAAATGAACGAACGAAATAAAACAAAAGATATGCAAGACTACAATAATCTAATGATGCAACTGAATAAAATGCGCGAGCAAATGACTGCTCAAATGAGTAGTTCTCTTGAAAAAACGAGACAAGAAATTAAAGAAGCTTGGGATACAGTAAAATCACAAATACAATCGCGAATCAACGATCAACAGATAAAAAACATAAAAGCAATGGCAAAATCAAAGGCTGGCAACACAATTTTGAAACTTGAAGAAAAATTACGAACACAACAAAATGATCTTGAACAAATGATCGCAAACGCAACAAAACAACTGCGTGAACAAGCAGCCGAATTAAGCAAAAAAATTCGATTAAATGAACAGCAAAATACTACCTTAAAAGCAATCAACAAAGCGATTCAAGATAAATTCAAATAACAGAATATGAAATAATTCGTTCACTTTGATTTGATCCGTAATCAAGTGTAATATGGCACACCCGATGCGTAAGCAGAGGCACAATAATTTCTGGCCACTCAATAAATACCCAACAGTTGGGCAGATAGAGAAATTCATCAAATCCTGCTTGAATAAATTGTTCAAGTGACGTGATGCGATACAAATCAAAATGATACAGAATTTGATCGTTTTTAGCTTTATACGCATTAACATAGTTAAATGTTGGGCTCGTAATTGGTTCCTGAACACCCCAAAGCTCACAAAGTTGCGCAATAAGTGTTGTTTTACCAGCTCCAAGTGGACCCGAAAAGGTGTAAACAGCACATTGGTCTTTCAATTGATAAAGTTGTGCAGCAACCTGTTTGGTTGAATCTTGAGTCATAATAAATGAATTTGTCTGCATATCTGCCACTTAATTAGAGTTTTTTCAACTTTTGTTCCCGTTTTTTTTCTTTTTTCGATTGTTGTTGTTTTGTGCGCTCACGATTTTTTTCCTCTTTTTCGTGCACTTTTTTTATCTTCAATGAACTGCCATAAAGCATAAGTTCATCAATTTCAGGTTGATCGGGCACATGATCAAATTTACGCACTGGGCTCTTTTTGGTTTCATGCACCATGGGAATCAACGCTTGCCGTAGTAATTGATAAAAATCGGCCGCGGAAATAGTTTCAATCCCTAATGAGCTCACCCCTTTTATTATCTCACGATCTGAGGAAACCACCACCAGCTCTTTTCCTTTATGTTCATCTGCATAATCAATAATGAATTGATCAGCGCTTTGACCTTGCCCCGCATAAATCACCAACACACGTTCATGTTTTTCACGAAAAGGCCATACGGTAGGACCGCTATCAAATACCAACGCTATATTCAATTTTTTGTTTGTTGCATAGCGATTGAGCATTGCAATAAATTTTTCGCGGTCATCTTCGCTGCGCTTGCTTGTTTGTCCACCATATTTGAGCACATTATAACCGTCGATCACGAGAATCATCGTTTCACTTCTTTGTTTTATTGATTTTTGTTTTATACTATCAAAGAGAAGGTTCGTTATACAATCTCCGTCATAGGGAGCATGCGAAAATGTCAGAATTAATTCAAATGCGCCAGCGCATGAAAGCGATCGAAACAATCAAAAAAGTTACGCACGCGATGCGCCTTATTTCGATGTCAAGCCATGCCCGTTTGCGTTCAAAGCGCGGATTACTTGAACAGTATCAGCGCGAACTTTTGCGTATGATCAAAACCGTCCAAACAACTCAGCAAGATTGGCATTATCCACTTGAACCACATCCACAAGCAACGCGAGATCTCGCGATCGTTATTGGATCACAAAAAGGGCTGTGTGGCAATTTTAATAATGCACTTATTGCTTTTTTTGCAAGAAACACTGAACACATCGATCCAAACAATCTCGACACCATTGTTGTCGGTAAAAAAGCGGTCGATCTCCTAAGCAAAAGACAAGGTGGTTTGCTCATGGAATTCAAAGCGTTTACTATCAATACCCTTGCTGCAATCGCACGAAAAATTACCGATTATGTTCTCGCAGAAGGTAACCGTTATCGATCAATTACCATTTATTATCAATATCCAAAAACATTTTTCGCACAGCGACCTTCAATATATAATCTTACGCAATCTGTTCAAGATGAAACTAAATCAGAGCAACTTGAACCATACCGCTGGGAACACGATCCGAAAGATATTCTTGATACGTTAGTAAAAAAACAGATCGAGATAGTTTTTCATGAAGCTTTGCTCAATTCATTGATTGCTGAACAAAGCGCACGATTTATCGCTATGGACAGTTCTACACGGAATGCATCTACAATGCTTGATGAGATGCGCATCAACTACAATAAATTGCGTCAAGCAAAAATTACTCGCGAACTTACTGATCTTGCCGGCAGCTTTTTTTAATATTTTTTACGAATTTGCCATAACAATTTTTGCACCAAGATGCATTAATTTTTTTTCAAGAGCTTGGTAGCCGCGTCGCCAATGGTGAACACCAGTAATTATTGTTGTACCTTTTGCCGCCAAGCCTGCAATTACGAGTGCACATGAGGATCGTATATCGGTTGCAATCACCGATGTTCCATATAATTCTTCAACCCCAGTTATTTTTGCTCGGTCACCTTCAATAGAAATTTGTGCACCCATTTTTTGTAATTCGCGTACATGTAAAAATCTATTTTCAAACACCGTTTCATGAATCACACTTTTGCCCTGCGCTAAACAGAGTGCTGCCATCATTGGTGCTTGCAAATCGGTCGGAAATCCTGGATACGGTGCTGTTGAAAATGAAACAGCTTGTGGTTGTTTTGTGGCAGTAAGCTTTACTCCATGACCATTCACACCAATTTCAATTGCATGACCCATTTCTTCAAGTTTTAACAAAAAAACTTCCATATCAGTTGCAACTGCCTGTGGTAACCAAATTGATCCACCAGTAATTGCTGCTGCTAACAATAAACTACCTGCTTCAAGACGATCCATAATCACTGTGTGTTCCACTGGCAACAATCGTTCCACGCCTTCGATCTCAATTGTTGCGGGAGCATGCACATTAATGTGTGCACCCATGGATCGCAAAATTGCAATAAGATCAATAACCTCTGGTTCTAAGGCTGCATTAACAATGCGCGTTCTTCCTTGCGTCAGCGTTGCTGCCATCAATAAATTTTCTGTCGCACCAATACTTGGATACTCCAAAATTAGTTGCGCAGATTTGAGCTGTGATGCCTCAGCACGCAAAAATTCACCTTCAACTTCGAGCGAGACTCCCATTTTTGCAAAATTTTTCAAGTGAAAATCAATGGGACGCGCACCAATTAAACAGCCACCAGGGAGCGCAATGTCTGCGCGACCAAACCGTGCCAACAATGGACCCATCACGAGCACCGAAGCGCGCATTTTTTTCATTATTGTGGGAGGAACTTGACATGAACCAAGCGTGCTTGTATCAACTTCGAGCATATTTAATTCAGGATAAAACATAACGTGTGCGCCAAGCTCTTCAAGAAGTGCGACCATCTGCACAACATCGGCAGAAAATGGTACATTGTGCAACACCGATTTGCCCTCAGCCAAAAGCAGTGATGCCATAATAACCAACACTGCATTTTTTGCACCAATTAACGATATCTCCCCTTGTAACTCAAGAGATTGTTCGACTGAAATAAATTCCGGATCAACTTCATGAGAAAAATAGTGTGCTTGGAGAATCTGCCATTCTTGTGCGGCGAACTGTTTATTACCAATTACAATGCTCACGTGGCCTTCCTTTGCTAAAAAAAATCAAAATTGGTACTTATCTTAACTGAAAAAAAAATTTACTCTAATAAAAAGAATTTTGCACAACAAAGGTAAATTAACATATGAACAGAGCTTCATCTCATCATAAAGGTTCACTCGAAGTAATTTGCGGCCCCATGTTTTCAGGAAAATCAGAAGAATTAATTCGTCGAATTAAGCGTGCACAACTTGCAAAACTCACCGTGGCTGTTTTTAAACATCGTTTTGATGATCGTTCAACTTTGCAACATGTGCGCTCACACGATGGCAGATTATCACCAGCACATGCGGTTGAAAATCCACAACAATTATTTGATATCATAACTCCAGAAACTGTTGTTGTTGCCATTGATGAGATACAATTTTTCTCTAACGATGTCGTCTCAGTTGTATGTCAATTAATAGATACTGGAAAACGTGTTATTGTTTCAGGGCTTGATTTAGATTTTAAAAATAAACCGTTCGGTTGCATGCCATCATTACTTGCAATTGCTGACGATGTCACCAAACTAAAAGCAATCTGCATGGATTGCGGAAGCGAAGCACAATGCACACAACGATTGGTCAATGGTAAACCTGCACGTTTTGATGATCCACTTATTCTTGTTGGTGCACAAGAACAGTATCAAGCGCGATGCCGCAATTGTCATTCAATCGAAATATAATGGAAATTAATGGCAAAACAAAAAATAGAATTCAATTGTTCTCTTTGCGGATATAGACCACCAAAATGGGTTGGCTGTTGTCCTTCATGCAACGAATGGGGAAGCGTTGCAGAACTTACGCCATCAATGACAACTAAAGATGCATTATTTGCAAAAGTACCAACAAAACTCATTGCGCTCGAAGAGGTTTCACTGCAACAACATCAACGCATATTAAGTGGTGTTGGAGAATGGGACCGTGTTTTGGGTGGTGGCATTATGCCGGGGTCATTTTTAATTTTAACCGGTGATCCTGGAATTGGAAAATCTACCCTCCTGTTGCAAATTGCGCACGATCTTGCCGGTAAACATCGGGTTATTTATATTTCATCAGAAGAATCGCTGGAGCAAATCAGGTTGCGTGCAGAACGACTCGGATGCTTAACGAATACATTGCTTTGCTCAGACCAAGCACAGCTTGAATCAATCATCGCATTGTGCGAACAACACAAACCAGAAATCATTATCATCGACTCTATTCAAAATTGTTATTCATCAGAAAGCCAAGTGCTGCCTGGCAGCATCGGACAACTACGCGAATCAGGATTTCGACTGATGCGTTTGGCAAAAGAACATAATTGCGCTGTAATTTTAACAGGACATATTACCAAAGAAGGCACGATTGCTGGCCCAAAAATGCTTGAACACATGGTTGATGCCGTATTTTATTTACAAGGCGAAGATCGTTGGCAAACCAGAATTTTACGCGGCGTGAAAAACCGATTTGGTCCAATTGGTGAACTTGGTTTTTTTGAAA
This sequence comes from uncultured Pseudomonadota bacterium, assembly GCA_964620245.1. Taxonomy (GTDB): domain Bacteria; phylum Babelota; class Babeliae; order Babelales; family JACPOV01; genus JACPOV01. The sequence goes on along the minus strand of CAZUJC010000036.1, from coordinate 2,050 downwards.
TGCACGAAACAGGATTGCAAGAAGTACCCAATATTAATAAATATTTGCTTGAAGAAGCTTCATACAGCCCAGGTTCAGCTCTGATTAGTTATCTTGAAGGTTCACGTCCGCTGCTCATTGAACTGCAAGCACTTATGGTTCCAACAAAATTTGGGCTGCCACAGCGAGTTGTTTCTGGTGTTGATCCAAAACAAGTTGTGCTCATGGCCGCTATTTTGGAAAAATATTTGCATATTAAACTCAATACGTTCGATATTTTTTTCAAAGTAAGTGGTGGTTTTAAAATTAAAGAAAGTGGTAGCGATTTGGGAATCGCATTAGCGCTTCTTTCAAGTTATTTTCAAAAACCAGTTCCTGAAAAATCGATTATTTTGGGGGAAATTAATTTAACGGGACACATCAAACCAATTAATCAAATTAACATGCATTTACACGAAGCTCATAAATTCGGGATTAAAACACTCATTGTCGCTCAAAACCAAAAAATCGACAAACCATTTGCCAACATTATTAGAATGCAATCGGTCTACCAACTTCTCGAATTATTTGATGACTAAATTGACAAGTAAGCAAATTATACATAGAATAAATAGTGTTAATAAATAACACATTTACTCTGTTGTTTTCATTAAAGATACCACTTTGAGTATCGAAATTTTTCGGGGGACTATTTATGAATTTGTATTATTTTGTTCAAAAATTTTCACTGTCTTCTCTATTATTTGCATCACTGCATGTCGGCGCAATGGACAATAATGACCAAAACACCCACACATCGCTTCTTCAGGTGCGTTACAATACACTCAAAAACTCGAAACCAGATCTAATCCCACTTAATCACATGCATCTAAAAAACTATATGCGCAATTGCCAAATTCTACGCACTGAGGCAATTGTAAACAATGAACAATCAATTGCTACCGAAATGTACAAAACAATCGGACAAATCAATAATTTCTTAAGACGCCATAATTTACAGTAAATCAGAAAACCAACTACTTAAGGGACACTTTTCATGAATGTATTTTTTCTTCTATCATTGTCATTGTGTTCATTATTTTTTGCGCCCGCGCAACTTACTGCAATGAATAATAATGCTACTGCCACAAAAATTGCCGAAATTCATCGAGACTATGATGCAATAAAAGCAAACGGACCCTCGCTAAATAAAGCAAATCCGAGCCCGGTAGAAGATATCGAAATTTATATTGCTGAATGTCAATTTCTTTCTCAAGAAGCAGACAACTGTGGTGAAATTGAGATAGCTTGTGATTTGAAAAAAAAAATCGGCCAAGCAAGTAATTTTATTGATAAGTTAATGCAGGACTAAGTAACGAGAAAATTGATTTGGTCAAATTTGAAACGCAATAATTTATTGTTATCGACAACACTGTGCACTTAGGGACGCATTTATGAATCGATCTTACTTTTTTCAACCATTCTTATTTTGTGTGCTGATTTCCGCTTCAATAAATCTTTCTGCAATGGACAATGATACATCACATGGTATTGCTTCGCTCGAAACACGATATGTATCATTGAAACTTCACAAACCATCGATGGATATATCAAATGCTGCACCGTATGATGATTTGATTGACTATATAGATTCTTGCAACAATCTTACCTTGGACGCCCGCATAGTTGGTAATCAAAAAATCGCATCCGATGCACAAAAAATGGCGGGGCAAGCTTCCAGTTTCGTAGAACGACTCATTAATATTTAAATAGTTTTTTAGGGGAATTTTTTATGGATTCAATTTCTTTTTTTAAATCAACGCTTCTTTTAGTTTTTATTACCACGTTATCACTGATGGGAATGCAGGATCCGAACACACTTCAGCAGGCCTTACAAGGATTATCATTAGGTGAGACTCCAGAGTCACTGCAGCAGACTTTTCATCAACTGAACAAAATACCACCATTAAAAAAAGATACCGCGGACGCTCAACAAAATTTGCTCAATTATATTAATCTTTGTGAAGAATTTTTAGTTGACGCAACAAATGCTCGCGAACAAACTAAAGTAGTAATTATTTCAAAAAAAGCT
>CAZUJC010000035.1:7045-8881 GCA_964620245.1 uncultured Pseudomonadota bacterium | reverse complement strand
TATTAACAAAAATTGCCATGCGATAATTCATGATTTACTCTATGCTCAAACTGAAGCGGCAGCAAAATTCAACAATGAGTTGATTGAATTACTTACAAAAAAATTTGAAGGAAAAACAAATCCTCAATTATTAGCAACTGCCTATTTTAACACACCGTATGCGTCAAAAAAATTGAATGATTATTTTATCAATCATAGTATCGAGGAATGTCTTAAGGCATTGGAGATAAAAATAAAAATTTCGTACTACGAAATACCATATTATCGCTCAGTTATGAGCCCATATCCCATTATCGTGCCAACACGAACGCGGGAAGAAAAAACGCTTGCGTTTGATGAAACACTTCCACCATTACCTCCTTCAACTATTACTACACTCAAAAAATTCATTAAATAAAGTTGTTTCCCACAAAAATACTATTTTTATTTTTTAGATTTAAACCAACTTGCCATACCTGAATCATTGTTATTATTTGAATGAATGGCTTTCTTTTCATCAAAAATTAATTTTTGTAAATCTTTTGGTAACCCCTGAAATTCCTTGTGCAACCCTTCCGGTAGCCTAACCGGTTTTTGTTGCTCAAAAAGATGATGCAACAATAATCCCTGTTTTGGGGTAAGAGTATTTACATAGCTTTCATCCATAAGCTTCCATTGCCGCAAAGCACCATCAGCTCCGCCCGAAACAACTTCTTTGTCACTGTTGGCAAAAGCAATATCCATAACATTGCCTTTATGTGCCGCAAACAAAATAAGCATATCTCCCGATTTTGGATTCCACACCGCTACCTTACCGTCTTTTGCACCCGACACCGTTAAATCACCCAGCTTATTGACATCAACAGCCAGCACTCCCGATTTATGCCCTTGTAATTTGCGCATAAATTTTCCCCGGTTCCACACGCTCAAAGTTTTATCATCAGATGCAACCACTGCAATATCTCCATGCTCATTAAAAGCAATATCTCTAATCCAATCTGAATGGACCTTCGAATTTTTTTTATTCAGCAGGCTGCCATCAGCAGCATCCCACACTTTCACCTCGCCATTATCAGCTCCTGACATCCAGAAGGTACCATCAGGTGAAGGTTCAATGACTCGCACAAGATCCTCATGGTCCAGCTTACGCATTAATTGACCATTATTTTTCCACAATTTCGCGGTGTAATCAGAAGATGCCGTAGCGAATCCAGACCCAGCTGGATGGAGTTTAATTTGAAAAACAACATGATCATCACAGTGAGCTCGCAAATAACTCGCGGCTTGGGCCACCCCGGTTGTTGAGTCCCATACTCCAGTAGAACCATTTTCAGTACCCGCTCTTATAAGTGATCCATCTAGATTGAATTGAGCAGACCGAATAAGTGATCGGCAGTTGAGCTGCTGGCATCGTTTCCTAATTGTGTCATAGACACCAGTAAACTGATCGGTCGTAATTAATATTTTGTCTCCCTGAGGATTGTACGCAACCGAAAGGACCCTATCGTTCTTTAAGCTGTAGGTATCAATAATTGTGCCCGTTTGTAAATCGGTAATAACCAGTTTTCCATCATCACCACCCGAAGCAATCAATGGTTTGGTCGGATGCAAAGAGAGCGCATTTATCTCATCGGAATGATGCTTAAATGTATTCATTTGATAAGGGCAATTAATGAGATTTCTACCTAACAAGCTCAGCGTTATTTTTTTGGGTAAATCAAGATGATTTTCAATAAACGACAATTTATCTGTTTCTTCTTCGTATATTTTTTTATATGGGCCAGAAGCTGCTTTTGCAGATAGAGCAAGCAATGTAGGAAAATCAGGATCTGGTACATCCCTCAATTTCTCTTTTTC
>CAZUJC010000035.1:1345-6945 GCA_964620245.1 uncultured Pseudomonadota bacterium | reverse complement strand
TGGTGGTTCCTGCTCCATCGCATTCAAACCAGCAGCGAGCACCAGTATAAGACAATATTTTTTCACTCAATTCCCCTAAGCATTTTTGATACGAGTAAATATATAATCATTTACTATACTACTTTGCAAACCTATGTCAATTAGAAATTATTAAAAAGGGGTTGAGATTGTAAGCGCTCGCTGTTTTATTGACAATAAAGCACTAGTGCTTTAGATTAAATTCGACTTTTCGTTTACTTATTGAGGATTCACATGAAACCATCTCTCATTCAAGGCTGTCCCTGGCTGTAATACCGTTGAAAACGCAATTACTCTGCGCCGTTTCTTAATTTTTTCTCGTTTTACTATTTTCATGATTATTTCTTGTTGGTGGTGGCCTTGGTAGGCCAATTTTTACCTTTTTTCTAATTTTTTTTCCATTACTTTTCTTTTTTTTAAATTCTTAAGGAAATAATCATGAACTTCTCTCATGTCCAACTCGTCATTCTATTGATAACCCTCTCAGCACACTGTTCTTGTTTGAGCATGGAAACAAAACCGCAATGTGCAGTCGAAATTGTTGATCATAATAACGCACAATCAATCAAAACGTTCATTGACAACGAACCTTCAATTATTGGTGTTTTTGGCGCGACACCGCGCTATTCAGCTTTCAAGCACTACACAAAAACATTTCAAAAGGATTGTACCGCATTACTTGATCAATACAAAAAAGATAAACGCCTCAAAGGTGTTGCAGGTTCAACCAAAGAGATAGTTAAATCACTCGAAAAAGAAATAGATTTGGCAAAGTTTAATTCTTTTATTGAAACTAATGATCACGCGAAAATTGATCTATTTTTCTCAGCCGGTTACGAAGATTCAACGTTGGAAGAAAATTTTTCGACGTTAATTAATGCTACACAAAGTTGCTTTGCTAAAAAAAACAGTAGCCATAAACCTGCCTATCTTGCTCACCTATTAATGCCGAGCTATTTTGTAGATGCTCCCGAGCTGAAAAATAATGAACATGCAGCAGAGCAATTACACACTTTTCTCATCAAGTCTGCGTTGTTCTATCGCACTTGTTATCAAAATGCCGTACCTAGTGATTCATTCAAACCAATTATCGTAATTCCACATATAGAACATTTTACACAGGCAGTCAATGGACAACAACTAGACAAACTTGAAATCAATTTGAGCGTTGTGCAGAAAGATTTGATTAATATGCTTCCTGCACAGCACGAAATAATGCTCATCAATCAAAACAAAGACGAATTACTACCAATGATTAACGAATTACAAAAAAAAGTACCTAATCAAATTGGCGGTGCTTATTTACCAATCACCAATAAACGGGGCATACCATCTACCATTTTTAATTCTTACCTTATTAAAGCTGAAAACAAACAACATACCTACCAGCAATCGCCACTATTCACACAAAATGTTGTCTCATTTGCACAATCAAGAAAGGACTCGATCAATGAATAACAGAACAAAATTGTATTTTCTTTGTTTGTTGTTGGTACCACTTATTATTGCGAGCTCACTCGTACACAAAAAAAGTAACCCAACGTACGTGCATGTTTATGAAGGGGATTCGTTCCGAATCCCCAAAACTACAAAACAATGCGCATTACTTGGATGCACCCCAAATCCATCGCAATTTCTTAAAAAACACAATAATAATGCACAACTGTTACACAATTTGAAAATAGATAATTTTTTAGATCGTGATTATTTGATCGATTCATTTGATCGCACATTGTTAATCTGCAAAGAGCAAGCAATTGATACGTTAATTATTGCATACTTACCAATCTATTTTATTGAGCTAAGGCAACTCCTGGGCAATAATTTTATACACGAGTGCACACTTTTTTTGCGCAATTTCGCCAAAGAAATTGTGCCATTGATCACGCAACGTGCAGCAACGGTTGGTTATCCGGGACATATTATGCTCATAATTCCACCCGATTACCAACTTGCAAAAATTCCAATTTCACCAATCAGCGTCGATGAACGGATTGCCTATTTAATCAAACAATTTCCGCGCATCACCAACATTGCTCAATCATCACTCGATACAATAACTATTATCAACAATGCAGCAAATAAAGAAGATGACATGCTGATCACTTATTTAAAATATGAATATCTGTTTGAAAAACCAATCAACTACAAGACTTGTTCAATTGGCAAAGAACGATTTCATAAAGGGGTCTAATTATTCATACCGTTGCTGGGCAATTAAATTGGCAATATCTTTATTGAATCCAATCTGGTGCAAAAGATTGCTCATAAATTTAATCAAGCGCAGATGGTCTTTTTGAAAAAACTGGTTCAATGAAGCCGCTTCTAAAGATGCTGCCGTTTCTCCCTTATTATTGTAAATGTCAAATTTCGCACCGTGAAAAAGAAGCAAGTGCATCATTTTAGTGTCAAATTTTTGATAGTTAAAGATTTCCGTACTCTTTGGGTGATTATGGTAATGATGATATTTACGAACAAGCGCATGCAGCGGCGTGTCACCCTCACTGTCTTGCTTATTTGGCTCAGCGCCGGCGCTCATGAGCTTTTTCATAATCACCAACTGTTTAACACACTCTGCATCTGTTGCTGCTACCTCAACAAGCGTATGCAATGGCGTTCTTCCAACAAGATCGACACCATTAGGATCAGCTTTTCTTGTTAACATTTCGTGCACAAGGTTCGTTTGCAAATGATGACAAACAACATTGAGAGGCAATCTGCCCTCAGTTGAAATATAATTGGGGCTCACCCCTTCTTTTAGAAAAAATGAAGCAACATTCCACTTATGTTTTTCTAGAGCAGTAACTAACGGTGACGTTCCAATTTCGGTGAGATACACTTCGTACAACATCGATGTATGATTTTTATTGTGTTGAATTAATTGGTAAATACTTTTCTTTGTAGGATGTTTCCCTTTTATTGCAAGCTTCAATTCTTTCGAGGTGGCCATTGAATTAATGAGCGGTGCTATCGAAATACTTACTGCAATTGATAAAACAAATATTTTCATCTTCATTTAGATTTCTCTCAGCTGTATAATTGTGCAATCAAGTGTCTTGCATTATTCTATACTGAAACAAACTTTTTTTTGATTAAAGGATTTAAAAATGAAATTAAATACAATTATGTGCGCTTTACTCCTAACTGCAGGCACTGTGTCAGCCATGGAGGGGAAAAAACCAGAAACTGTTCCTAACACAATTGAGCAAGATATTTTTGCTCAATTAGAAAAAAATTGGAGCACCATTAATAATTACCACCGGTGCAGATTTGACGGAGCACAGCGGATAATAATCATGAGCTGGACAGAAACTGAAAAATGGAAAGATTTTCGCAAACTTAGAAACGCCTGTATTACCGTAGAAAATCAAAAAAACACATTCCATTTTGCTCCAATCGAAAATTGGGTTCATACCCATTTTCCAACCCCTAAAAAACAAAAAGCTACTTGGTTTGTAGGCGGTATCACTGCTGGTGTTTTTGCAACAGTTGGCTTTCTGAAATTATATTCCTATTGCTTTCCAAAAAAGTAAAATAACTTCTCTTTTACAAAAAGCCTGCATTTAAACCTGCAGACTTTTTTATTTTTTCATCTTTGTAGGAATTTTAATTAATGTACCATCAACAATAAAAACACCTTTGCCGCAATGGTGAATGGTGCGCGGACGTTTTTTATTTTGCGTAATCCATGCTTTCACCACCTGCAAAATAAATACATTATATTTTTCTGTCAGCTGCGTATCAACCACTTTACATTCTAAATTGGCAAAACATTCAGCAATCAGCGGCGCCTTAACAATGCTCGCAGCTTCTTGCGTTAAATGAAACTTTTTAAATTTATCAATGCGTGCACCCGAACAATTGCCAACACCAATTGCTGTGTGCGCAAGTTCTACTGCTGGAATGTTGATCACACACTCTTTAGAATCGTTCAGACTTTTGAACGAATAGTTTCGATTGCTCATTACAAAAGCTAAAAGAGGTGGTTCAAAATCGAGCATCATGTGCCAGGTCATGGTCATACTGTTCGGTTTACCGTTTCGTGACGTTGTCACCATCACCACTGGTCCTGGCTCGAGGAGTTGATATACTTTGGCTAATGGCAATATCTCTTTTTGCATACTCATCCTTTTTAAGCAAAATTTTCACATTATGATTTACGAATAATTTCTTTAACCAGGGTATAATTATTTATTTTTTCAGGCCAAGTAAGTCCCCAAGTGTATCCTTCAAGCATGAAAAATGCTCCATCTTTTATAAATAAAATAAATCCGTATGCATGTACGTCATTAATTATTGCTCCAATATCACCATATGCATAATCAACTTCTTGCATAATCCTCGGCACATCGTCAGCAATTTTAAAATCTGTAAAAAATCCTGCCCCGGAAAAATAACGATCCGTTACTAGAGCTTTTTTATATTGTTCTCTGAGTATCTTATTAATCTCGGTTTCTTCTTCCATAATTTTTTGCATAACTGCTTTTTCAAATTCTTCAAACGGCACCTCTTGCATATTCATCATCACTTTCACTATTTTCAAAAAAAGATTTTAAATCACTTAATATCAAATTTTTTTAATTCTTGCGCAAAATCATCACCGTACTTTCCACTTTGATATAAGAGTATTATTTTTTTTAAGCGTTCTTGATAAAGCATAGTGGTTAATAAATATTGATTTTCTACCGTTGAATCGGCCAATAACGCTCGCCATTCAAGCCCGCTACATTTTTTATTACTTACTACTTTTAAGAGCCAGCCCATTGCCTCATATTCTTCTATTTTAAAAAGTTTTGAGAGATCGTTCTTTTCAATTGCTTCTGGCTGAATTTTCGTCACTTTTTGTTCAAGATCAATATACAAATCAGCAAGCACTCTGGTTTGTTTTTTATTTAACCATGCTGAGTCTATTTGCGTTCGCACCTTAATTCGCCAAAACCATTCTAGCGATTGATAAGCATTTTGATTTTTGAGTTCATACTGTAATTTACCAAGCATGGTACTAACATCGGCACATTCAAGATTTACTTTTTTAACATCAGGACTTAATGCACGGTATTCATCGATTGCAGTTTCATACAATTTTTTTAAGCGCTGGCTAATGGCATTAACGCTCTTTTCCCGATCTTCCATAGCAAACAATGAACCACAAAACAAAATTATGGTTATTACTTTTTTCATGTCCCCTCCCCCAAATTACTACCCACCTATTTTCAATCGTAATAGATTATTCTCGTCACTGCCTATATAACTGGGTTATAGTTGAAATCAAACTTGTAGGAGTAACTATGAAATTTAATATTCGATGTTTGTTCTTATTATTAATTGGCACCTTTTTAATCAAAGAAATCCGAGCAGATGGGAGTAAAATTCATCACAAATTTTTTCATTCAATGTTCAATAAACGCGCTCGTGCAAAAAAGGATGCTTCACAAACACTTAAATCCTTGGCAGCTGAAATGCGAGATAGGAACACATTGTTTTGGTTGAATGCGATTCAAACAAGAGATCTTGAATTAATCAAAGAATTAGCACCACATTTGACTGAAACATCGGTTAAGCAAACCACCGTAAGAACCAAG
>CAZUJC010000035.1:0-1245 GCA_964620245.1 uncultured Pseudomonadota bacterium | reverse complement strand
GAAGAAATTGAGTGGCACAAAAAACAAACTCGACTTGGGCAAAACAAAAAGAACATCAAAAACTAAACAAATCAGTTCTTATCATTCATTATTTTTAGTTGGCTGTAGGTGCCAATAATTTTGAGTCGTTCACACCAGAGGGCTTGGGGATCGGGATATTTTTTTGTTGGATCTGATTTGCCAAAAATTGAGCACCATTCCAAGCCCTCACAGGTATTGTTTTGAACTATTTTTTTTAACCATTCTTGCGCTTCTTGCTGTCCTATTGCTTGTTGTTCCGATGGAAGCAGATTCTGTATTGATTGCGGTTGAATTTCCATTACCATTGAATCAAGCTCTGCAACTAATTGAGTAAAAGTTTCTTCCTGATTTCCATTGAGCCATTGATAATCAAGAAATGTTCGAGCAGTAAATCGTTTATAATATTTCATCGTTTCTTCATGATTGTTTTCACCAATTGCACCGACAATTTTACCGAGCATCGTAATGCAATCGCCCTGTTCAAGAAATTTGTTTTTTTGTTTTTGACTCAATTGCCTATAAATATCTCCCGCCACCTTATAAACCGGAGCAAATTTTTTGGGAATCTCAACCAGTTCTCCTTCTTCCATTGCATAAAGCGGTAAAACAACGAATAAGAAAATAACTAATTTCTTCATTTAGTTCTCCTGGAAAAATAGCTCAAACGAATTATTGGTACTACCATAATGGGAAATATCATTTTCAACAATATTTTTTCATAAAAAAGCTGATGCATACTTCCGTACAGCTTCATTTTTTCTAAAAATTTCAGATAGCAAATTTGACATTTTTTTGTAATTTGTTATTATTTAAAAGAATGGAAAATTGCAAATGGGGATCAATTTCTCTATCTATTCATTTTTTATCAAATTCGCTTAAAACTAAGGAAATTACAATGAAATTTGTACTATTTTCACGTTATATATTGCTCCTGAGCACATTAATTACTTCTCTCTGTTCAGGACAAGGACACCAAAATTTTTCTATTTGTAACGAAATAAAAAAAATAGATCCCGAGCGTACAACTCTCAATAGCTGGAAAAAACTGAGCAATCGCTTAGCTGCGCATAACCTAACCGTGTGCGACTGCATGCACTACATTTCCCAACAAAGAGAAGAAAAAGCTCTTCAAGAAGTACGCAATGAATGGTCGATTACTGAGCAACAGATGAAATTGTTTGAAGATGCTTTAGAAAAAATGAACAATAGGGATAAACAGCTTAC
>CAZUJC010000034.1:0-10274 GCA_964620245.1 uncultured Pseudomonadota bacterium | reverse complement strand
AACACAAAAAGGAGGGTAAAGCCAAGAAGAGCGCTCCCCAGTGTTGCAACAATGCTTAAAAGTAAAATAAGACCGGGAGAAACGCAGGGAGATGCGATGGTGCCACTCGCCGTACCAAATAAAAATGCGGATAACAACGAACCACCACCAGCAGTTTGAGTTTTTGGTTGTAAAATGCGCGGAATGTGCAATTCATACAAACCAAGCATTGAAAGTGCTAAGTAGCCCAAAAACGAAACAATAATGAGCACAGAAACCGGATGCACCAAAAGTTTGCCATAAATTGGGCCAGTATAACTTGCCACCATTCCCATGAGCGCAAAGGTGGTTGCAAGTCCTAAAGTGTAGGCACTTGCGCGCGTGAAATTGCCCCAAAATGAAGCGGTTTTTTGCGAATGTAAAATACCTACCGTGATCGGAATCATTGGGTAAATACATGGTGTAAAACTCAAGAGCACACCAAGTAAAAATACTAATAATAAACGAAGGGGAAGCGATTTGGTCGATTCAATTAATTGTGAAAGTGTTTCAGACCATGACCAACTGTTTGATGGCGCTGATGTTGTTTGTTTTATCGACGCCGTTTCTTGAGTTTGCACTGCTTGTGTTGTTACTGCATCATCAGAGTGTGCTTGCTCAGTATTTTTTTGCAATTGATACACAAAATAAGTAGGAACACGTTCGGTGTTAATATGATACATCAGGTGCAGTGATGCAGCGGGCATTGAATTGCTCGCTTCTTTTTTTATCTGCACACTAAATTGTGGCGATTGAACATAACCGTGCACAAGTTCTTTGGTCACCGAATCGTACTCTTTGATCGATTCTTGCAAAGGTTGCAGTTGCGACACGGTGATTCCTGGATGATCAGCAGAAATGCTCAATGACTCTTTATAGAGTAGTTGTTCAGGCTGTAAAGCAAATTGAAAGGTGATGATTGAACTATCATCATCAGAAAGAATGTTGGAAACAGTAACCTGCGCGTGTGCAGAACTAACAAAAAATAACAGAGTCAAAAAGTAAGAAAAAAGCTGCATATGAATTAACACCTTTAAGTTTATGTGCAACAGTGATGAGTTGCTTTATTTTTGCATATTATTACATTTTAAGTAACATGTTATTGTACTTCTAGCAACCTTTTTGTCGATAACAAGAAAAGCTCTTTTAATTGTTCTTCAAAATCTTAATTGCACCTTTTTTGGAATGTATTTCAATGTGCGCACCACCGTTGCCGATGTGTCCATTAATTTCTTTGCGCATGAGGTTCCACGCATTTTGGTTTAATTTTGTGCTGAATGGTCGGAAAGTAAAATAATGTTCTGAGCTAATGGTGCCATTTTCTGTTTTTGCATAAAGGTGTGCGTGCGTGGTTGTTGGCATAATCAGATCAACCGCACCATGCGATTCAATATATAAACGGCTTGAAAGTGGCACCGTGTGCATGCTGATTGAACAGCTGTGTTCTGTTTGTGCTCGAATTGAGTTGGCTGCAGAACGAATATCAATGTGTCCGCCAGCTTGCACATTAATAGTTCCATCAACCGCTTTTATTTTTACGGCACCGCTCGTGCGAATCACCAGATTTGTTTGTTCAGGGATCATGAGTTCATAATCAACCGTAATGGACGGTGCTTGTTCTTCTTTTAATTTTATTGATGCAGTTGAATCATTGACCATAATGAGCAACGGGTCATTAATTTTTTTTTCTTTTGATTTAATAATTGCATTGATGACGATTTTGTGGCGCGCCCATGTTTTGATGGTGATTGAACCTTGGGTACTGTTTTCAATTTCGAGTGTACCCCCCGGTTTGAAATCGTATTCGTGATATACCGTTTCTTGTGAGTAGCCAAAAATCCAGTTATTGAATGATTTAAAAGAAAAATCACCGTACACTGGTGCTGATAGTTGCAATAAACAGCCAAGAAGGCATACACTGAAAAGCTGATTCATGAAAGATCACCTTTTTTTGATGCAGAAAATTATCTAGGATAGCGTCATGCAGTATACAAAAGTTGATGAAAATATTCAAAAACGGCTTACCGATATTCTTGCGCATTCATATCCACTTGTTTTGCCAATTGCGCGAGAACTTTCAGGCAACGGGTGCCAAGCGGTGCTTGTCGGTGGTGCCGTGCGCGATTTGTTTTTGGATTTGCCGCTCAAAGATCTTGATATTGAAGTGTACAATTGTTCACTTGATGAACTTGAAACGCGTTTGAAAACGTTTGGACCGGTGAGTTTAGTGGGAAAAGTATTTGGTGTCTTGCGTGTGCATGGACTTGATGTTGATTGGTCAGTGCCACGTAGCGACAGTCCCGGGAGAAAACCTGAGGTAAAATTGGACCCACATCTTTCTTTCCAAAAAGCGTTTGAACGACGCGATTTAACTATTAATGCGATGGGCATCGATTTAAATATATTTCAATTAATTGATCCTTTTCAGGGACAAAAAGATCTTCACGGCAAAATTGCGCGTGCACACAATCCACTTTTTTTTGTAGAAGATCCGTTAAGTTTTTTTCGCGTAATGCAATTTGTTGCACGATTTAATTTAAAATCAAATGAAGAACTCAATAAAATATGTTCGCAAATGGATATTTCCAAAGTTTCTCGCGAACGAATTGAACAAGAATTTGCAAAATTGTTTTTGCGTTCTCCAAAACCATCTCTTGGTTTTATGTGGCTTGATACCATTGGCCGCCTGAATGATATTGTACCTGAATTATATGCAACCAAAGGTGTTGCACAAGAACCAAAATGGCATCCAGAAGGTGATGTCTATGAACATACATTGCAAACAATCGATGCAGCAGCCGCACTTGATTATCGCAATGAATATGAAAAACTAGCGCTCATATATGGTGCATTGTGTCACGATTTGGGTAAAACCAACGCAACGCAGATTGTGGATGGTCAAATCAAAAATTATGGGCATGCACAAGAAGGTGAAAAAGAAGCACACAAAGTGCTCAAACGAATTACGCACAATAAAGAACTTGTAGATGCGGTGTGCAAACTTGTTCTGTATCATATGGAACCACTTGAATTTGTAAAATCGGGTGCAGGTGCAGCAGCATACAAAAAGTTAGCGCGCAAATTAGCGCCCGAAGTTACGTTAGAAATGCTTGGGTTACTTGCAACTGCCGATAAACGGGGCCGCAATCCGCAAAAAGGATCGCCGCTTACTGTTAAAATGCCGGATATTGAACAATTTTTTAAAAAAGCTGTTGATGCGCAGGTACTCCATGAAGTTGAACAACCAATTGTACATGGAAGAGATCTGCTTGATATAATTGAACCTGGTCCAGAACTGGGAAAAGCGGTACGATTTGCGTATACTGTGCAAATCAATGAGGGAATACGTGATAAAGAAGAACTAAAAAATCGTGTGAAAGAAATGATCAAAAAATCAAAAGGATAACTATGAAGAAGCTAATTTTTGTTGTGTGTGCGGTGTTCATCATGAATGTCTCTGCTATGGAAACTAAAAAACCTGATGAGTTTACTATAACTAAAGCCTATCAACCCAGCGAGCGACAGTTCTTAGTTGATTCCTTGATACTTGATACAAAAACAGCGTTTGACACTACACAAAAAATAAACAAACTGTTTACTGAAAAAATCGAGCAACAGAATTTGCGGCAAAAATCGGCTGGGGAAGTTTGCAAGGTAATTAAAGAATTGCGCACAAAATATGAACAACAATCACCGATTTTTTCGCTCAGTGAATGTACTCAAGAGGAAGATGGGCTCTGCGCAATGAGTAGGGAAGTTCGACCGACACATCGTTCGAAGTTTGAACAAAAAGTTGTTCAAACTATTGTTGAGAAATTTAAAAAAAATAAGAAGGTAGCATTTACAGCGTTTGGGTGTGGAAAACTGTTTCCTGAATTGGTGATTTTAACGAACGTATTGGCTCAAAATCCACAAGCGGAACTTGATGTTCATTGTATCGATAAGAATTATGTGTCTTTCTGTGAAGCAAAGACCTTGTTCACTAAGAACAAAAAGCCAGAAGTTATATTGCAAGATCCTATAGAACCACAATTTTTTATGGAGACCACTCTCGTAGAATTAATAAAAAAACATCCTGATTTCAAAAACGATTCAGTATTGCTCAGCCAGCCTTTTTTTCAGGAGATATTCATGCAAGAAATGAGATTTGAGCAAATGCTGGGTTTTTTACAAAAAACGTTTCCGAAAGCACGCATAAGAATAATTCCACATTTTTCACGTTTTAAATATGTGGCATATTGCCAACAAAATAAAATAGCACCCGATATCATCACTGCAATTGACATTGACGATACTCAAAGTAAAGCGCGTGGAAGCATGAGAGACTATTTATTGTTGTGCGCTGAACTACTCAAAAAGAATCCGAGCACCGTTAACTTGTTTCTTGGCCGAGCTGAAAACGATCCGTGTATGAGCGTTTCATTACAAAAGGGACCAAACGCTCACCTGGTACCACTAGAAAACGAACAAGAAAAAATCGAGCTTTATCTTACACCGGTACCCATTCTAAACTAATGTATGAGCGGGAAAATAAGAAAGGGGTGAGTTGAATGAAAGTTGTGTATAAATTAGTACTCTTGATGAATTTAATGATTACATCTTCTAGTGCCTATGCGATGGAACAAGAGACCTGCAAATGGTCGCCAGAATTGGTAATCACAAAACCGTATGTGCCATCGTTTGTAGATCGGCATAATAACGCGGTTAATATAATTACGTGGATGGGAGCAGGAGCTGTTGGAGCGTTGTCACTAATCAAGCAAGATCCTGTCTATGCAGCAACTGCTTTGTGTACGGCAGCCTATTTGTGGAAATATCCGCGTCAATTGAGAGTAGTTGATTCATTGTTGATTGATCCAGCCGATGCACTTAAAAAAGCAAATAAAGGATACGTTGAATTTTTCTATTCTATTAATGAAACTGGCATTCAAAAAAAATCGATCGAAACATTTCATGAGGAAATGAAACGTCTTCAGTTAACAGGCGAAAAACATTCACCCATATTTTTATTAAATGAATGTACGCAAAAGCCATTTGGACCTTGTTTTCTGAGTAGAACTTTTGATTCGAAGTACCGTGACTATTTTAACAAAAAAGTATGTGCTACTATTCTTTCAAAACTGCAGAAACAAAAAAGTGTGCATGTTGTTAGTTTTGGTGCAGGTGAACTATTTCATGATCTTGAATCGGTGGTGACTATTTGTGCCCAAATACCTGATGCTCAAATTGAGATTCATTCGATTGATTTTGAGAATGTGCCCTACGCACTTTTTCGAAAAATTGAAAATAATGGTTATGAAATTAGTGTGCAAGATGGTGTTAATGCAACAAGTTGTTTGCAAAAAATAACTGAACATTTAAAAAAAGAATTAAATCAAGAAGATGCCCCGCTGAACAGGCCTGAATATCTTACTCAACAATGTTTGCTCAAAGACGCACGGTTTAAGCAATTCCTTACATTTACACAAAAAACATTTCCTCGTGCACAGATTAGATTGTTTGCACATTCCCATTACCAATATTACCTGGAATACGTAAAAAAACATGTGAAGCAACCAGATATTTTAACTGCCGTTGACATTGACGATCAAAAAAGCAGGCAAACCTACAGTACTGAGCATTATAAAAAACTGTGTGTAGAGCTCATAAAAATAAATCCGCATTGTAATAATCTGTGGTTGGTTAATGCAACGAGAAAATCATTACCTCAGGTGTACTCGATATCATTAGAAAACAGTCCAGAGGCAGTTGAAGAAGAAATAAAAAACGATAGCGAAGAAACAGTAAAAATGTACATTGGTGCTGAAAGTATCGAATAGACTATAAGGGCCCCATTTGAAAAATGGGAGCGCAATTAAAATTTTACTGCGTTTAATTACTCTGCTGTGGTATACTTTTTTGCGACGATTTATTCTACTTCGCGCCACAAAACTTGAGCGTAGTAGGATTGGCTTCGAAGAATTTCGCGCAACACAACGGCATGAAAATCGTTGTGTACTTCACTTTCTGAGCAAAAAGGAATCCGATGATTCAAATGCAAACTAATCCTGTTGTGCTATTAATTGCACAATCTGACATGATGACCAAAATTGTTTTATTGATTTTGTTGTTGTTATCGATTTTTTCGTGGGCACTGTTTTTATATAAACTTGTGCTTGGTGCACTCAAGCGCCGGCAAATGATGCGGGTGCTTAATGTATTGAAAGCTGTGCACACCATCGATGAAATTCGTAATGTTGCTAGTGCGCATGCACACACGTTACCCGGTGCACTGATGACAAAAAATTTATCAGTGCTCAAATCACTCTTGGAAACACGTCAAAACTATTCGATTCTTTCTGATCGTGAACTGGAGTTGCTTGAAAATAGTCTTGAACAAACAATTGATGAAGCAGTTTCGGCTGAAGAATCATTTTTACCATTTTTTGCAGCTACTGCTGCTGTGTCACCACTTCTTGGTCTTTTTGGTACCGTGTGGGGGCTCATTCACTCATTTGTTCGCATTGCCGAAAAACAGCAAGCTGATATTCCCACCATTGCTCCCGGTATTGCAGAAGCGTTAATTACCACACTTGCAGGATTAATGGTTGCGATTCCAGCACTCATGATGTTTCATTATCTTAATACGCGCGTGCGTTCGCTTGAATATTTATTGCTTCGTTTGGCAGATAAATTTTCGTGGTTAATCAACACATTATTTGTAAAATAAGTGGGGATACAATGTTAAAATTGAGACGTGCGCGTCGTCGAACGCACACAATTCCCGATTTAAGTTTAACACCATTGATTGATACAGCACTTACGTTGTTGATTATTTTTATGGTAACAACGCCAATTATACAAAATTCGATCAAAGTTAATTTGCCTCAGGGGCAATCAAAAGAAGGTGGAACCCAATCACAAGAAATAGTGGTAACCATCGATCCACAGGGTTCAATTTTTTTAAATAACAAACCGGTTGTGCTTGAAAAATTAGGAAACGAAGTTAAAACATTAGTAAATCGATCGCTCAATAAAAAAAATAGTGTGTGGGTGCGCATTGATGAAACAAAATCGTGTGGCATTCTCATGGGAGTGATCGATCGCATCAAGGTTGTTGGGGGAATTGAAGATGTTAAAGTGGCGCTTGCACCTACGCGTGCCTGAACGCATCTCTTTTTTTTTAAAAATGTTGAGCATTTCGTGTGCTGCTCATTTATTTGTACTGTTATTAATGGTGTATCGCACTCATCAACAAAAACAATTGCAGATTACCATGACTCCTCATCGATTGTCCGAGTTGCCGATTGAATTTGTTTCCTCTGCGCGCCGCATTTCAGGATCGCTTGATAAAATCGCGCAATTAAAGGTGCCGCAAAACCAGCTTTCACAAACGAGCAAAAAAATTGCACCAGTCAAAGTTGAAGAAAAAAAGGGAACACAACTGGTCGCTGCGCGAAACTTAAAAACAGTAAAAACAAAAAATGCTAGAACCGCCCCAAAACCAAAACAACAAAAAAAAGAAATAAAAAAAATTGTTGCCAATGAAAAAACAAACAAAGAAGCGCCAAAAATCATAGAACCGAAACTACCAGAACAAAAAATTATACCACCAGTTGTAGCGCAAACGGTCCAGCCAGTTCCAGAAAGTGAAACTATTCGTATTGGTCAAGAAGAGTACGATGCTTTGTGTTTATATGCTGATGTAAAACAAGAGATCGAGCGCGTGTGGCGGCCGCCTGCAGGGATTGTGCCGCAGCGTTCGTGTATTTTAAAAATTGAGCTTGATGAACGTGGAAAAGTCGAAGAAAATTCGGTGGAAATTCAAGAATCGTCAAATCTGATTTCATATGATCTGACGGCTCGTATGGCACTTTTGCAAGCAACATTTCCTGAGCGTTTAGCTCGCAAAGAACTTATTATTGTGTTTAATCAATAGGTAAATCAAATGAATCGTATAGTATTGTTTATTTTTTTTGCATTCACTGCATGTGCAGCTCAAAATAATCTTGAAACAGAAAATAGATTAAATGTTTCAATACAAACGCAATCGGTTGAAAAAATGAAATTACTCATTGGAGTAATTGAACCGACTGTGCAATTAATGGAAACGTCTGCATTATTAAAACAAATGCTTGAACGATCAAAAGCTACTTTGAGTGGATTTGCAATTAAGATTGTCTCGTTTGAAAAGCAACCGACCAAAAAAGAGATGAAAAAATTATTTGATGATGGGTATGCATTATCACTCTTTTTGTCTCATAATGAACGCGCGGCGCTTATCGAATGGCGAATTTATGATACCCATGCTGCCACCATGATTAAAGGAAAGCGATTTGTTGTTAAAGAATACCCAAAAAATATAGTTGCTGAGCATTTGGCAGATCAAGTCTGGCCACTATTGACCGGACAACCTGGTTTTTTTTCAACACGCATTGCTTATTGCAAAGAAGTGAGAAAAAATAAAAAAATACAAAAATCGATTTATATTACGGCGCCTTATATTGATACAGGTGTTGTTGAACAATCGTTTCCGCTCGTGCAACAGGGCAATGTATTTGCACCTCGTTGGAATTGTGATTCAAATCAACCAATGATTTTATATTCAGAGATTACCAATTGCAATGTGCGATTAATGGGAATGTCGTTTGAAAAAAAACGTAAACTTATCGCCAATCTTGATGGATTTACTATGGGTGCATCGTTTTCTCCCGATGGAAAAAAAGTTGCTTATTGTGCCTGCGATGGAACTATCAAAGGCAAAAGCCAAATTTATGTATATGAATTTGATGAATTGCAGCAACGGCCGGTATTGCACCAGATTACGCACAATGATGGGCACAATGTTTCACCCAATTGGTGCACGAATAACGATTTAGTATTTTGCTCCGATGCAGGCAGCAAGCAACCGTACATTTGTTACTACCATGCTGACACAAAACAGATCGAAAAAATTACCATTGATGGTTATTGTGCGAGTCCAAGTTATTGTGCCGCTCACCAAAAAATTGTTTATTCCCGTGCGTGCACAGGAGTGATGCAACTTTTTGTGTACGATTTAAAAACAAAACAACATGCACAAATTACGTTCGATGCGGGAGATAAAGAAGAATCGTGTTGGTCACCGTGCGGTAATTATGTAGCATTTGCCTACAGCAATGGTGCATCAAATCGCATCGCGGTTCATCACTTAATCACAAGCGAACGGATTTATTTGACCGATGCTCGAGAACAATGTTGTTATCCAGCATGGTCGCCGCTTTATGAAAAACCGATTGTGTTGTAAAATAATCTAATGAGCCATTTTCTTCATGCGCGTTTTAGGTGCCATTGGTTTTCCAAATTTGTTTGGAAATTGTGAAACAATGCCATTTGCAAAAGTTTCACCCATACCACGTAATTGACTGATGACTTTATCAAAATTAGTCACATCTGCCTGCCAATCTTTTTTGAGACGATTGACTACTTCTTGAGTTGTGAGATCTAAATGCATGTACAACATGTTTTGTAGATCAGCTAATTTCCAATTATTTGGGTTTGCATTATTTAAAAACTGAGCAATGTCTCGCGCGTTCGATTTCCACTGTACGTTAAGATTATCAAGATCCGATTTGTTATTTTGTTTGGCAGCTTCAATTATTTTTGCTGCAATTGAAATGTGCTCTTTTAATAACTCAGTTAATCGTGTTCCTGCAGATTGTCCATAATAGGTTGCGATAGCTTTTCCGATATCGTCTTGGTTTTGCATGAGGCGATCAGCGGAAACTTTTTGGCTGGGGCTTTCGTTAATTGCTGCAATAATATAGTCACGTGTCCATAGACCATGCTCGGTCCAAAGATTATTCATCGTGTTTCTCAAGTCATATTCGGCTTGCGCCATTTGTGTTCCAGCTGAAAGTGTGCCCACGTGTGTGATCAAAAGAAGATTAAGAAGAGTTGATGCATATGAAAAGAAAATACGCATATTTTTTTCCTTTTTTTATATAAATTAAAATATTAACAGTATTCTAGTTGCGTACAAGTTGAAAATTCAATAAAATTTGGTAATTGATCGTTTAAAAATGGCTTCAAAAAACTGATTAAATAAGCAAAACTTCGCAGTTCAGGTATACTTTCAGGTATATTGCCAATCTATCGACAGATTTTTGGCTCTATAGTATAATTAAAAGACAGAGTAATTGGCCTCAGCGGCCAAGTTTAGTGCAGCTAGTAAAATCCAAAGCTCTTTTTGATCATGTAAGGTGGGCAGAAAGAGTACATATGAAATCTTGACCGAT
>CAZUJC010000033.1:0-10391 GCA_964620245.1 uncultured Pseudomonadota bacterium | reverse complement strand
TTAGCTATCTACCAAACTATTTATTGCAAAGATGGATACTAAGTCCAATGCGATTGGCAACACAAGGCACAGTTGAAGCAGCTGAGTTTGCACTGAAAAATAAAACTGCCGCGATAAATCTTGGTGGTGGTTATCATCATACCAAACGAACGCATGGCGAAGGATTTTGTGTATATTCAGATATGCCACTTGCGATACTCAAGTTACGCGAGCACAATCCAACTTTAAAAGTTCTTTATATTGATCTTGATGCACATCGTGGGAATGGATTTGCTTCATATTATCTTAACGATGGCAACATCTATATTATCGATTGCTACAATGAAACAAACTATCCCGGTCCAGTTAAAGCTGATGAAAACGCAATTGATAATTCTTTAACATCATACCACATTTATTGCAGTGACAAATGTAGAACAAATGCTGCAAACCATTTCATTAAACGCGATAAATGTGATCAATGTCGAAGTAAATATTTAACCAGCCTTCAAACAGCTCTCGATAAACTGCCAGGAAGTAAAAAATTTAAAGGGCAACCAGATTTAATTATGTACAATGCCGGTACTGATCCGTATGAAGGTGACGCACTCGGTCGCATGAATCTCACCAAAGCTGGCATTATTCAACGCGATGCAATGGTTTTCGCTTTTGCACAAGAACATAACATTCCACTGGTAATGACCACTTCTGGTGGATATTCAAAAGAAAGCTCACAAATCATTGGCGAATCAATTGTGAATTTATTTCAGAACGGTTTGATCAGAAATCTCGAAACCCAAGAAAAAAAACAATAGTAACAAATTAACTCTAATGTTCTATGTGGCGGCTTACCCAGAAAACTAAGCCGCCATTTTTTTCGTCTATAATTTAAGCAATACACCATTGAGTTTTCTATTAGAAATTTTGTAAAATAAGAAGAGAGAAAACATTTTATTGGCTATAAAAAAGGGATAGAAACCATGAAAAAACAGATATACTCTATTCTTTCACTATTAATGATAACCGCCTGTTCCGTTGAAGCTGGCAGCGGTGCCACCTCTGGTTTGATTGGTGGCGGTATCGGTTACGTCATTGGACGCTCAACGGCGCCTCGCGAAAGAACAACGGTGCGCGAAGTAGTCTACACCGACAATGGTGCGTCTGCATCTCGAGTTAACAGCCTTGAACGAGCATTAGCCCGCAAAGATGATGACATTGCAGATCTTCAAAAAGAAAACCGACGATTAAAAGATGAAATACGAAATCTTAAATTAGACCTGAAAGATTTGCAAAAAGAGCTGAGCGAGGCAAGCCAAGAAAAACGTCAATTAAAACGTAATGAAGTCAGACATCGCATCGACGTTGATGGAATGAAGTAATTATTCATCACAACTATCGATTCTTTTTGTTGATGAAACCGTGTTGCGTTTCAATAAAATAGTAACCTGCACAGCCTGCAAGCGCAGCTCCTGCAATTTTATGAATGCATACGAAGTAGGTTTTTTGAAAATGAGTACTTGATCAGCACTATCAAATTCTATTTCCTTTTGCCACCCAAACCGTTCCATCTCATCAGAAAAGAATTGGTACAGTTGTTCACGCGTTGAATGAACTGAGTACTGAATCTGCTCAGTTCCGTCTTGATAGTTTTTTGAGATTGTATTAGATGCACCTATATAGAATGGCACATCGAACAATCGAGCTTCATGCAATTGCAGTTGTTCTTTTTTCTTTAAAGATTGTTGCTTAGTGCATGATGGCAAGAAAAAAACCGCAAGTCCCAAACAAGTGTACAATACTCTTATGAAACTCAATTGCGATACAAGAAGGAACAACCAATTAACGAACACTCTTTGTTCGTGATTTGTTCTCATTCGCTTTTGAAACAATTTCTTCTTCAACACGAGCAGCTTTACCAACACGTTTTCTCATGTAGTACAATTTTGCGCGGCGAGCTTTACCTTTGCGCACAAATTTAATTGATTCTAACAAGGGAGAATAATACGGGATAATTTTTTCGACAGGAACTGAATTTGCACTAATTTTACGAATTGTAAAAGTTGTTGCTGCGCCATTTACGTGCATAGCAATAATGTCGCCTTCAAAAATCTGTAAACGTTCTTTATCGCCCTCTTTAATGCGTTGAGAGATCGCGATCGTGTCACCAACATCAAATTTTGGAAAATTACGATCGGTTACGCCAAGATCACGAATTGTTTCGCGGGTGTATTTTGTTGCTTTCATGAGCCATTCCTTAGCCAAGTTCAGTTATTTTTACGTAGTTTTTTATTATAAACCAAAAAAAAGTCTCTGCCAACTTCCTTTTTAAGAGGCTTTGTGCTGGAGACCTAACCAGCGGTCAAATATTACGCCCGCTGCAGTTCTGACCGATAAATGATTAAAATCGGTAAATCCTTCAACCGGTTCGAGTACATAATCGGCTCGTTTCATCAATTCTGGACTCAATCCTTTACCGGTGCCAAATACCAAAAGGACCGGCCTTTTATGGCTCCAAACCAGTTCTTGATCAAAATAGGTAATTGAGGGTGCATCTCCGGCATTTGCTGAAGTAGCAAGCACAATAGGTTCGATTCCCTCACGCTCTTTAATAGCTGCAATTACTTCATCGAACGATTTTTTCAACAGCACTCGCTGTACTGCTTCATGCCGATTTTTATTGTATTCGATTCCATGACCTGTTTGCCAAAAATCAAGAAGTGTTTGAACCACACGCGTTTGGTCTTCAAGCTCGGTTACTATGAAATAGTTCTTAAGCCCATAAGTTCGAGCCGAACGAGCAATATCATGAATATCCATTGAAGTAACCGAAGTAGTGCCAACTGCACCATTTGGGAGCATCACATCGGTGTGCATGAGCACACAATAATGTGCTGGGATATGCTCGGCTGCCTGTTTTTTTTGCTGCGCTGATAGTGCGTACGACCTGACCCATTCAAAATGGTGTTTGACCGTTTTTTCAATCGCCTGTTCTTCACGCCATTTGCTCATGAGCCCATGATTGCCAGAACGCAAAACAGGGGGAACTTCAAGACCATTCCAAACAACAGGTGTGGTATAGGTTGGAAAATCAACAAAAGGACCGCTGAACGATTCATGTTCAACCGATTCAGGTTTACCCACCACTCCAGGCACCAGCCGCAATACCCCTTCAAGCAAAACCATTGCTGGAAGATCGCCACCCATAAGCACAAAATCGCCAATGGAAATGGTCAAATCAGCATAAATCTGCTCGATGCGGTCATCCATGCCTTCATATCTGCTCGAAACGAGCATGAGGTGGTTATTGGTGGCCGCAACTTTCTGGGCTATTTCTTTTAAAACAGGTTGTGTTAGTTTTTTGCCCTGCGGTGAAAAAAAGATTTTGAACGCTTTTCCGTGCGCTTTTTCTTTATCTTCAATGGCCGCGCCAACAATTTCAGGACGCATAACCATACCTGCACCATGGCCAAAAGCGGGCGCATCAATGCGCTGTTTTGGTGCACAATACGGGAAAAAACTGGTGAGATCAAATGACACACTGCCCTGATCAATCGCACGCCCAATTAAGCTTGTTTTCAAAAATGGGTCATACAGTTCAGGGAAAACGGTCAAGATTGAGATGTTCATTTATTGTACAACATCGACCACAATTTCTTTATCAGCAGGAGAAAGCACGTACACAAGCGATCTGATCGCTTTGATTACGCGCCCTTCTTTGCCAATAACACGCTTGAAGTCTTCGGGAGAAACGGTCAGTTCAACAAGCACTTTGCGGTCTTCGTGAAAAACTTCCACTTTAACTGCATCAGGCCTGTCGACCAGTTCGCGCACCACATGCTCAACGAGCGGCTTTAACATTTTATGCACCTACTGTTGCGCTGCTTTTTTTCTGTGATTTATAAATACGTTTTACCGTTTCAGAAGGAATTGCACCTTTTGACATCCAGTGTTCAATGCGTTCAATGTGAAATTGAATCAATTCACCGGTTGTTGGGTTATAGGTTCCAAGATCTTCAAGGCAGGCACCATCACGTTTTTTGCGTGAATCAACTGCTACAATACGGAAATACGGTGCATTTTTTTTGCCCAAACGAGCCATTCTGATTTTAACTGCCATTGCAGGCAATCCTTTCATTGAAAAATTATCGAAGATTAAATGGGGAGAATTTTCCCGATTTTTTTACTAGTTTAACAAATTGTTGCATTTGTTCAAAGCGGTCTATGAGAATATTTATCACCGAGACCGGTACACCGGCTCCTTTGGCAACCCGTTGCTTGCGCGAACCATCAAGCAAACGATGATTCAGTCGCTCCTTTGCCGTCATTGAGTTAATAACTGCGCGGAACTGTTTTATTTGTACCTCACCCTGGCTGATCGTTTCTTGCTTGACCCCAGCTCCAGAAACACCTGGAATATACTTGAGGACCTGAGAAAACGAACCTAATGAGTTCATCATATCAATCTGTTTTGCAAAGTCATTTAAGGTAAAAACACCATTCTTGAGTGATTTTTCTAAACTCTCCTGATCCACCTGCTTAATTTTATGCTGCGCCTTTTCAAGGAGCGATTGCACATCTCCCATTCCCAGCATGCGGGTCGCCATACGATCAGGATAGAATGCTTCCAATTCATCAAGCTTTTCACCCGATCCAACAAATAAAAGCGGTTTTTTCAGTTCATAACAAAAACCAAATGCAGCACCACCGCGCGTTTCACTGTCAATTTTGGTCAAAATACCACCAGTGAACCGAACTGTTTGATCAAATGCTTGAGCAACTTTTAATGATTCTTGGCCGGTCATTGCATCAAGCACCAGCAATTTTGTTGCAGGATCAGTAATGTGGTTGATTTCTTGAAGTTCGGTCAAGAGCTGATTATCAATATGCAGGCGGCCAGCAGTATCAAGAAACAAAAGCGAATAGTT
Organism: uncultured Pseudomonadota bacterium; assembly: GCA_964620245.1. Classification (GTDB taxonomy): domain Bacteria; phylum Babelota; class Babeliae; order Babelales; family JACPOV01; genus JACPOV01. The sequence goes on along the minus strand of CAZUJC010000033.1, from coordinate 5,487 downwards.
CTGGTTTTTAAAATGATGTGCAATTTCGCGCGCTGCTTGGAGAACATCGGTGCTCTGCGCACGGTAAAATGAAACCCCTGCTTTTTGTGCAACTATTTCAAGCTGATCAATCGCCGCGGGCCGGTAAAAATCGACCGATGCGCACATAATTTTTGGCGCCGGCTGCTTACGTTGCTGTGCTGTTTGCAGCGCATAGTGCGCTAATTTACCAATGGTGGTAGTTTTTCCTGATCCTTGCAACCCCATCATCAACACCATCGATTTTTTACCAAATAAAAACTGGTCATTTCCCGGTACTGCACCCAAAAATGAAACCAATTTCTCATGCACCAGCTTTATAAACTGCTCACCAGGATTGAGAGTGGTTAATACTTTTTTACCCACTACTTCCTGTTTAAGTTGCTCAATAAAGGCATGAACTGTCGCAAATGGTACATCTGCTTCAATGAGTGCTTCTTGCACTTTTTGCAATGTTTCAGCACAATTTTTTTCGGTCAAATAACGTTGCCCGGTCAATCGAGAAAAGACGGAAGAAAATTTTTCGGTTAAAAAATCAAACATTGATGCACCATTTGGTTAGTTTATATGTATTTAGTCTACCGATTCTATTTTTTGAGTAAAGTCTAAAAAATAGCGTCTAATTTTCCCGACAGCTATGCCCACCTATTTAAAAAATTGATTTAATCACTTTGGCACCAATGATAAGACAGGTAATACTTCCAAAAGCATACCCAGCAAAAGGCGCATAGCGCTTAAATAATCGTTCTCCCTCTTGAGCAATTTCATCACCTGCCTTATTTGCCGTAGTTTGATCAATTTTTTTTTCCTTCATTAATTGATTGGCTGCTTCTTTAGTTTTATCAAAGCTGCTTGACCCACCAGCCATAGTATCTTTAATTTTCCTTGATGTGCTATTTATGTTATTCCACTCAGTTAATGCTTGCTTACCCAGCAACGCACCACCAACCACAAAGCTAGAAGCAACCGGTATTTTAACTAAATCAAGCAATCCTGCCTCCGCTGAAAACATTGTCAGTAGCAAACTACACATTAAGCTTTTTATTTTCATAATTACTCCTCGCCACATCGATTTAACTAAGTCAGACTATTTAGCCCAAAAACAAGATCTAATCACTTACCCACGAGAATAATACCAATTGTTCCATAAATAACAACAGTCCCCTATTTATTTTTTAAGCGAATACTGTTCGTCTTTCACTTTTTGCGCTGCCATTTCTACTAGTTCATTTTTCACTTCTTTACCATGCCACAGAGCATTTTTCACCGCGTGCACTGCAGTGAAATAGTTTTTTCATTTTCATACAATCATTCCTATTGATTTTGAACTTCCTTAAAAAACCTGATAGACTGCTCTTATATTAATATATGTCAAAATCTTTGCATAAGAAAAAGAAGCATGACACGCACGTTTTATCGCCCCGAGGAACATCGCTCACGCATTTTGCTCGTTGGCATCCAAGCACCCTACAACAAAACACCTAATATTGATTCATACTATGAAGAATTTATAAATTTAGTTAAATCAAATGGTGTTACGCATGACGCCACCTATTTTTTCAGATTACGCACGATCGAACCGGCAACGTTCATTACTACCGGTCAACTTGAAACCATCAAAAAAATCTGCGAAGAAAAAAACATCACCGAAGTTATTATTTCAGAACCATTGAGCCCGCAACAAGAGCGCAATTTAAACGACTATTTACATGCACGCGTTTTTGACCGAACTCATTTAATTTTAGAAATTTTTGAAAAAGCTGCACATTCAGCTGAAGGCAAAGCACAAGTTGCCATTGCCATGCTTGAGCACCTAAAATCGCGCCTTTCAGGCAAAGGAGTTCATTTGTCACAACAAGGTGGCATTATGGGCCTGCGTAGTGGTTTTGGTGAAACAGCAAAAGAAAAAGAACGTCGCCACATTGAAAACTTGATGCTTCGTCTCAAGCGAGAATTAGCACAACTTGAAAAAACGCGCGAAACACAACGTAAATCACGTTTAAAAAGTAAATTGCCACTTATTTGTTTAATTGGGTACACCAATACTGGCAAATCAACCATTTTAAATGCACTTACCAAAAGTAATGTGCTCGCAGAAGATAAACTCTTTGCTACGCTTGATACCACAACGCGCGAGCTGTTTTTAAACAAAAAAAAGGCTGGCCTTATTTCTGACACAGTTGGCTTTATTCAACTCTTGCCTCATCATTTAATTGATGCTTTTAAATCAACACTTGCTGAACTGAAACACGCACATTTATTGTTGCATGTAGTGGATATAGCTGATCCTGATTGGAAATTACACATGGCAGTAGTGCATCAAATTTTGCAAGATTTAGATGTTCACGGGCAAATGCTCTATGTGTTCAATAAAGTTGATAAAATCACACCAACTGCTCAGTTGCACACTGAACTTGAACCATTTCAACCGCATGTTTTGGTCAGCGCAACACAACCTCATGGCCTCGATCCATTGACCGCTTACCTTGAGCAATGGACAACCAATTATCTTTCTGCACATCCCACAACCTATTAAAAAACAATTTTTCAGATTTTTTCACAAAATAATGTACTTCGGCTGCAAGATTGGCTATAAAATAAGTAACCCGTGCAACGGGCATAAGAAGTAATTATGAACGCAGTCAAAAAGGAGTCTTTATGAAATGCATTTCTGCCGCATTGCTGTTTTTCTACATGCTCAATCCATACTATCTTTTTGCAATGAATAGAGTTGTTCAAAAAGAAAAAAAAGAAGTTGAAATGACAACCTCAAAAAAAACAGGATCTCAAACATCAAGTCCTGAAGTTGCTAAAAAAGAAATAAATATACATTTGCCGATTGTTGATGTTTCGGTAATCACACCGCAACCCAGCGCTACAATTGAAATAACTTCCTTATCTCAAGCCAAGCAAGAAGACGTTTCACCAAAAATAGATAAACAACCTGAGCAAATTAATACCGCACCGCAAATTAAACATTCTAACGATTTATCACTAGATGATGAATTCATTACTTACAATACACTCGCAGAAACAAGCGCTGCACAACAAGAAAATAAAAACTTAGAAAATACTCAGTCAGTTCCAGCCAATTTTGTTACTTATAACCCAATTACCTCTAAGACAGAAACGAGTGAATATAATTATAATAATAACTCTTCTGGCGCTATCTATGGTGACCAAAGTTCATTGGGTGCTGAGTCTGCATCTTCATCTTCTAAAATTCCAGTTCATTATATGCTTCAATTCGCTGCTCAGTTAGTAAAGCAAAAAACTGAATTGCATAGCACTGAAAAGAAAATAAGCCTTTCACCTCAAGACAAAGAAATAATCTTTAAGGCACTTTATTCTGCACAAGATCTTAAGAAAGAATTTGAACGCGGCACCCAGGAGCGCAAAAGTTATAATGCGCTCATTCGCGAAATCAATAAAGTGATCGACCTTCTACCCGCGCAGGAAAAAACTGCTTTAGTATCCGAATTGTATGGACTCAATGGATATGCAAGTGATGATGAAAATTCTGAAGAGTTTAATTATGAAAAGAACTTTAAAGCAAAAGACCTCATTCGCCTAGCAAATAATGTAACATGCGCAGGAATTAGTTCGCAAATGCAAACAATTTTTGATGCAGTCACCGCATTAGATAAAGAAATTGCTCTGCTTCAAGAAAAAAAAGATAAACTTTCCACTGATCATAACGTGCTACAAAACAAACATGATCACATCGAACAAATCAGTGAACTCTTCTATTCTCTTGAGGTTAAAGATCATCAAGCCCTTCTGTTAACCAAAGAAGAAACGAGTCAGGCTGTTGCTACATTAAAGAATGAAATTACAGCTCTTGAAAAATTATATGCAAACGAAAAAGATGCAAAAAATAAAGTTAGTCTTCTTTCAGCGCTGAATGAGAAAAGAAAAACAGCATCGCCCGAAATTGCTCAGAAAGAAAAATTAATCGCTTCATTAACTATGGACATTACAAGAATGGAAAAACGACTCTACCCCAACCAAAACAACAACAATACTTCCTATCTTTCACTTTCTGGGATAACAAACTTCTTCTTCGGCTCGAAGACGGCACAACCAGCCATTGAAGACAAAAAATAACGTTACGCGTTCTTAATTTTTTAAAAGCGGTCACACTCAATGTGGCCGCTTTTTATTTTTTCACTCCACAAAATTAAACAGATCGTTATACTAACTTGATATGAAAACAGAATCACCCTCTCACGATACATTTTTACACCATTTAAATGAACCGCAACAACAAGCGGTTCTGCACGAATCGGGACCATTGCTGGTCATTGCTGGTGCTGGTTCGGGTAAAACACGCGTGATTACTTCACGCATTGTACGTTTATTGACCAACCCCACCATTACACCGCATCAAATTGTTGCACTTACGTTTACCAATAAAGCAGCAGGTGAAATGAAAGAGCGGATTGCAGCACACTCTTCATACACTACGCGCACATTATTTATTGGCACTTTTCATTCGTATTGCCTCTATTTATTGAAAGTGCACAGTTCGCGCCTTGGCTATGAAACATTTACCATTTTAGATGCTGATGACCAACTCCAATTGATTACTACATTGCTCAAAAAAACAGGCAGCCAAAAACGATATTCTCCAAAAAATCTTCTGCATCAAATTAGTTTACTCAAGTGCAACGATTATCAAACTGATCACGATGTTTTTATCGATCCATTTGTAAAACAACTACTCATGATGTATGAACACGAAAAAAAATTAAGCAAATGTTTTGATTTTGATGATCTACTTTTGCAAGTACTCCATCTATTTAAAACAGATAGTTCATTTAAAGAATATCACCAGCAGGCAGTGCGCCATTTGCTCATTGATGAATATCAAGATACCAACCGCGTGCAGCATGAACTGTTAAAACAAATGGCACTTACCCAAAGCGGCGATTTTGCGATCGATTCACTCTGCGCCGTTGGCGATGAAGATCAATCAATTTATTCATGGCGCGGTGCAACCGTTGCCAACATTCTTGAATTCAAAAACGATTTTCCCAACACCAAAATGGTCACCATTGCACAAAATTATCGTTCATCAGAACCAATTTTACAGGTGGCAAACCATATTATTAAATACAACCTTCAGCGCACACCAAAACAACTCTGGTCGACCAAAGAAGGTGCAGATCGCGTGCGCATTGTCACCTGTGTTTCAAGTTATCAAGAAGGTGAATTAATTGCACACGGCATTAAACAACGCCATGCTCAGCAACAACTCAACTCGATTGCACTTTTGTATCGCGCACATTATCAATCACGCACTCTTGAAGAAGCACTCATTCGCCATTCGATTCCCTATGTGATTATTGGCGGCATTCAATTTTATGAACGAAAAGAAATTAAAGATCTGCTTGCCTATGTACGTTTGCTCATTAATCCGTTTGATCGCGTTGCATTTACACGCATTATAAATTGTCCAAACCGTGG
>CAZUJC010000032.1:9644-10886 GCA_964620245.1 uncultured Pseudomonadota bacterium | reverse complement strand
GTACAATTGAAACAGCCCAGGAGGATAAATATGATCAATCAAAGAAGTTATTCAATGAGCGGCTCAATCGCCGATTTCATGTACAAAGTCTATGGTTGGATGGCTGCAGGTCTTGCAATAACTGCTGGTACTGCATACGCGCTTTTCCAATCACCTTCGATGTTTAAAACAATTTTTGGCAACCCAATTTTATTTTTTGGCCTTATTATTGCGCAATTCGCACTCGTAATAGCGTTGAGTGGATTTGTAATGCGCATGAGCTTATCAACAGCAATTGCATCATTTATTGGGTATTCTGTATTAACTGGATTGACACTTTCGTCGATTTTTTATGTGTACACAGCTGCGTCAATTTATTTAGCATTTGGTATTGCTGCAGGCACCTTTGCTGCAATGGCACTCTATGGCTATTTTACCAAAGATGATTTAACTGGTGTTGGCTCAATTGCGCGCATGGGCCTTTTTGGGATTATCATCGCGATGCTTGTTAACTTTTTCATGAAAAGCGCACAAGTTGATTATGTAATTTCATTAATCGGTGTTGGTGTGTTTACATTGCTGACCGCATATGACAGCCAAAAAATTAAACAAATGGGATATGCGTTAATTGGTCAAGGTGAAATTGCTCACAAAGTTGCGCTTCTTGGTGCGCTGACTATGTATCTTGATTTTATTAACTTATTTTTATTCTTGCTTCGTTTGCTTGGCAAACCGCGACAAGATTAAAACAATTCTTTTTTTAGGAATAAAAAAAGGGCTGCTTTCAAAAAGCAGCCCTTAATTATTTTTAACTCGTAGTTTTACCTTGAATTGGCAAAAAGAAGCATTGCTCCGCCAATTAACGTGCACAAGCTACCAGCAATCACCATGCCAGCTTTTGCTTCGGTCATAGGTTTTTCACAAAATCCCTCGCTTGTTACGGTAGAACGATGAACAAGATTTTTTTCAAGAATTTTGATTGTTCGTTCAGCTTTGAAACAGTACGTACCATAACCAAGATCAATTCGTTTTACACGCTGTTTTGCTTTAACGGTGAACGTTTCGTAGCCAATGCGCACCGTGCGAATCGTATCAATCGTTGATGAGCAATCGTTGCCAAAAATTGATTGCTCTATTTTGCGGAGTTCTCCGGGCCAATAAATTGAACCGGCATTGAGAGTGCCAACAACAGGAAGAGAAATTAAAAGAGAAAAAATTGTTTTTTTGAAATTCATAGTTTTCCTTATGTTTAATCCATTGTTA
>CAZUJC010000032.1:8094-9544 GCA_964620245.1 uncultured Pseudomonadota bacterium | reverse complement strand
GTAACAATAAAATAGGTGCTTGAACCATTTTCTTTATATTCAACAACATCAACACCCGCACTGGAACAAATTACATTTCCTGCAGGTTTGACGGTAATAACTGCACTGTGTGTAGTGTGTTGAGCACACAAGAGGAGTGCAGCGCATGCAACATAGTTAATATTCATAAAGGCCTTTCAAAAAAATAATTACAGAGTAAAAAATTGTCCATGCAAACTAAATGGTAATGCAAGAGGTAGTTCCATGCGTGCAACTTCGTGCAGAGTTTGTGCATTGAGAACTAAAATAAATGATCTATTATTGTGTGCATCAAGCACGGTGCTGAGGAGCACACCATCATCTTCGGTGTGAGGATTTTTATTGGCAACGAAAATTGGTTCGCCTGGATAACAGTTTTTGCTGGACCAGTGCGTACTCTTTTTTGTTTTTACATCAATTTTAAGAATGCGATCAAAACCGGCACCAACACCATATGCATATTGATAATTTTGTGTTTTATAGCGATCATTCATCCGTGGTAATTCGATTGCATCAGTGCATAGTGGAGTGATGGTTGTTGTATCGTTGTTCACATCAATTGAAATGCGTTTTAATTGAGCGTTAGCGCCAAACGATTCAGGATGCTCTCTCAAATGTGCAAGTGCAGTATTTTTTATAATTGTTGCATCGGTGTAGGTAACAAGATCAACATGAAGAGTACCATTTTCTTCAAACGCATTGAGATGATTGAATGTAAAAAACGGTTTTGTTTGTGAGCGGCTCACAATTGAACCATTTTCTCGGTTTACTACCATTATTTCCGTAGCAAGTTCAGGTTTCCAATTAAAATAATCAAGATACGGTTTGATGTTAAAAAGCATATCTGAAGGATTTACCACAAACGGTTGCGCAGTCAAAATAATATAATTTTTTGATAGTGCTAAGCTGTGAACATAGGATGGATGCTTTGTTGGTAGTGAACAAATTAATTTTCGTTGAGTACTCTTTGGTGCAATTGAATAAAGTTGATAATTACTGGTTGTTCCATATTCAATGAGAACATTGAATTGTTCACCTGTATTTGGATCAAAGCATGGATGTGCTGTGGTAACATGTCCTTCTAATGTATCATCAAAATCGACAATATCATGAGTTTGCAGCGAGTGCGGATCAAATGCTAAAGGCAGTGGTGTTGCAGTGAGTGCAACAAAAGAATCGCCCAAACGAGAAATATTAATATTGCCGTTGTCATAGGGTGGCCGTGTTGAAAGCATTGCACCGAGTTTAGAGAAAAATGACGATTTTTTTTGTTCAAGCATGGGGAGTTTGCCACTTTTTTGTGCGCGCTGATAATAATCACTGTTCAGTAAGCGTGACGAAAAAGTAGCGCCGTGCGAATCAAACGTAATTTTATGTATCAAAGCAAAACCATCAAACCAATATTTGAATGTTTGATCATTTAAATCAAATA
>CAZUJC010000032.1:1212-7994 GCA_964620245.1 uncultured Pseudomonadota bacterium | reverse complement strand
GCAATTGTTCGTTTGCTGATCATCGTTCTTTCCTCCATAGATCAACGATTGATAATTAAAAGTATACCGAGAATAAACTATTTATCAAGTCAATTTTCAAATAGAAATTATTGAGAGTTGGTCAGAGAAAGAAGAGCTTTGCTTATTATGATCAGTGTGAATGAAAAACGCTGCGGAATGCCAGAATGACCAAACTGAGTATGCCAAAGAAAGCAATACCGATTCCAGACATTTTATTAATGCGAGTGAACGTGTTCGGATGGATTTTTGGGTGCACGTAGGCAGCTATCATTCCCAGTATAAGCCACCACAGCGCGGAACCTATAAAAACGCCGCCAGCGGTTAAGAAAATCTCGCCGTAGGTATCAAGTTCTTGGTCGATTCCCATTGCACCAATTAAAAAGAACAGCGAAAGAATGATTATTGGATTTGCCATGGTAAGCAGAAAGGTCGAAAAATAAGATTCCAGCAAGTTATGTGGTCTTTTTGAAGGAATTGCGTGGGGTGGTTTTGCGTAAAAAATTGCGACACCAAGCAAAATAAGCACAAAGCTGCTCAAAAGGCGAATAAGAAACGCTGCTTTCATTACATACGCAGAGAAAAAACCAAGACCCAATAATGCGGCAGATGCAAAAACAACATCGGCAGTAGCAGCGCCAAACCCTGAAGCGATACCCATTAAAGGGCCCTGAATTAGCAAACGACGCAAGCACAAAATCCCGATCGGTCCGACCGGGAATGCGATTGCTGCTCCAACAATAATACCTTTAATTAAATACAGTAAATCCATGGTTATTATGCTTGTACCAAAAGATATAAGTTCCCGTAAAGATCTTTAAATAACATTTGTTTGCCCCATACTTCTTGGGTCGGTTCGCCCATTGTTTCCACGCCATTTTTTTTGAATGATTCATATAATTCTTGGCAGTTTTCGGTTGAAAAACATGCCAAGACCATGTCTGCTGCTTGTTTACCAACGAGTTGCGCTGCAGTTTCATTTTGCGGCAGCATCAAGGTAATTTCAAATTCTTTATTGCCTTGAGGATTTACCGTTAGCCAACGCATTTCACCAAACATTACATCGGTGTGCAGTTCAAAGCCAAGTTTTTTTGTGTAAAATTCAAGAGCTTCATCTTGATTTTTAACAAGAAGTGTTAAATGGGTAATGTTTTTAATCATGAACGCCCCCTAAGAGCCGATTTTTGGTTGAACAACTAGAGAGAATGAGCATATCATAATTTTGTGTTTTTGTCTGGCTCTACTTATTAAAAAAAGATTTTAAAAATTGATAGCCACGCGATACCGATCTGCTCCAATCGGACGATTGAATAACTTTTTTGCTTTTAAGAAGCAGTGTCTTTAGTTCTTGATCAAGATTATGAAACGGTTCGGCAAATTGAGGTGCGGTATTAAGATCAATTTGCATCGGGCAAACGAAAAGTAATAGTTGATAAAGATCAAGGTTGCGCGAAAGTGTCAAGAGCAATTTTTTAAGTTGAAGAAAATCTGTTACGTAAATCGATCCATCAGAACAGCCGGCAAAGACATGTTCGTCAGATCTGTAAGCAAGCGCATTAATTAATTGGGGAGTTGGTAACGTGTAAAGAATTTGCCCAGTAGTATGATTCCACGTGCGAATTTTATTGTCAGCGTATGATGCAAAGAGTAATGCATCGTTATCTAAGGTAAAAGCTTCGACACCGCGTTTATCAGGGTTGAGCGTTTTAATTATTTGTTTTGATGGGATATCGTAAATGCTAATCGACCCATCGTCCGAACTGGATAAAAGTGAAACATCGTTTTTTAATGCGAGAGCGGATATTCGTTTGGAGTGTCCTGGAACTTGGAAGAGTTCGGTAGCTTGACTAGAATTCCACGCACGAATTTTGCCATTATTTTCACCTGAAAGTAGTATGCCATCATTTGTTAAACATAAAGCCCATGTTTTGGTTAACGTTGGAAAATTAAGTAGTAGGTTTTCCCCGGTTTTCCAATTGAACGCATATATTCTTCCATCGCTTGCACTTGCAAACAAAATATGTGGCTCTTTCAACTCAAGTGCAAAAAATTGAACCTGTTCATGACTAATAGAGCGGATGAGCTCGCCAGTGGCTGTATTCCATACACCGATGGCACCATCGAGCGATGTAGAGAAAAGAACTGTATTTTCTTTGTTCATTTTTAAAAAAGTAATTGGCAAGGTATGATGTGTTAACGTTTGCAGCAATTTTCCTGTATTGCTATCCCATTTATTAATGGTTCCATCGGAAGCTCCAGAAAATAAAACTTTATTTTGTGCCATAGCTAATGCTCTGATCGAAGAATTACTGTGTGTGGATAATTTGTTTAATTGAATTTGAATTAGCTTGGAAATAATATCTTTTATCGGTGTTAATGGAGATTGTCCAATAAGTTGAGCTAGTCGATAGGATAGAGTTTTTGGTAATTGTAGATTGTTAAGAAAGTTAACGTCGGCTACACATTTATCTAACATTGAAGGTTCAAGTAATCGGGGTATAATTTTTTTTTCGATTTGATTCATAAGAGTTTGCATGTCTAGAAAATCTGTTGCAATTAAAAATTGGAGCAATTGTTCAAAAGTCAAACTATCAAGATTTTTTTCAAGCTGCGGTTCATCTTGCTGTAAATAATTTTTAATAAATTCAAAATGACTGATTAATAGATTTGTAAGTGATAATTTTTGTATATCACCTAATTCAGGTTCAGCATCTGAAAACAAATTGTCGATGGTGGTGGAAGCTTTGCGCAGTTGCTTAAGTTCTTCATCAGAAAAATTCATTTCTCCGTCATTCAATTGAAAGAGAACATCGTTGGCCGAGCTAGGCAATACAATAAACAGAATACAACAACTGAGAAATGCTAATAATTTTTTCATACCGGTTTCCTGCTTTTTATTTTAATCATAAAAAACATTGAGCGATATTGTGAATTATTTACTCAAATAGATGAGATGATTGAGAAAAAAGTTTGGAAAGAAACAATTAATGAAATAAGTAGAAAAACTGGCCTGCCAGGCATTCGTCATTTTTGCAAAATGCACGAATGACTGGAGGAGAGAGTGGGATTCGAACCCACGATCCCGATCTCTCGGGATAACGGTTTTCAAGACCGCCGCATTCGACCGCTCTGCCATCTCTCCAACTACTAATAATAATTTCAATCCGCTTTCGTCAAAACTACAGCGTGATATTACGCATTAGCTTTAGCGAAGTATGGTGCGCCTAAGAGGAGTCGAACCTCTAACCTTCAGATCCGTAGTCTGACGCTCTGTCCAATTGAGCTATAGGCGCCTGTATTTCAAATAATTTCATTTTTCTAGTGCCAAAAATAAAAGTTTTCGATCTTTTACTGGCCTACCAGGCGTCCGCTTTCGTTAAAACTTCAGCGTGACATCACGCCTTAGCACTCTGTGCGGCGGCGGATGGTGGAGAGAGAGGGATTCGAACCCTCGCGCCCAGTATTATCCAGGCTCTTGCTTAGCAGGCAAGTGCTTTAGACCGCTCAGCCATCTCTCCGGACTTTTAGCGATATAATTTTCTAAGCACTAAAATATGCAATTCAGGATAAATGATTTGCCATTTAATGCAAGAGTCTTATATGATTTTACCGGTAATAATGCAGGTCTGCAAGGAGTGTGATACAAAATGGCTTTCATTTTAGAAATAAAAGTAGTTCCCTCTTCTGGCAAACAACGCATTGTGCGTGATAAAAATGGTCAGCTCAAATGCTTTCTGATTGCTCTGCCCGAGAAGGGAAAAGCGAATAAAGAACTCATCGAATTAGTGTCAAAATTGCTCAAAATACCAAAAAAAGAACTCGATATTATTTCTGGTGAAACTGTGCGAATAAAAAGAATTGCGATTCAGGGTTCCTGGACGCAGCAAGAAATATACAAAAAATTGGGAGTAGAGGAGGGAGAGCAACATGCCTTATTTTAAGTGGAAAGGTATTAACCTGCTGGGGGAAGTTCAGCACGGAGTGTTGCGTGCTCGCTCGCTCCTTGATTTAGATGAGCAATTATTGCGCAAAGAAATTGGATTGATGCGTGTTCAGCTAAAAAAACCAATTTTTACTGGTCGCATTTCGATGAGCACGCAAGTTGCCTTTTTTAGGCAATTGGCAGTGTTGGTTAACGCTGGGGTTTACATTGATCGTGCCATTTCATTGCTGGCAAAACAAACGACACATCGCGCATTTCGCGAGCTGTTGGAAGATGTGAGCGCCGATGTGCAACATGGTGCTCAATTGAGTCAATCACTTAAATCGGCCGAAGTATTTGATGTGGTAGTGATTCAGATGATTCAAGCAGGTCAAGATTCAGGTAAATTGTCGCAAGCACTTGAAATGATTAGCGATTATGTTGAATCAAAAGAGCTGTTTTACAAAAAATTACGAAGTGCGGCACTGATCCCAACAATAACTTTCGCCGCTTTTATGGTGATTGCGCTTTTTATAATGATTACTATTGTTCCGCCATTGAGCTCGTTGTTTATCTCATCAGGTCAACAATTACCCGAGTTGACTCGTTTCATGCTAAGAATAAGTCAATTAGTAACAACCGTAAATGGTTTTGCGCTTTTTGGCGGTTGTGTTATTGCATTGTTTATTATTCGTTTGATGTTGAAACGTTTTGTTTTAAGCGATCGAATTTTATTATATTTCCCGATTTTTGGGCGAGTCATCAAAGAAAGTAGCGCTGCTTACTATTTATATGCAGCTGGTTTGCTGATGTTTGGACGTGTGAATGTTGTGCAATCACTCAATATTGCACGCAGTTCAATTAAAAATCGATGGCTATCTCAACAATTTGCTGTGCTTGAGTCAATGGTTGATCGTGGTGTGCCGTTGAGTCAGTCACTTGAAGAAACTGGTTTGATCGGTCCCGATGTGTGTGGCATGGTTTTAGTAGGTGAACAAGCAGGAAACATGGGTTTTATGCTCATGCGCGCTGCAGATTTATATAAAGAACGCATCAATCGAAGATTACTCATTATCGGCTCGCTTGTGCAACCGGTGCTCATGATAATTTTAGCACTCCTCATTTTAGGACTGATCGTTGCTGTTTACATGCCGCTGTTTAATCTTTCTTCTGTAATTACCTGAAAAAGCGCGTTGACCAGTAAATAATTTTCCGGTACTATTGAATCGATTATTGTGCCGGGATGGCGGAATTGGTAGACGCACGGGACTCAAAATCCCGCGGTGCTTGCACTATGTCGGTTCGAGTCCGACTTCCGGCACCATCCGCCTTCGCGCGTAGCGCTATGGCGTGATTTCACGCTGAAGTTTTAATGAAAGCGGACAGTCTTCGCTAAATTAGGCATAGTTATAGAAATTTTTCTGGAGATCATTCATGAGCACTAGCTCGTGTATATTTTGCAAAATCATTGCACATCAAATTCCAGCAAAGGTTATTGAGCAAACGAATAATCTTATTGTTCTTGAAGACATTTCTCCAAAAGCACCAATTCATTATTTAATTATTCCCAAAAAACATGTTGCCGATATTCAATCATTAAGCGAAAATGATGCCGATCTTTCAGGCGAAATGATTATGATGGCAAAAAAATTGTCAGGAAAATTAAGTTCACCAAACGGGTTTAAATTGATAATTAACAGTGGTGCTGCTGCCGGGCAACATGTGTTTCATCTTCACATGCATTTTCTATCAGGAAAAGTAACCGATCCAGTATAATAGTACTGGGGAGGGAACTATGTTTACAAAAAATCATTTTAAAAATGCGGCGTACTATTTTGTGGCGCCAATAATACTAGGTTCAATAATTTGTTGTTTATTGATTAGTTATTTTGTTCACAAATCAACAGCACGGCAAACATTTCCAGCGCGACGCGTTGCAGAACATCGTCTTTTTGGTGATGTTTTGCGCAATCAATTTTCTGCACAACGAATTTCGTTTCAAACTGAAGACAAAATAACATTGGCAGGATTATTAATTGTTCGACCCTGTGCGTCGCGCACTATACTGGTGTGTCATGGTTATCGCATGGCAAAAGAGCGCATGCATCGCTTTGCACTCATGTTTCCAACAGATAATATTTTACTTTTTGATTACCGAGCTCATGGCGAAAGTGGTGGTAAATGGACAACGATTGGTCATCATGAAAAAAAAGATGTTCTTGCAGCGGCGAAATTTTTAAATGAACATGAACAAACAAAAAATATTCCAATTGTTGGCGTCGGTGTTTCGATGGGGGCGGTGAGTTTGCTTGCAGCTGCAACACAGTCTGAGCTGTTTAAAGCAATTGTTCTCGATTCTCCCTTTTGTAGACTTGATGAACAAACACAACGAATGGTAGTGCGCCGTCATAAATTGCCACAATTTCCGTTTGGTTTATTGGTTCAGAATTTTTTTGAACGCATGCACCAATTTCAACTCCAATCGGTTAATTCTATTGAATGCGCACAAAGCGTGAACGTACCTGTTTTAATGATTCATTCTCAACATGATAAAACAGTGCCCGTGGAAGATGCGCATCGAATTTATGAGCATATTAGTTCACCAAAAGATTTGTGGATTGTTTCAAAATCTGGTCATGCACGAATTTTTACCGAAATACCGGATGAATATGCGCAGCGCGTAGATTCATTTTTAGAGGGTTTGCCGCTGTAATTTTTACAAAAGTAAGGTTAGATGCTATTCTTATAAGTAATTGTCGGAGTGGCGAAATTGGCAGACGCGCAGGTCTCAGAAGCCTGAGGTAGAAATACTGTATCGGTTCGAGTCCGATCTCCGGCACCA
>CAZUJC010000032.1:0-1112 GCA_964620245.1 uncultured Pseudomonadota bacterium | reverse complement strand
CTGCTTTCGGATTTTGTATTCTAAAATATTCATACTAACAGTTCGTTTCTTGCATTTAAATTTTACGCTTTGCTACATTCCAGTTATCTAAAAATAGTTAATCAAAAAGGAGTTTCGAGTGAAGCATCGTTTTTTTTGCATACTCGTTTTTTTGGTAATCGCGAAAAGCGTTTATGCTCTGCAAGAAAAATTTGTTGAGCCAGAACCATACCAAGAACCGCGCACGCAACAAGAAGCGCGTGAACGTGTTGATGAAGCAAAAAAAAATCAAGAAGAAGCACGTAAAGCTGAAGAACAAGCGCAAGATCGATGGGGCGAGCAACTAAAAATTGTTAAAGATCAAACAAAGTTTGGTACCAAAGAGTGGCGCGATGCGAATGCTATTTTTGATCAAGAAATGTCTACATGGCAAAATGCGCAGCAAACACGCACTGCGTGGGATGCGCAAATTGATGAGTTAGCACAAAATAAATTAGTGCAATCGTTAGGACTGTTGCGAGAAACCGTCCCAGTTGTTTCGCCACAAGAGATTGTAATCAAAAATGAAACTGAAAAATTATCTAACAAATTCAAAACAGTGCTTGAAAAGATTTTTTTAAAAGCGCGTATTAAATTAGCAGATCTTTTTGGTTCAAAAGAACAAGTAATTAAGTTGCGCAATCGTTTAGCAGATGTTTATAGTACGATGAATACTGCAGCTTCACGGCTTGCAACTGCACGTAACACATCAGCAATTTCGCGTGCATGGGAAGGAACCATCTCTGAGCAACTAAAGAGTGGCCTGCAATCAGTTGAACAATACAAAAATGCGTTGGAACAATCTGATGTTGCTGATCGTCAACCGGTAATTGATGAAGCAAAAAAAATGATACCGTACCTTTTTAGCCTCGAGGTGCAAGTGGAACGTAATCCAGAGTTACCGCTTGAGTTAAAAAATCAAGTTAAACTGTCTATTGAATCGGTAATTAATTCGTTTTTTGATGCCGCAGAACAACGTGCAGTTTATCTGGAAGTAAATATTCCAGAACCAATCCCAGCAAAACAACTGCAGGAAATTGATGTGCGCGGTTTGTCGCGTGACGTTGCACAGTCAAATCCAACAATGGTGAGAA
>CAZUJC010000031.1:0-10997 GCA_964620245.1 uncultured Pseudomonadota bacterium | reverse complement strand
TGCATGAAGAACTCATGGAACAAGCAATGAAAAATCAACGCCTATTTACTCTGATTGATACTATGGCGACTCATGCAACTGAAGCAATTACGCTTACAGCTCAAAAATTGCACGGTGATGCTAAACAGACATTACGAACAATTCAACCGGTCTATGATTCTGTTGCGCAACAATTCCGTATCTATGGCAATACATGCGAAGCACTTGCAGTTAACAATTACCCTTTTTCTGTCGATGAAATTATGCGGAACCTTGCATTATATAACGTAATCGAAACCATGGTTGACGGTCTCGATTCAAAAATTGATGAAATACAAGCAACAATTCAAACACTCACGCAGCATATTTCACAACTGCAAGATAGAGGAATTAAACTCTTTGCTCTCTATTATCAAACAATTTATCAAGGAATGATTGAACGTTCGTTTGATCAAAACTATTTTGAAATTATGGCATCTGCAGATTTAAAAGAATCGTTGATGACCAACTATCTGCCTGAAATAGCATAAAAAAAGAGCCGCTTTTTTGTGCGACTCTTTTAAATTCAAAAAAATCACTTTTTTCTTAATTATTACCTTCTTTGGGCAACAACTGATTAAATAATTTGAGATCTTGTTGAAAAGCACTATATCTGCCTGCTAAAAAGCTTGCGGATACAAGAGCAACCAAACCAAATCGTTTCATTCTCAATACGTTATTTGCATATTGCATCTTGTGCAGTGATTCTCCTGCAGGATTATTAACAGCCATTCGCGAATGGTAGAGAGCTTTTAAACCGCAAGCAACAGTACCAAGGCTTGCTCCACCCAAACATGCCAATCCAATGTAACTTGCATTGATATCGGTAATCCCCGAAATTTGTTGCTGTTCTCCAGGCTGGATTAACGACGCTGAGAGTAACCCTGCTATCAATATGACTTTTTTAAATGAAAACATAATTGATTAACCTTTAAATTTTAATGATTGACAATTCCTATTAAGAATTATATTAAATACAGTAAATTTATCAATTTGAAAGAAATAGTCAGCTATTTTAAACTCACATAAAATTGTTTCGCACAATTATTACTATTAAAAAAATGAATCTAGATTGTAATGATGTAATAATTTTTTTACTCTAACCTAAAGATTATTTTCTACATTTTTTGGAGAAATATGATATTAGTTACGGTTCGCCGCGTTGTGCGTTATTTTGATTGGATAAGTTTTGGTATTACCCTTGCATTAATGGGCATTGGTTTACTTTTTATTTATAGTGCAACAACGCGCCCAGAACAAATGTATTCTATCTACTTTAAAAAACAGCTGCTTGGCGCCGGATCAGCTTTGTGCATTTATTTCTTTTTTTGCATTTGCGATTATCGCACGCTCATGCGCTGGGGCTATTTTTTATACATTGCAGTCATTGGTTTTTTAATTTTCACGCTGATTAAAGGAGCAATTGGTAAAGGTGGACAACGGTGGGTCGACTTGCTCTTTTTCAGGTTTCAACCGTCAGAAGTGTCAAAATTATTTTTGCCCGCTTTTATTACCCACCATCTGTATGCGCAGAACGATTCACCCCGTTTTACCGTGCACGATTTTGTACCAATTTTGTTCATATTGGTAGCTAGTTTTGTACTCATTCAAAAACAACCAGATTTGGGAACCGCTCTTCTGGTCGCTTTTACCGGCATTATTTTACTATGGGCTGCTGGCCTTGATAAAAAATGGTTTGTACTTGGCTGTTTATTTATTACATTCACTGCACCACTTTTGTGGAAATTCCTGAAGCCGTATCAAAAACAGCGCATTGCAGTTTTTTTAGGCGAAGGTAATATGCACAAAGAACGGTATCAAATTGAGCAATCAAAAATTGCAATTGGTTCTGGTGGTTTGTGCGGTAAAGGTTTTTTGAAAGGCACTCAAAACAAATTAATGTTTTTGCCAGAGAGCAGAACCGATTTTATTTTTTCGGTGATTTGTGAAGAATGGGGTTTTTGCGGCGCACTGTTCATTATGCTCCTTTATATTCTCCTGTTTACACGCCTTTTATATTTAATTAGCACCATTAAAATTTTTTTTGCTCAACTCTTGGCACTTGGTTTAATGATGCATTGCTTACTTGCATGCATTATCAATGTTGCAATGGTCACCGGGCTCCTGCCCATTGTGGGAATTCCACTTCCGCTTATTAGTTACGGCATTAGTAATTTGTGGATTACTCTTGCAAGCTTGGGGTGGATTAACGGGATTACCATTCGTCGCTATTACATCGGCGACTGATCAAATTATTGCGTTTTACCCAGCGCAGCGATACATTACTGTTGTAAAGTATCGCAAAAAAAGGTTCATCAATGTATAAAACAAGTATTGTTTTTTTATTTTTTATCTGCTCAGTTCAAGCGATGAATAATACAGAAGCATCCGATTCTCTCGCAATAAAAGATTATATTGATAAAAATGCATGTTGGCTTGCGCAAGGCTCCGGAATTAATGGCATAATTAATTCACAAAAAAAAACACTGCTCATTAACGCTCTGAAAATGATAGTAACTGCCAACCCAAAATTACAGTCGATTCAGTGCCATCCTTCATATCGGATCCTTCTTCATTATAATTCTGAAATTAATAATTCTCACATTGCAGAAATTCAACAAATTAATTCTCATTTAAGTTTTACTGCTAAACCTCAAAAAAATAACAAAAAGTGGCTTTCTATCGTATTTGGCAAACCTGTTGATTTGAGTTCACTGGCAAGTTTATATAAAAAATGCACTGGAGTGATAACCGCGACACCTGTTTGCACACAGAATCATTTGTACACAAATAATCTTTCACTCATTGAAAATGATGACACTCTCATTTTTTGTTTTACGGATCAGAAAATTAATGAAGATCAAGTTGTTCAAACATTCAGGCACGAGATTACTTACTCAAAACGTTCTGACACTCTAACCAATTCAAAAACATTGTATGAATGAATTAGCACCAATTACGCTGCTTACTCAGCAAGAAACGGCTGAAGAACGCGCCCACGATTTTTCACCAAAAACGTTTGATGACTATTTAGGGCAAGCGGAACTGAAAAAAAAATTGGCTCTCTATACGCAAGCGGCCAAAATGCGCGGAGAACCACTTGACCATTTGCTTTTATTTGGGCCTCCAGGCCTAGGTAAAACAACGTTGGCTACAATCATGGCACAAGTTATGGGTGTTGGCATAAAAATCGCAAGCGGGCCGATCCTGGAACGAACTGGTGATTTGGTTGCGTTACTTTCCAATCTTGAGCGACGCGATATTTTTTTTATCGATGAAATTCACCGGATGCCCTCAAATGTAGAAGAAGTTTTATACACTGCAATGGAACAATTTAGTGTTGATGTGATTATTGGGCAGGGAGCTGGTGCAAAAACGGTCACCTTACCACTTCATCCGTTTACGCTCATTGGTGCAACTACCAAAAGTGGTATGATTTCCGCTCCACTTCGCTCTCGTTTTGGCATAGTTGAGCGAATTGATTTTTATACCGACCAAGAATTGGCCTCGATTGTTGCACAAAGTGCTTCATTTTTAGCATTAAACCTGTCACCAGAATCATCACTTTTAATCGCACAATGTTCGCGCGGAACGCCACGAATTGCAAAAAAAATTGTACGGCGAGTGCGCGACTTTGCACAAGTTCACGATCGTGCTGCTGATAAAGGAGTTGTTGAAGAAGCACTCACATTTTTGGGTATTGATAAAGATGGTCTCAACACGGTCGACAATTTACTTTTACGAAAAATGATTGAACAGTTTGATGGTGGACCGGTTGGTGTTGAAACGCTTGCTTCTTTGATTGGCGAAGATCGTGAAACAATCGAAGCGGTCTTGGAACCGTTTTTAATGAGGCAAGGTTTTCTTGAAAAAACACCCCGGGGTCGACAGATTCCGTATAAAGCGCTATCTTATTTAAAAAATAAGTTTCTGGGGCAAAAAGATCTTTTTTCCATCTAGGAGAATTCATGTCTGGTCACTCTAAATGGGCAACAATTAAACGTAAAAAAGCTACTATCGATGCAAAACGTGGTAAAGTTTTTTCTCGGTTAAGCAAAGAAATTTCTGTAGCTTCACGTTCAAATGGCGATATTGCTAGCAATCCGCGCTTGCGGTTGCTTGTTGAAAAAGCTCGCGAAGCAAATATGCCAATGGACAATATCACACGCGCCATCAAAAAAGGAACCGGCGAACTTCCGGGAGCACAATACGAACCCCAACTGTATGAAGGATATGGGCCGTATGGAATGGCTGTTATGGTTGACACGCTGAGCGACAATAAAAATCGCACCGTGGCCGAAATTCGCCGAATTTTTACTACCAAAAGTGGTTCGCTTGGAGAAACTGGCTCAGTTAATTGGATGTTTGCAAAATTGGGTGTCGTTCAAGCTACGGGAACGGGAATTACCGAAGACGATTTACTTGAAAAATTAATTGATTTTGACATCAAAGATATTTCGCACGATGAAAATGTGTTTACTATCACGTGTGATCCAAAATCGGTAGAACCGATCAAAAATTTAGTTGCTTCGCTCGGTTTAAAAGTAGAAAGTGCTGAAGTTGAATGGGTTGCACAAAATACAGTTCAACTCTCGACAGAACAAGCAGAAAAAGCGTATGAATTTTTAAATGAGCTTGAAGAGCACGATGATGTACAAAACGTGTACGCCAACTTAACTACCTAAGAAAGGGTTCCATGGTTGTCAGCATGACCGGCTTTGCACTTAAAAATATTGAGCTCTCTAAAGCAGATGGCTCAACCGTTCTGCTCACCATGAGTCTCAAATCGCTCAATTCACGTTTTTTCGAAACAACGTGTAAATTCCCATTAGCGTTGCAATACCTCGAACTTGAGTTTATCAGAAAACTTAAAGATCGGTTGCTTCGGGGCCATGTTACCGTTCTTATTAATGCCCAAAATCCGCATTCGTTCCGTGGCCCAGTTCAAGCTGAATCGTCAATTGCTGCAAATTATCTAAAGGCCATTCAAGCAATAAAAAAAACCACAGGAGTTGCCGGCGAAGTACAGCTTCAGGATCTGATAGGCTTACCTAATGTTTTTACATTCGAAGAACAATCGGCTGACGAATCGTTTCGTTTACCAATTTTGCAAGCACTTGATCAACTCATTGATGAATTAATCAAAGTGCGTGTTGCAGAAGGAAAAAATTTATTGCGCGATCTTGAACAACGCTTCAATGTAATCACTCAAGAAATGGTAGTATTGGAAAAAGAAGCACACACAATGATGGAAGAGCGTAAAGCAAAAATTACCGCACGCTTGGGCACCATTGATCAACATAATCAAGAATTGGCCGACTCACAAAGAAGCGCTTTGTATTTTGAACTTGATAAAATAGATATTCATGAAGAAATTATTCGTTTTAAAAGTCATCTTGCAACATTTGACAAAACAATTCATCTGGCTGAAAACGAAAAAGGGCGCCGACTCGATTTTATTTTGCAAGAAATGGCGCGAGAAATTAACACCATTACAGCAAAATGTTCTGATGCACAAATTAGTGCACATGCAATCAACATAAAAGTTGAACTCGAAAAAGCGCGTGAACAGGTGCAAAACATAGTGTAAGCTATTATTTTTTTTTAAAAAAGAGAGTTGAAGCCATGAAAAGAAGAGTAGTTCTGTTAGTTCATTTATTCTCTGCATGCGTAGTAGCAACTGAATCTTCACTTTCACCTGCTTTAAAATTGGCTGCAACACTTGATAAACTTACCGAGCAATCGGTCAAAACAGAAATTAAACCAAGCGATTTTTTTCCTCAAAATGACCACGAGCTTTCTTCGCGTGGTGATTGCATCATTGCAACACAAATTAACCAATCTAATGTCCCTTTCACCATTAGCACACCGGGAAGCTATTGCGTCGTTGAAGGCTTAGCTGCCGTAAGTGCAGCTTCTTCACCACTGATAAATATCACTTCAGATAATGTTGTTCTTGATTTGAACGATCAAATTATCACCGGCGCGGGACTGGCACCAATTGGTATACGAATCAATGCAAATAATAATGTTATCATTCGCAATGGATCACTCATTCGCTTTACCATCAATGCACTTCAAGTAAATCAAAACTCTCAACAAATTCAGCTGAACAATATCATCGCTATTAACAATAATGTTGGTTTCTCAGCAACTGGTATGCTTCGATCCTCATTTCAAAATTGTGCTGCAATACTGAGCACACAAGCCGGTTTTTTTATTACGAATGGCGTTGGTGTAAACACCCAAAATTGCGTCTTTCAACAGTGTTATTCATTTGGCAATTCTGGCATAGGAAGTGGACTGGGTTTCTTTTTAAACGGTTGTATCAATTGTTTTTTTCCTAACTGTATTGCATACGCAAACGGCGTCAACGGATTTGTTCAAACAAATTGTCAACATATTATCTACCAAAATTGTATTTCTTCGGGCAATGGTGGATTTGGTTTTTCAATTGCCAGCAATAACACCACGTTACAAAATTGTTTTGCCGATAATAATCGATTGGCTGGATTTAGATTGCTTGGAAATCAAATTAGAGTAAGCCAATGTCAGGCAGAAGATAATGAGAACGGATTTCGCATTGAAGGAAACAGTACAAATACGTTACTTTTGGAATCCACTGCAGTGAGAAATCGGGTAACCGGATTCCATTTCGATCCGGGTACCACCGAATTACAAGTCAGAAACAATACTGCTACAGGTAATTTAATATTTGGTTTTGAAAATCAAGGAATTGCCAATCGCATTTACGCAAACTGGGCAAATAATAACGGCACAAATTTTGTTGGTATTCCAAACTTTGTTGTTTCACCAACACCACTTGCTGCTATTAACTTTACTACCAATATTGCAAATTAAGACAATGAACACATTAAGGCAAGTGCAGCGTCGCGCGCAGCAATAAGATCTTTTTTCTGTGCAGTTGTTACCACTGATGCAACATCATCGCACAAACGAACCAATTGGTTTGCTAATTGTGTGCTGTGGAATGAAATTGAATTTCCATCAGTAATCATCGATTGAATAGAGTTAAATATTGAAACAATCGCTGGTTTGAATTGTTTCACTTGTTTAGATGAATTAACCAATTTCCACAACTGAGCTAAATGCGGAACTTCATCTAGAGAGTATTGTGCATATTCTTGCAAATCAAAACTCCACATTTCTTGTACAAAGTTTTTTTCGAGTTGATTTATTTCTTGCGAAATAATTTTAAAGATTGCCATTAATGTTTCAGCATCTTTTGATTCTTTTTCAGTTTCCCACCAATATTTATTTGACGTTGATTCAAACATGCTTTTAATTGGTTGTTGGTTTGTCAATGCTTCATTTTTCGGTGAAGATAATGGTTGTGCAGGAATACGCAATCCCAAACTCTCAGCTTCTTCTCTATCCCACACCATACGATCTTCTTCAAATACCAACGCTTGCGATTGTTGAGCAACCACTAACGATGCTACTAACAGTAAAAACTTATTATTCATAGTGAATCCTTCTGTTTTGAATACAAATAAGTACACCCATATAATAGCACAAAAAAATAAAAATGTTTCTTATGCAAGTGAGATTATTCGTGCTTAATTTCTATTAGAAAATACTAAAACTGGGCTGTAGGAATGCGCATTCTCCTATGAGTAAGACTCCACTTTTTTGTGTAACTGCGTACACTAATACAATAGTTTTTTTTGTAATCACCCACAAAGTAGAAACAGTTTCAATGTCACAGCATTTTACACATTTGCATCTGCACACCGATTATTCGTTACTTGATGGAGCAATCACTCTTGAACGATTAGTTGCGTTTGGTAAACAGCATCAATTTAAAGCGTTAGCTATCACCGATCATGGCAATGTGTTTGGTGCCGTCAAATTTTTCCAGCTGTGCAAAAAAGCACAGATAAAACCGGTTTTAGGAATTGAAGCCTATTTTACGGAAGATGTCACCCTCAAGCAGGTTGATAAAAAATATCACCATCTCATTTTGTTGGTTGAAAACAAAGCTGGTTATCGCAATCTATGCAAACTGCTCTCTTTTGCCTATCAAGATGGCTTTTATTTTAAACCACGGATTGACTATGCCATTTTGGAAAAACATTCTGAAGGTTTAATTGCAACGACCGCGTGTTTAGGTGGACACATTCCCAATTTGTTAATGAGTGGCAACGAAACTGAAGCAACAAAACGAATTGACTGGTTTTCATCCGTTTTTGGTGATCGATTTTATTTTGAAATTCAGCCTGAAGATCAGAATGATCAAAAACTATTAAATCAAAAATTATATGAATGGAGCGCACGAAAAAATATTCCGCTCCTTGCAACAGCTGATTGCCACTATGTGCTTCCTGATGACCGCGAAGCACATGAAGTCATGCTCGCCGTGCAAACGCAGGCAAAAATGAGCGATCCTGATCGGTTCACGTTTGGTGATTGCCGCCCCTACATGCGCACGCAGCAAGAAATGCTCGACCTTTTTCCAAACCATCCGCAAGCAATATGGAATAGTGGCTTGATCGCCGATCGGTGCGAATTTGATTTTGAAACAGGAAAACTGTTTTTTCCCCAATTTGAAATTCCTCAAGAACACACGCCTGAAACTTTTTTTAAATATCTCTGCGAACGCGGCTTTGAGCATTTAGTGGCAACAGAACGTATTGATCGAGCGCACTATGATCAGTATAAAGCGCGCCTTGAACTCGAAATTGATCTCATTACTAAAATGGGTTTTGTTGGTTATTTTTTAGTAGTAAGTGATTTTATTCAATGGGCAAAAAGAAACGCAATTCCGGTTGGTCCTGGACGTGGTTCTGCTGCTGGATCACTCGTTGCATGGTCGCTTGAAATTACCAACATCGATCCGATCAAATACAATTTACTTTTTGAACGTTTTTTAAATCCTGAACGAATCACAATGCCCGATATTGATATCGATTTTTGCATTGAAGGTCGCGACCGAGTGATCAATTATGTACGTGAACGGTACGGTCACGAAAAAGTCGGGCAGATTATTACTTTTGGTACCATGCTTGCCAAAGGTGTGGTTAAAGATGTCGCGCGTGCACTTGGTATTCCGTTTGAAGATGCAAATGCAATTACCAACTTAATTCCCGACCAACTCAAAATTACGCTCAAAGAAGCATTTGAACAAGAACCGCGGCTCAAAGAAATGAGCGAAAACAATCCAACAGCAGCAAAATTGTTTGAACTGGCATTCAAACTGGAAGGATTAACGCGTCACGCATCAAAACATGCGGCCGGCATTGTTATCTCTCCCGAACCAATTGATGAAGTTTTGCCAGTGTATGTCCCATCAAAAAGCACCGAATTAGTGACTCAATTTGCGATGACCGAATTAGAAGCGATCGGCTTTTTAAAAATTGATTTTTTGGGATTAAAAAACTTAACACTTATTGATCGTGCCATAAAATTAATACACAAAAACCATGGCATTTTAATCGATATTGATAAATTGCCACTTGATGATGCAAAAACTTTTCATCTGCTTGGTCAAGGAAAAACATCAGGGGTGTTCCAATTAGAATCTGATGGATTAAAAGAAGTTTTGGTCAAACTGCAGCCCGACAAATTTGAAGATATTATTGCGGTAAACGCACTCTATCGGCCCGGCCCACTTGGCTCGGGCATGGTCGACGATTTTATTGCACGAAGACACGGCAAACAAAAAATTAGCTATTTATTTAATGAGCTCGCACCAATTTTGCAAGAAACCTACGGTGTTATTGTGTATCAAGAACAAGTGATGAAAATTGCTTCAACAATTGCATCCTATTCCCTTGGCGAAGCAGATATTTTGCGTAGAGCAATGGGGAAAAAGAAACCTGAAGAGATGGCAAAACAACGGCAACTCTTTTTAGAGCGCGCAACAACTAACGGTTTTGATGGAACAAAAGCGGGCGAACTCTTTGATTTAATGGCCTATTTTGCTGGTTACGGTTTTAACAAATCACATTCTGCAGCCTATGCACTCATTGCGTACCAAACTGCTTTCTTGAAAGCACATTATGCACCAGAATTCATGGCATGCTTGATTTCCCTTGAAGCTGATAATCCAGAAAAAATGTCGTTTTATTTGCAAGAATCTAAAGAGCTAGGCTTACCCCTTAGCCCACCCAACATCAATCAATCTCAGATCGATTTTGACGTTATTAGCGGGACAATTTTATTTGGACTGCGCGGCATTAAGAATGTGGGAACGGCGGCACTTGAAACGGTGCTTGTCGAACGAAACAAAAAACCGTTTGTTAATCTATTAGATTTTTGTTCACGCGTTGATTTACGAACCGTTAACAAACGAGTCATTGAAAATTTGATTTCTGCTGGTGCGTTTGATGAACTACCTGGAAATCGTGCACAAAAAACTGAAGAATTAGAAACTATAATCGAAAAAGCACTCGAATTAAAAAAAACGCGCACAACCGGGCAACTGGGTTTATTTGCGCGACCAACGAGCGGAGAATCGTCGCACGATGAAACTGAAATGTATCAGTTTTCACCACGAGCAGATTGGGAAAATAAAGAAAAACTTGAAAAAGAACGTGAAGTGATCGGATTTTATTTGAGTTCACATCCACTTGATAGTTACAAAAAATATACGCGTCTTTTCAATTGCAGCACCTTTGAACAAGTGCGCGCTACTGCAACTACCTTGGCACCAGCCGATAGCGTTATGGCTTCAGGGTGCGGGCTTGTGGTGAGCTCAAAACAAATTGTCACCAAAAAAGGTGATCGCATGGCATTCTTGCAACTTGAAGATGCTACCGGCAAAGCTGAGATTGTTATTTTCCCCAGCGTGTTTAAAAAAGTTGCACCGTGGCTTGAACACCATCATGTTTTTTTAGTTAAAGGTTTTATCGATCCTACAAGCACACAAATGTGCAAAATAAAAGCACAAGAGTTGATTCCGGTTGATCTTTTTTTTGAACAGTGGCCGATCGAACGAGCAACAATTCAACTTCCTC
>CAZUJC010000030.1:3018-11293 GCA_964620245.1 uncultured Pseudomonadota bacterium | reverse complement strand
TGTGTTCTAAACAACATGCGCAAGCGATTGATAAAGCAACCCTGCAGGGTATGCAAGGTGGCCCGCTCATGCATGCAATTGCTGCTAAAGCTGTAGGATTCAAGTTAGCATTGCAACCAGAATTTGCTCTCTATCAACAACAAATTGTTCATAATGCTGCTGCAATGGCCAACGAATTTAAGCAATTAGGTTATCGCATCGTTTCAGGTGGTACCGATACTCATTTATTTGTTCTCGATTTACGCGCACACAATCTTAATGGCAAACAAGCAGAACAAATTCTTGATTCAATAGGATTAATTGTTAACCGCAATTGCATTCCTTTCGATCCTCATCCGGCTTGGTTAACAAGCGGTATTAGAATTGGTACACCCGCATTAACAACCCGCGGTATGACACAAAAAGAAGTCCGCGCAATTGCACATTTAATTGATGATGCACTAAAAAATTACGAATCAACAACCCATCTTAATAGCATCAAAAAGGAAGTACGTAAATGGTGCACTCAATTTCCAATTTACTAATCTTTGAAAGGTGACTAATGAAAAAATTGTTAAGCACATTAGTATTATCGTCATCGTTTGTTACCGCCTTTGGTGCAACATTAGATGTTTCATTTGTTTTAGATGAAAAGAATTTCTCACAATCAGTTTCTTTTGATGAAAACCAACCATCAATAGTAACGTTCGACTCTGAGTTTGCTACAGTTCTATTGGCTGTAGAAACCAAAGAAGAGAACGTTATAATTGCTGGTCAAATTTTTGCAAAAGATGCTGAGGGCGCAACATCTCTTATCAGTCAACCTATAATCGAAGCAACATTTGACAACGCAGCAACAATTACCGTTGCGGCAGATGAGTCAAGCGCATCTTATTCATTAACGATCGTTGCTACAAAATAATCTGCGAAATTTGATGGTTTGTTGATTCGTACAGATTTATTATTTCGCACAAAACGATTTTACCGTTTTTTCAAGTTGGGTCGCATCAATCGTATCTTTACATTCCCAAATCTTTTTTCCATTTTTTAAAAGAAATAAACAAGGAACTGAATTAACATTAAATTGTTTAGTTAATACCGTCGATTTTGTTTGTTCCGCTTTCACAATGATAAGATGCTCAGCCTCATCTTTAGCAAGTGACTGCAAGGTTGGCATCATCTTGCGGCACATTGGACAATATTCGCCGTAAAAATCAATAAGTATTAATTTATTTGGATTATCACCAATTGTTCGAGTCAATTCTTCTTTGGTAGTAATTCCTTTAATTGGTGTTTGCGCATGTTCATCAACAAAAAATTGTGATTCCATTTTCTCGGCCACTTCAGGTACAAAACCAATATTTTCCAAATATTCAATCGCATCCATACCTGCCTTCACACCGCTCCCAGTAGCAACACCTGCTTTACCATATGCTTTATCAGAAAGGGCGACATTTCCTGCTGCAAAAATTCCGGGCACGTTCGTTTTTTGGCAATAGGGCTCAACGTGTATAAACCCTTCCTTATCTGTGCTGACCGATGCTTTTATCAAATCTGAGTTTGGTTGATATCCAATTGCGAAGTATAACGCTTTAATTGGTGTTTCAGTGTCTTTGTTTGTCTTTAAATCTTTTGTCACCATTGCACAAACACCATCATCATTGCCTTTAATTTCAAGTAGCTGTGTGTTTAATAAAATGTGAATATTTGGCGCTTTTTTAAGATAATCTTGCACCGTACCGCATGCTGTTAAACGTGATTCACGAACCACTAAGTAAACATTATTTGCATATGCAGATAATTGCAGTGCACGGTCAGCACTCGTGTCTCCACCACCAACCACTGTAACGTCTTTTCCTTTTTGAAACGGCGCTTCACAAATGGTACAGCTCCCAACACCTTTTCCCCAATATTCAAGCGCTCCCGGAACTTTCAATTTTTTTGCAATACCTCCGGTTGCCACAATTATAGAAAGCGCATTGACCGATTTACCATCTTCGGTAGTAATCTCAAACGGCCACTTTTTGAGATTAATTGTTTTTACTGTATCGTTAATAATTTCCGCACCAAAATGCTGAGCTTGTGCTGTTAAGTCATCAACCGCATGAATACCGGTTAATTTTTCTTTTCCCGGCCAGTTTTCAATTTCACGCACACCGGTCAGTTCACCCCCAGGTTGGGCACCAGTAAACACAACTGTTTTAAATTTAGCACGAGCGGTATACAATGCTGCACTTAAGCCAGCAGGACCTGATCCGAGCACCACTACTGGTATTAAGTTTTTTACATTTTTAGCTTTAGAAAGATTGCGAGACACTGTGTGTCGCTGCCACTGCCAAATACCAATAGTTGCACACGCAGTTACGAAAGCCACAATAATGATTACAACTATATTTGTTTTTTTCAATGCCATTGAACTCTCCCCCTTAAAAAAAAGCAGCGCGACACAGTTTTGGTGATGTTACCCTAGCAAATTTATAGTTCCAACTGCAATAACCTACTGATTATTATTATTGTTATTAGGGTCAAATTTTTTTGATCCCGGTTTGCCATAATATTTTTCAAAACTAGAGCTTTTTGGGCTCTCATCAGCACTATGGCTTAAACCAATAGTTAAATTGGGATTGCTGTTTGAAAATGAACTTGATGATTTTACACTGTTAGCAGGAGCTGGTGGATTTTCTTGTTTGACAATAAGCGCATTTGTGTTCTTTTGAACTTGTTCAGCAATCAATGCCAATTTCTTTTTATCCGATTCTCCCCACGGAAGCTTAAGCTTTTCAAATATCTTTTTTTTATGTTCTTCTGGATTGACCATAATTTTTTCTTTTTTTTCTTTTTTAGGTTTTTTTCTAAATTTTTCAAAAAGACTCTGTTTATCTTTTTTTTGTTCTTCAGTAGTTTCGGGTCCTTGTTTCAACATTTCACTCAACGTCAACCCACCCTCTTGCTCTTTGGCGTATTCTGTAGATGATGCAATACTTGAAGCTCTTGGTCGAACTTCATTTTTATTTTCATCCGAAAATATTATTTTTTTATATTCATTATACGATTCTGGGTTTCTTTGAAGTTCTTTGAGATTTCGGTCAGCTGTTTTTTTCATTTGAGCAACCGAAATAATGGAATCAAGCGCAAAAATTACCGCAAACATGTTATTTGTTTTAGCGAATGTTTTTGCTATTTCGATAGTTTCCTCAGTTAAATTACTCGAATTTTTAGGATCCAACATGAGTCCAATAATTGCCTTAGCTATTTTGATTTGATCCTTATCCCCCCTTTTTTCTCTACTATAGAGATTCTTAATTGCTGCTAACAAGAGCGATTCTTCTTCATTTTTTTTTATTTTTCGCAAACTTGGATCAAGTATTGCCAAGCCTTTTATTTTCGCATAATTATTATCGGCAACATACTTAAAAGGGTCTCCATTGAATGATGGCGATGATACTGAATGTTTTAGTTTAAAAAGTCTCTCTTTTTGTTTTTCAATTAACCTTAGTCGCTCTTCATTTTTTTTCTGTTCATCTGAATCTTGCTCCATACCAAAAACACAAATGCTAGAAAGCAGATACAAAAAAATTACAAAAACGCTCAATGCGCGTATACCAATTTTATTCATAGGTCCCCCCGAATGATTTTTCCCTTATTTTAAGATACTCAATTTGGAGTAGTAAGCAGAATAAAATTGAATTGAAAAGATTATCCAACCAGCCATCGTGGTAATTTTACAAAATGCATGCGCGCAATAGCATAATTAATACTCACAATGCCATAAAGTGTGGCACACGCAATAAATCCGAGCGCATATTCATGAATGGGCATTGCAATAAACACAAATAATGAATTAAAAATAAGCCCACAAAAAAATGCCAGCTCAATTACCCATGATTTTGGGTAAAAAAACGCCGCAATAAGGCCAATATTTGCAAATTTAAGGAGAAAATAAATCAACACACCCAGTTTTGCAAATAGCGTAAGCAAAACAAACACAAATTGGTGTTTTATCAGATTTATAACTTCATTTTTTAAAATTTCATCATAGGCTGCAGAACAATAGGCAATTGAGGGGTCAATTGATTCCACTTTTTTTTGTGCACACGAATCATCGTAGGCTATTTCATCGTGATTCTTAAAATGAAGCAATCCAAAACCAACATACACTGCATGCCACAATGCATGCTTTCTTTCTCCAACCTTGTCTGCTACGCCAACTTTTTGTGCATACAGTACCGACGTGTTATACGCCGATTCAAAATAATAGCGCGGAATCGCTAACCCAATAAAAAATGAGCACATACAAAGTATTTTGCGCATTCTTGTCATATTTTTTTCTAAAAATAAAAAAAATAAAAAAAAGAGTAGCGCCGCACCACCACTAAAAGCCCGAATGTACTGCATAAAACTCGCAACGATTCCTACATATAAACATAATGCCACAAAAATCGTATCCCATTTTTGTCGATCAAAAAAGTAGAGCGTGCACGGAATAATCATGAGCAAACTTGCCGTGTATGCCAAATATACATCGCCAATTGCGCGCGAAAAGAGCGTTAAAAGCAATACACCGCTCAGTGCGACAAATTTTTGTGAACATTTTTTATACAAAAAACAAAAAAAGGTTAATGCAACAAGTGCGGGAACAATAAGTAAACTATTAAAAAAGAGCGCAATTGTTTGTTCAATCGCTAAAGAAAAAAAACAAGCAATGCGCGGAATAAGCACGTAGATTCCAATATCGTCACCGGTAATAGATGGAAGTATACTATTGCCATCAAACTCAATTAATGAAACACCTGTTTTTTGATATCCGGCCATCGTTGCTATTAAGTGTATCAAGCGCGAGCCCATAAGATTCATACCGCTCCTCATTTACTATCGGTTTTACGTCTCATTTTTTTTTCATTCAAATCGACTATACTACTTTATACGAATCATTTTAAAAAAAGAGGTGAGTCGATGGATTATCAACGCACATTATTGCAAAATTATCATCAGTCCCGAACCGTATTGCTCGATCCAAGTGATGAAATAAAAATGGAATGGTTTGATTTTTATTTTCAGTCAATCTATAAACACTACTTTACGCCGCTTTCACTCACTGCTTCTATTGCAGAACTTGGTTGCAATAAGGGCTTTTTGCTGGCTACATTATTGAAAAATGGTTACACAAATCTTTGTGGAGTTGATCTTTCACCAGAAGATCTTGCGATCGCACGAAAACTACTCATCAATGTGCCCTTATTTGAGCAAGATATTTTTGTTTTCTTAGATAATCATCAAGAAAAATTCGATTGTATCATATTAAAGGCCCTTATTGAACACATCAAAAAAGAAAGTGTGCTCCTACTTCTTGAAAAAATACATGCAAGCCTCAAACCTGGAGGGATGATTTTTATTGATGTCCAAAATTCCGATTGGTTGTTTGGTTTGCACGATCGTTATGTTGATTTTACGCACGAAGTAGGGTTTACCAAAGAAAGTTTGCACCAAGTCCTTTTGCTTTATTTTGATAAAGTAGCGGTTGTTCCCACACCGAGCCCCTATTGGCGCATGTCAAAAAAAGATACAATCAAACATCGTATAGCTCGAAAATTATTTACTACACTAGTTAAGTGGTCTGAACCAGAGGCCCCATCGTGCACTGAGCGATTGTTGATTGCAACAGGCACAAAAAAAAATTGTAACCGATGATCATTAATTATATTAAACGGGGTGCGTACAACTCATTTTTTTATGCATTAAGTTCCGCGCTGGTACGCGCACTCAATTTTATTTTCTTACCGTATTTGCTTTATCATCTAACGCTTGAAGAGTTTGGCATTTGGGATTTTTATCAGTTAATTTTTTCCTATAGTACTTTGCTCTTATCATCAACTGCCGCCACCGGAATGATTCGTTTTTATTTGCTCTATCAAGATGATGAGTTGAAAAAAAAACAGGCGATCGGTAATAGTTTGTTAATTGCTTTGATTGGAGCAGTTATTTTTCCAATTATTTTATTGCTCGGTTCACAATTAACTATTTTTTCATTTTCATCGTTTCAACTTTTATTGATAAGCGCAAATATTTCTTTTTTTGCCCTTTTTTCACTTGTACTTGCTTATTTGCGCATGAAAGAAAAAGTTATTGTATATCTTCTTTTTTTTTGTTTTCAAAATAGTGCAGCAACGTTGCTTACACTTCTAGGTATTTCTTGGGGCTATCGCCTTCAGGCTCTGTGGTTTGCAAACGCGTTTTCATTTTTTATTTTTCTGCCACTGTTTTTACATTTGTGGTGGAAACATCGCGCATACAGTTTTACACTTTTTAAAGAACAAGCTTACTATAGCATTCCGTTAGTTGTTTACAGTTTTTTATACACCGGATTACTGAGCCTTGATCGTTTATATATCCAAAAATTACATGGATATGAAGTACTCGGCATGTATGCGCTCCTATGGAGATTCGGTGCTTTATTTCAATTTATCGCGATTGCACTCATGGATGTTTGGCCGATTTTAATTTACAATGCGCAAAAAGAGGATAACGAGCGCGTTTTGATTGGACAATTAATGCGTTATTTTTGCATCGTCCTCATAACAATGGGATTATTTACGCTTATTGCCTCGTGCGGCGGAATACTCGTATTTTTTCCGCTCAAATATCAATTTCTGGTTATCTATTTACCCGGTTTTTTTATTCAACTTATTTTTTTAGAACTAGCTCGCATTTTTCAAGCTGGATTCGGACTTTCAAATAAAACAATCTATATTCCAGTGCTCGGCTTAGGTACACTTGTTGTACAAGCCCTTCTATTACACATGACACACTATTTGGGAATTTGGGGGATTTTCGTAGCCAATTCAATTGCTTTTTTTATCTACAGTGGCTGTAGTTATTATCTAAGCAATAGAGTATACTCAACGCCATTTTCATTTAAATGGCTTGCAAAATTACTCGCCATTTTCTTTTGTTCCTGTAGTACCGTGCAACTTTGCATTTTTTCATCAGCCTCTTTTTTTTCGTACATAATAATTGCCCTATGCTGGGTCATCGCACTTTTTAAATTTTCAATTATCAGCACAGAGGAAAAAACAAATATCGTAAATAGTTCTCAACAACGTATTGTTAACCTGTTTTTACAATGGTTTCCACCTTTTGGGCAAAAACCAAAAACGCTTCTCTCCCTTTTGTATTTACGAACCGATATTTGTGCCGAGGAAGTGAAAGCTGGTGGGTCAGTTGCACACACATTGGGTGTCCTTGAAGCATTTCAAAAAAATGGAATTCAGCTCACTGTTGCTTCATCTGCAATTGCTAATCTTTTAACAAATAAATTTCCTGAACAGTTCATTCAACTTAAGATAGCACCGCTCTTTTTTTTCTTACGCTGGAAATTAGGTTATTTACGTTGGCGACTTGATTGTTTTTTTTCAACTTTTACTTTTGCATTTAAACTGCGCAACATAATACGTGCACAAAAAATTGAGGTCGTATATCAACGTTATAGTTTATTAAACGCCACGGGGGCTCTGCTCAGTGCATTGTATAGCATTCCCCTCATACTAGAATATAACGGTTCTGAAGTATGGCAATTTGACCAGTTAGCACCAAAAAAATGGTTTAAATTTAATTGGTTAGCACAATTCATTGAAAGCCTTAACATACATTATGCACACTCCATCATTGTTGTTTCACAAGCACTTAAAGATGATTTGGTTTCTAAAAATATCGATCCATCAAAAATTCTTGTTAACCCGAACGGTGTCAACACCGAGCTTTATGATCCTGCACTGCTATGCACTGCGCGTGAAAAAATTCGTGCAGAATTAACTATTGAAAATAAATTCGTGGTAGGATTTATCGGCACTTTTTCATTCTGGCATGGTATTGAAACGCTCGCAGCAATTATTCCAGAAGTTGCCAAACGTTGCCCTCATGTCCATTTTCTTTTGATCGGTGATGGTATTTTAAAATCATATTTAATGCGCGAAGTTAAACGCACCGGAAATGCTCATTGTGTAACGCTCACCGGTTTGCTGCAAACGCACCAAGCACGTGAATATTTGGCCGCTTGCGATACTTTTATCTGCCCGACAAAACCTAATGATGATGGTACTCGATTTTTTGGTTCACCAACTAAATTATTTGAATATTTAAGTATGGCAAAACCGATCATTGCATCTCATCTTGAACAATTAACAGAAGTGGTGTCACCTGCTCTTTTGGATACTCAACTATCATTATTGCAAAACAATGACGAATGCATCGGTGTTTTAGTTGAACCGAATAACACCCAAGGATTTGTCGATGCAATTTG
>CAZUJC010000030.1:0-2918 GCA_964620245.1 uncultured Pseudomonadota bacterium | reverse complement strand
GGAATCAGAGCCATCATTGAAGATGAATAGAGTATATACACATCACCAATGTACAAAGTTAGTGCTAACAATACGGTTAATACACACACCGATACTATTTTCTGTGCAATAGTAGGATAGAGTAAAAAGAAACCAACAACCCCAATACTATATGCTGCAAGCGGAACACCATAAAAAAAAATCATGATTGCTCGATCAATTGAGCAATCCAAAAAAGATGCAAGATGTGGAATAATCCAATAAATACCAAGATCATCTCCAGCACAAAATGGAATACATTGAGTTCCATCATACTCAACCCACGCAATGCCCGTTCTTTGTAGCCCTTCATATGCAAAGCGCAGATGAATGAAGCGACCGTCAGTCGGCTTAAAAAACCATAAAAATTTCATCACATAATTGATAAAAGGATAGGCAAAAAACATTAACGCTCACTGTGCCAATGCAGACTGTTTTCTCTATTAACCCTGTTTTGATGTTGAGATGAAAAATTGAGTTCTTCTGCAACAACATATAATGGTCGCGCTTGCAATTGATTATAAATGCGCCCAATATACTCACCCAAAAACCAAATTAAAATAAACAAAACACCAATAAAAATATAAATCATCGTTACTAGCCACTTAAAAAGCGGATAGTAAATGGCATAAAAAAAAGCATCATAGGCAATATACAGAAACATTGCGCTGCCAGTAAAAATTACAAAAAAACCAACATACGCAGCGATTTTTAGCGGGAAAAGAGAAAATCCGGTCATGCCATCAAAAGCAAGTTTAAACATTTTACTTAATGAGTAACCACTTTTACCAGTAAACCGTTTATCATATTCTGCATCAATGTAAGTAGCAGGAAATCCGGTCCATGCTACCATTCCGCGCAAATACGGGGAACGCTCTCGTGACTGACAAATTATTTGGGCCACTTTTTTATCAATGAGTCTAAAATCTTGTACATGCGGTGGTATCTTTATCGAAACAATCCAATCGAGTATTTTGTAATACATTTTTGACATGAATTTTTTAAAGAAACCATTTGCTTGAACGCGATTACGTACATACACAATCGCCGCACCAGTGCGCCAAGATTCAATCAGCGCAGGAATTAAATGTGGTGGATGCTGTAAATCGGCATCCATGGTAATAATTGCATCACCTTGTGCATAATCATAACCAGCACTGATTGCAATTTGATGACCAAAATTTCTGCTAAATGATATTCCCTTAATACGATTATCAAGATCGGCCAGTTGACTAATTTTCTTCCACGAATCATCAATACTGCCATCATTGACCATAATAATTTCAAAATCGTAACAATCACTCACCGAATCAATTACTCCGCGCAACCGATCGTATAAAACGTCAATCGTTTCAGCTTCATTAAAAATCGGTAAAATAATCGAAATTAGTTTCTTGTCCATAGTTCTTTGCTATTTTTTATTCATCACAATTGCATACAATGCACCGAATGGCAGCTTAGTTAAAAAAGGTTCTGTAAAACGCAAATGTCGTAAAAAATTTGGGAAAAAACAATAAAATTTGATGCGTGCTTTTCCGAATTTTTTATTGAGGCGATAGGCATACCACGGCCACAACATGCGCGCATTGTAATCAATTGGATTTCGTTTAAATGTTATTACTGTCAGTGGATTGAACGGGTTGAGTTCAAATAAAACAAACGTGCCATTCGTTTTTAAAATGCGGTTAATTTCGTTCATGTACCCTTCATGCATTTCAAAAGGAATATGATGAAATGCTCCAGCGGCACACACAACATCGAACATTGCATCGGGAAAATCCAATGTTGTGCTTGTGTCAGAATTAACGGCAAAAGAAACTTGCGGATAATTTTTTTGTGCAATTTCAATACTTTTAGGTGAAGGATCAACACCAAAAACAGTTGCCCGATTAAATTGCTGCTTTAAAAATGATGTCATTAACCCATCGCCACAACCAAAATCTAAAATAGTTGCTTCCTGGTTTGCTAATTGCCCAATCCAACTTGCTAATTTATGTACTTTCAGCTGTGCAAAATAGGCACTCGATTCTCCTGACAGTGAAAGCGCTTTATCAAGTTCAGGGCGATACTGCTGAGCAAATTGATCAAACTCTTGGTGTATTTGGCTCATTTTTTCAATCCTTATTTTTTTGCAACTCAATCAACATAAACCAACCGACCTTTTGCCACCCAAAAATTGATGCCGCACCTGATGCAATTGCACGAAAAATGCGCGATTTGTAACCAAGCAGATCATGGTAGGTAACTGGCGCTTTTAACGATTTTATCATCACTGGGTGTTTTTTGATCATTGTGCGCACTTCTTTCATCGTATATGCTTTGGTGCCTAAACTTTCTTGATCATAAAATAAAATATTTTTGAATGATCGCAATGGTTTGCCTTTGAGTAGACCGCATAATACATAACGATAAAAAGCAAATAAAGAGCGTCGATTATAAACCATAATTTTTATGGTGCCACCCGGTCGAGCAACTCGAATCAGTTCACCAAGGCACTGTTCTGTATTTGGTGAATGATGAATCACTCCCCATGAATAGACCAAGTCAAATGAATTATCAGGATAGGGCAACTGTTCAGCATCAGCAACTTGCAAATCATATGCATGCAATTGTTCAATCATTAATCGTTGGCGGGTATGTTCGATTGCTTCTGGGGTTAAATCGACACCATATGCTTGTGCACCTGCGCGCACCCACTGAACAAAATCGGTGCCAGCACCAATGCCAACTTCAAGCACTCGCTTACCACAATAGCGAGTAAATTGCGCAAATGAAAAAATTTCCGGCTCAATATCGTAGCGATACGTTTCAATTTCGTCAAAATAGATTTTTGAAAATTTAGATTGCTGCGTTATTGATGTGCCACAACTTTCTTTATTCCAGTAAGCCTGCACTGCTGC
>CAZUJC010000029.1:0-11497 GCA_964620245.1 uncultured Pseudomonadota bacterium | reverse complement strand
AATTTTCACACGTTCTCCTTGTGTATTAAACACAAGTGTAACGGCAAAAAGAGAGTTCTGACAAGAATGTGAACTGTTAGCTCAATGCAAAGGGGTGTGCAATAGTTTTATGCTCAATTGATTGTGGTGTAATAACGCATTGAGTGAGTTGCCATTGATTAAAATTGCTACCAATTTTCAATATTCCGTATGAATCAAAATTCATATTTAATCGTGCAATAGGGCATGAAACGAAGGTGTATACTAAACCATTCCAAAGCGAAACTAAACCGCTATTTTGCTTGAGCATATCAAGCATTGGTCCGTGATGTTGATGTGCGCGAAATACTCCATGAATGGTAGCGTTTGGTGTGTTATGTGAAGATAAAATATGCTCAGTTAATTTTTTGCCCAAGATCCAGCCGCGTCCTTCTTTGTAATCAACCGTTGAACAAGTATAGTGAGAATCTTTCTCAATAAAATCGTTCCACATAAGACCGCAATTAATTGGATCGGTTGGTTTTTGGCAGGCACATGCTACAATTTCATGCGCAGGAATGCGAGCAAGCAGATCTCTTTTTATAGTTTGTGGTAATAAACGAATTGCCATAGTGCGATCGAGTTTTGAAATTGTTTGAAACACTTTTTTGCTGCTCGATGCAAGAAGCTCGTGCGGATTGAATCCAATTTCAATACCGCCGTGGCAACATTGAATAAGATCGGTATGATCGCCATTTTGAGATCCCAAATATAAAACAGAAGGCATCAAATCAAACACATGATAAATGAGTGAGCGATCGCGCGTTTGCGCTGTTGGGAATTTTATTTCGAGTTCTTGTGCAAAACCAAATTGTTGATTGAGTATTTCATCTTCATGATTACCGCGCAGCAAAATTACCTGTTCTGGATTATTGTTTGCAAGCTGCAAAAGGGTGTACAAGCTTTCTGTGCTATAAAAACCGCGATCAACATAATCACCTAAAAAAATAAAATAGGTGTTTGGTTGTACGATTTTATATTCATCGTTCATGATCCCTTGCACAATGCATGAATGCAACATGCGCGTGAGTGAATGAATATTACCGTGAATATCACCAAAAAATAAAACGGTACTATCAGCAGGAATAATTAATTTTTGTGCAATGAGAGAAAGTGGTGCACGAGTTTTTTCTACCCAAGCAGTTGATCGGTGTGCAATTAATTGTTTCATTGCAAATGTTTCAGCCGCTTCACGCAATTTCTCTTGTGAAATGAGTGAAGGTAAAAACCGGCGCGTGTTTTCAGGAACCGCGATCGACTTGATGCGCAATTGCTCAAGTACATTTGGTGTGGCACTTTTTAAAGGTAATGCGATACAAGAAAAAAAGATAATGCCATTTAATACAATACGTTTCATGGTGTACCCCCATTAATAAGTACAAAATTACACATTTAGTTTATCATAGAGTAAAATTATTGTAAAAACGTGTGGAAAATAAGACATATTTTGCATAATTAGCTCGAAGGTTCACTGTATGAGTACCAATCTGCCCAAAATGGTAAAAATAAGTATGTTCTCCATATTATTATTCAGCACACCAGTGGTTATAAAACCCATGGAAAATGATATGAAAAATGAACTTATTCTCTACTGTAAAAACAATAAGCAAATTCGCCTTCCTGCTGATCCGGAAAACATAAATACTTTAGAATGGATAAAAAATAACTCAACTATTTATAAAAATGTTCCTCAAAAGACAGTGGTCGGTGAACAATCTAAATTGTTTATGCCCAGTGTCACAAAAAAAAGAGGGCGTAAGATCTTCGAGCTTTCTGAAAGGTACATTGCTGATAAGCAAGATTTTAATGAACTGGTTGACCGGTTTTCAATCAATAAAAAACTCAAGGTCGTCAGTGATGCTCAGCATTTGCGGATTGAGCCGCTGAGTCATCAAATTGCATTGAAGATTGCGAAAGCAATAACAAACAAATCATGGCTGCAGTGGAGCATAGAAACTACCTCCTTATCAACCGAGTTAAAATCTTTGCGTAACCCGGATCTGGTTAAAGAGATAATAGTCAAACATGTGGTATTAACTCATTTTATCAAGCCTGATAGGTTTATAGAATTAGGTGAATGTTTTAGTCCACGATTTAGTTCAGGTTGCAACTATGCGTTGGGTGATGGAACTGAACATGCGGATGAGGACAACACCGTTTTTGTATGGGATTTGAAAGATGGAAAGTTTATAGAAGCACTATTTGCAAATGAAGATTCTATCTTTTCATTAGCTTATAATGAAAACGCAGGAAAATGTATCATTGGAGGAACCCACGGATCTCTTGGTTTTTATTCAGGTGCGGCTGAAAAAGATGAGGATTGGAAATCGGAGGAAATTGTATCTACGCATAACCAGGATGAAATATGGGCATGTGAGCTGAGCAATGACGGTTCGCTTGCTGTATCTTCTGGGCAAGATTGTACCTTGCGCGTATGGGATACTAGTATGCAAAAAGAACTTTGGTCAGATAAACTAGAGGAAGATACAGGATTTACTCAATGTGCGTTTAGTCAAGATAATTCCCAGCTTCTTGTTGGTGCTAATGATTATAACGCGCGGGTATATGAAAGCAGAACTGGCAAAAAGCTCTTTACGTTGGTAGGCCATGAAGGGGGAGTTGGAGCAGTTGCAGTAAGTCCAGATCAAGGAAAATACGCTACCGGTTCAGAAGATGGAACCGCGCGGCTTTGGGATAGTAAAGATGGTCGCTGTATTTCTGTTCTTGGTTTGCATACCGATGTAGTCTGTTGTGTTGCATTTAGTCCGGATGGTCGCTACGTGGCGACTGGAGGAGAAGATGGTAAAGTGTGTTTGTGGCATGCAAACGAAGGGGAATTTATTTTCACAATTGAAACTCGTTGCGCTAACATTAAAGATATTAAATTTTTGCCCAATCAATTGCTTATTTGTACTGCTGATAGTTCTCACAATGCCGTAGTTACTACCTATGACATTGAGAAATTAGTGAGAATATCAAAGTCGATTAATGTGCCGGGTAGCTTAGAAGATCTGCTGTTGCTGGTTGCCAATCTTATAAAATTTGGAAAACCAGCTCTTTGTCAACCCGATATGCGGTATCACAAAACGTACGATTTTTTGCGCGTACAGTATGAAAAATTAGCCGGAGGAAAAAATGAATGATGTGTCGACATCTCCTGTTAATGAGCACATTGGATGGCGCAAAAAACGTACCACGCCCACTTTGCAAGAAAATTATGAAACAATCACGGTTTTACCTTCATGGCCGTGGTGGCGAAAATTATTAGCATTTGCAGGACCCGGCTATTTGGTTGCTGTTGGGTATATGGATCCAGGAAATTGGGCAACCGGATTGGCGGCAGGATCTGCGTTTAATTGTACGCTCCTTTTTATTGTGTTGCTGTCAAATTTGATGGCAATTTTATTGCAGCATTTGGCAGGAAAATTGGGCATTGTGACGGGGCGCGATTTAGCGCAAGCGTGCCGAGATCATTATTCACAACCGATGACCATTTTTTTGTGGATACTATGTGAAATTGCAATTTGTGCGTGCGATTTAGCTGAAATTATTGGCTCTGCAATTGCACTTAAACTATTGTTCAATGTACCAATGGTGTGGGGAGTGTGCCTCACAGCAGTTGATGTTTTTGCGCTCTTGTATTTTCAAAAAATACATTTTAGATATATCGAATTTTTGGTGATTGTTTTAATGACAATAATTGCTGGCTGCTTCTTTTTTGAAATGGTCATTTCGCGTCCCAGCTTGAGTGCAATTTTAGTTGGTTTACTGCCGCATTCAGATATTATTTTTAACAAAGAAATGCTGTATTTATCGATCGGTATTATTGGTGCAACGGTGATGCCGCACAATTTGTATTTGCATTCATCGATTGTGCAAACCAGAAAATATAGTAACTGCGATGAAGGAAAAAAAGAGGCGGTAAAATTTATCACCATTGACATGGCAATTGCGCTTACGATTGCTTTTTTTATTAACGCAGCAATTTTGATTGTTGCTGCATCTGTTTTTTTTGCGCATGGTTACACCAACATAACTGAACTGGAAGAAGCGTACCGATTATTAACACCATTGCTCAAGGTGCCCATTGCAAGCACACTCTTTGCATTAGCATTGCTTGCATCTGGTCAAAATTCGACACTAACAGGAACATTAGCTGGTCAAATTGTAATGGAAGGTTTTTTAGATATTAGTTTACCAGCATGGATGCGCAGATTGTTAACGCGCGGTATTGCAATTGTTCCAGCAATAATATGCGTGCTCTTTTATGGCGAAGAAAGCATTGCGCAATTATTATTGGTGAGCCAAGTTGTGTTGAGTTTTCAACTTGCGTTTGCGGTGGTGCCGCTCATACTTTTCACCAGCGATCGCAAAAAAATGGGTGTACTGGTCAACCAACCATGGGTGACCACACTTGCATGGATGTGTGCAGTATTGATTATTGGATTGAATATTAAATATGTGTTTGATTTTAT
Source organism: uncultured Pseudomonadota bacterium (assembly GCA_964620245.1). Lineage (GTDB taxonomy): Bacteria > Babelota > Babeliae > Babelales > JACPOV01 > JACPOV01. The sequence goes on along the minus strand of CAZUJC010000029.1, from coordinate 7,004 downwards.
TACTGTGCACATATAGTTAGTAATTTGTTACCAGAAATACATCAATTTTGGGTAGAAAGTTTTAGAGAAGAGTTTGTCGTGAATTATTTATTTTATGGCCCTACTTCGCTTTTTTCATCATGAAAAATTAATTTTACAATAAATTTTATTCAGTTAAAAAAAATGGCCCGCCAGCCGAAGCCTTGGCGTAGGCTGGTGGAGGCGATGGGAATCGAACCCATGTCCGCAAAACAGAATACGCAGAACGCTTCATGCTTAGTTTTTGAATGTACAAGTGAGCCCCTCAAAAACACAGGAATTGCTCACAGGTCGGTTTAGTGATATTGTTGCGCTACAGAGCCGCGAAATCTACTGCAACAATTCTATCTGATTTATACGAGTCAGCTCAACTGATAGACACGCCTCACTGACAAGTGTTTTTCACCGGATTAAGCGAAAGCTGCTCCGGCGAAATTCGTTTCAGAAATGTTTGCATTTCTTAATTTGACCTTTTTTTACGAGTTTGATCAAACTCGGCATGCTTTCTACGTTTACTATAATACGTCGAAGCCTTGACGCCCCCATACATTTCAAAGATATTCACATTGTAACAAATTTTAATAAAATGAGCAACAGCTGCAGAGCTCTCTGTGAGAACTTATTTATGAGCGTCCGCGCAGTTCGCGCGCTGTTTCTCGCTTAATATCTCGTTCCTTGAGCGCAAGTTTTTTGTCGGCCATTTTTTTGTGTTTACCAATGCCCAATTCAACTTTAATAATGCCTCGTTCACTTAAATATATTTTCAAGGGCAAAATGGTGACCCCTTTGCGGGAAATATCACCTGCGAGCCGGTTGAGTTCGCGCCGATGAACGAGCAGTTTTCGTGTACGCGTTTTTTCTTCACTTTTTTGGTATGCCTGTGAATAAGGAGCAATGGTGCAATTGAGTAAATAGAGTTCGCCGCGCGTAATGGTTGCATAGGCGCCTACGAGCGAAATGTGCCCGGCACGAATCGATTTTACTTCATCACCTTTCAGTACAATACCTGCTTCGATTCGGTCGATAATTTCATAATCGTGAAATGCTTTTTTATTTTGTGCGATAATTTTCATGGAATTACCTGTTTTTGACCGATTTTTGCATTGTAATGGATAGATTTTGCCGCAAAGACTGAAAAATGTGCAATCATGAATACCAAATTGCTAACATTAATAACGAATCTATGGTTCTTTTCAGGATTACAGCAATAGTATAAACTAAGTAAAAAAAAATAAAAATAATCAAATTATACAAAGGAACAATCATGGAAAAAGGATTTAAAGCTTTTTTACTGATGGTTGTCGCCTGTGCGATATTCATCACGCGCAATAATGAGTTGCAAGCGTATGGTACAAAACAAATAACTCTCTTTGGTTCGATACATTCACCGCATTCGATTGAAGATTTAGTCGGATTGCCAGTTTTTTATAAAGGTGGCGAGTATACCGTTGCGGTCGATAAAGAAAGTGAAATAAAAAAAGCTAATTTTGAATTGTATGATGAGGAAAAACCTCGGGAATTATATATTCTCGTGATTAATGCTGACGATCTTAAAATCCCGAACGATAATCATGTTGAGCATTTAGAAATAAAACCAAAAACGGCGTACAAATTGTTCAAATTATCCAGGTTTGCGGTTGATCTTCCTGAAATTGATCCGCTTGATCTATTAAACAATAAAAAATTAATCGATCGATATGATTCGTGGAAAGTTGAAGAAATAGTGCTTAAAGATGGTGAATATGTGGTGCCAGATAATACGATGATTATCTTTATTGCACCCGAATTTGTTGAAAAACTTGAAGTTGAGCAATGGTTAAGTAGCGGAACTGGCATGAAACTGCCGCGTTTAGTGCTGAAAAAATCGCTCACCCCAGACATGATCAAAACAATGTGTGACGCAATGGTACTTGGTGCCATTAATTTTCGCGCGTTTCACAAAAAACCGTTCAAAGCAATTGTGCCGTGTGCACAAAACCGTTTGCTTTCAATGCCATTTACTCCCCGTGGTTACAACTGTTAGAAAGAGATCATGAATCGTTTAGTTCTGGCAATTGAAACATCGTGCGACGAAACAGCTGCAGCAGTTTACAGCAGTGAAAAAAAGATTCTTTCCAATGTTCTGTTTTCACAAACTGAATTGCATAAAGACTATGGCGGCGTCATTCCAGAACTTGCAAGTCGCTCACATCTTGAAAAAATAAATCATATTGTTGAACGAGCGCTCATTGCTGCGGACTGTACACTTGCTGATATTGATATTGTTGCGGTGACAAAAAAGCCGGGATTGCCCGGTTCATTGCTGGTTGGTGTTTCGTTTGCAAAAGGAATTGCCTGGGTGCACAAAAAACCGCTTATTGGCATTGATCATCTTGAAGGGCACATCTTTTCATCGTTTCTAGAACATGAGCTGCCATTTCCTTTTTTGTGCCTTTCAGCTTCGGGTGGCCATACAGCAGTGTATTTGGTGCGCGATTTTGGTGAATATACCGTTCTTGGTAGTACGCGCGATGATGCCGCAGGCGAAGCTTTTGATAAAATTGCAAAATTAATGGGGCTTGGTTATCCAGGTGGCCCAATTATTGAACAAATGGCATCGCAAGCACATTTGAAAGACTATTTTCATTATCCGCGCAGCAGTGCACAAACGCTGGATTTTAGTTTTTCTGGTTTGAAAACTGCCGTATTTTACGATTTAATTGCGCGCGGTTGGTTTGATGTGGCAAAAAAAGAGATTTTGCCAACAATGACGTTGGAAGAAAAACAACAGGTGGCCAGTTCACTGTTGTTGTGTGTGAACGACATTTTTGTACATAAAATAAAAAAAGCGCTGAAACTACACCCTGAGGTGAAAGCAATTTCATTTGTGGGCGGTGTTTCATGCAACAAATTTATTACTAAAAATGTCAGCGAATGTGCATACAGTTACGGTTTGCAATTTGCCAGTCCGTCGCCAGCTTATTGCACCGACAACGCAGCAATGATTGCTTTTGTGGGTAATTACAAAGCTGATCAAGGCTTTTTTGACGATTATTCACTCGATATTTTCTAATAAATGCCACAATTTCTAATCTCGGTTTTCAACTATAAAAAAGCCAGTCATTTTCTAATTGAATTTTTGTAGGGTAAGGTGCTATTCTTATTGTATTAAGGTGTTTTTTGTTAGCAATTTCAAAAAGAGAGCAAAAATCGTGAAAAAACTATTGTTATGTCCAGTATTCTTGCTCGGTGTTGGTTTGGTGCGCGCAATGGAAACTGAGCCATCTATTTCAAGTGTTGAAATTGCTATCCTCTGCGCTAAGGATAAAAAACTCATACGTACTGCAACGGAAGAAAATATACAAAAATTAAATTTGATAAAAAAATATTCAGGAACCTATCAAACCATGTTTGAAGATCTTGGATCAACTGAAGAACAAAATAAGTTGACGTTGTACGTGCCATCGTTATCCAGAACAGATGCGCGCTTATTATGGGATTTTATACCGTTGGTAGATAAAAAAACGACGCACACTGAGCTTTTTAATACGTTAAACACGTTACCGTTAAAATCAATGAGCAGGTTGCTCAATGTTACCGATTATTTAGATATGCCAGAGCTTCGTGAGCAAGCTCTACCGCTTTTTCTCACAAAAGTTACTTCCAATGAATGGTTGAAATCGTGGGTAGAAAAGCGCAAAGATAATTCAGCGCTACAAAAATTGAACCCTTCAATGAGTGCATTATTAGCAACTATTATTGAACTCAATGAAATGGAACATTTAATTATTCCGTCGAAAGTATTGATTCGCAATGAAGTTCCGATCATTTCACTTTCATTGAGCCCTGATCGAAAACAAGTAGCAACTTGCTACGAAAACATTGTTTTTTTATGGGATGCAGATTCAGGAGAATTTAAGAAAAATATTAATGCACCAAATAGCCTCGCAACTATTACATTCAATAATGATGGCAATGAGATTGCAGGGGGGTCGAACGATGATAATGCCTATCTGTGGAATTCATTAAATGGCAATTTACTAAAAACCTTAAGCGGACATACTGGTACCGTTAAAGCTGTTGCTTTTAGTCCTGATGGAACACAGTTGGTTACCGGTTCGTTTGATGGAACAGTACGATTATGGAATTTAAAAAACGATAGCTCCACGATACTCTTTTCTGATAACATGAAACTGATTCAAACAGTTGCATTTAGTGCAGATGGCAAACTCATTGCTTTTGGCGGTTCTGATAAAATGGTAAATCTATGGAGTGTCGAAGCTAATCAAATGGTTGCAAGTTTTTCAGGGCACACCGATGTTGTAAAATGCATTGCATTGAGTCCGAATGGAAAACTGATCGCATCGGGTGGTATTGATAACATCGTTTGTGTTTGGGATTTAGAAAAAAAAGTGCTCGTTAAAAAATTACAGGGGCATCTTGATCAAATAAATGCAATAGCATTTACGCATGATAACACAAAAATTATTTCAGCTGGTAGTGATGATACTGTGCGCATTTGGAGTGCTGGAACAGGCACAGTGCTTAAAATGTTGAAAGGTCATACCGGTCCAATAACATCGTTAGCACTTGGTAGTAATGATGATTTTTTAATAACTGGTTCGCGTGATGCTACAGCGATCAAATGGATCTTAAAAAACGATTTAAGTTTGCAACAACTTTTATTAATGATCTATCTGGTTAAAAATGCACCAGTTCCTCTTGAAAATAAAAAATCAATAGAACTATTTGAAACATTCGATTCTGAAATAAAAAAATTACTCATCGAAAAATATGGCGTTGTGACAAAAATTAACGCCAATTAAATCAGATGTTTTCTAAGAAAATATCTCTTGAGTTTTAAATAGTATAAGTGCCATTCTTAATAACACAGATTCAATTTTTTGCGAGTGCTAAATAGTAAAAAGGGATGATAGAAAAATGAAAAAGTTCATATTGGTTACAGCGTTGATCTGTTTTAATGTGCTTCAAGCAATGGAAACTGAATTTCAACCACCAAAATCAATAAGAACAAAGGCGAGAGAACTAAAAAAACAAAAAATGACGCCACAAAATCATGAAATAGTGTTGGTACTGAATGATGGATCGCTACCAATAAACGCTGAAGAATTATTGTTTTTAGAAAAGTATTCTCAAACGATAAAAAACATGAGCGAAGCTATAGGTAGCTCCAGCAAAATGACGTTGCCAAATTTAAGTGTCACTCAATTAACAGTGCTTCTCCAATTATTACATGAATTTGATGCGCTAGATGGTAAATTTGAATCGGTAGCTAATGAGAATAAAAAAAGTGCAATCATTCGCATTCAAGCAGGTAATAAAAATCAGCTAAAAAAGTTTATTGAATCGCAGGGTTTAGAAGGGATGATTAAGTTGCTTCATGCAGTCGATTATTTAGATATTCCTCTTGCTGACATGATTGCCGATTCGATTGCTCATTGGTTAACAGATAAAAAAAAATTAGATGAAATAATTAATAATCTTGGTAAAGATCAGCTGATCAATTGGTTGATAGAAGTTCCACAACTAAATCATCTGATTGCAAAAAAAATTATCATGCAAGATCATAAATTGGCACAATCCCTCTTATTTGATAAGAACATTGATACAAGGAAAGAAGGTGTGATCGGATATAATGTACTTGTTGTCAATGATGAATTATTACAATTTTATGCATTTCAAGGTTCGTGGAGTGAAGTGACTTATACGTTTATTAATAAACCTGGTTTTAAAGCTCCTATCATTGATCTAAATCCAGTATTAATACCTATTGATGGTAGATTTGATCAAATACAAAAACAATTGGCTATTCTTTTTAACACTATTAATGATAGCTCAAGTGCTATCTCTCTCTATGATTTATCTGTTTTAACTACAACGCCACCACCTCAAGTTATTAGCAATGAAAGTTTTAAATATGAAATCGATGACGCTCAGATTAAATCAATATCAGTTAATGCCCAGAGAAACGAAATTGTTTTCAATCAGGTGAATAAAAATACAGATGCGAGACCCAAAAGTTCACTAAGCTTATTAGATATTCAGACAGGCACTGTTGTTGAACTGATGTTACAAAAAAGTAACAATACTGCTGAAAATAAAGACACTTTTGATGGTATCAGTAAGTCTGTTTCTTTTAGCCCGGATGGCAATTTTATTGTTCATGTCACGAGTGAAAATTTAATACTTTATTCGTTTCTTAAACGAGAAGTAATAACAAAAATTAAAGGAAATTTCACGGCACTGGCTTTTAGCCCAGATGGAAAGCAATTTGCCTTCGGTTCAAGTAAGGGAGAGGTTTTTTTATGTAAACAATTCCCCAATCTTGTACAAGTAGTTAAGTTGCCCCTTGCGCAAGCAGCAAGATATAAACGTAGTGCCGCTATCGATACATTGTCATTTGACTCTGAAGGAAAATATCTTGTAGCTGGCAGTCATGATGGCACTATAACTGTATGGCAACTGGAGGAAGAAAAAATAGTAGTATCATTTGTAGCAGAAAAATCTCCAATTAACATTGTTCAAGTGATTCCTGCTAGATTTACGCTCAGAAGTGGCATTTTCTTTTTAATGAGGGATAAAAAATTATTACAAAGACTCGATTTTTACGGATTTATAAAGAAATATGATGCATTTATTAAGCACATTACGTTGCCACAAGCACTTATTTTGAGAAAAATGAATCAATCGCCAAATCAATTATTCAAAATTGGGCAAAATGAAGCAATAATTAACGCGTTCAATGAATTTGATGATTCATTCAAAGAAGTTTTACGTGCAAAATATAAAATTGATGAAACAGATCCACGATTTACTTCAGTCGTTGAAAAAATGCAACAATTAATACAAAAATCGAAAACAATTAAACAGAAAGACGAAAAACTAAGCAAAGATACAATTAATCTAGATAGTCTAGACTAAATATTTTCTAAGCAATTCTTGAATAATTTTTGGGTTTCCGCGTCCTTGTGTTTTTTTCATCGCTT
>CAZUJC010000028.1:0-11920 GCA_964620245.1 uncultured Pseudomonadota bacterium | reverse complement strand
ATTAAACGTTCTCAAAGTGCGCAAAAAGTGATACAAGCTCAGCAGCAACAAGCGCAAGATGATTATCGAAAAAAAATGGTGGCGCTTGTCCAAGGTATTGTTAAGGCAAGTCCGCTATTGACCGATGCACGGGCAAAAGTGCGTGCCGCAAAAGAAGAATTTGCGCTTCAGGGAATTATATCAAATGCAACAATAAGTGCCGTAACGCTAGCATATAGATTGGCTATTGCTGCATTGTCTAACGCGTATCAGTTAGCTGGTGTGCCAGTTGATTTTACCGACAAAAGCAATGCGCTTAGCTTAGCAGTCAAGGAACTTGCGCAATTTTATTTAACAAATAGTGCATTGTCAATTAACAAGGCAAAAAAATTGTTTTCGCAAAAGAAAAAGGATGATTATTACAGAACATTGTATCAATTGTCACAACAATTGAGCGGTATTGGTAAAGGCGGTGGAGCGTTAGTCATTGCGTCAGGTTTTCAAGCAGAAATCAGCTCAATAGCGACCGCATTTTTCCCTAATCAGCAGCAGCTCATTGTAAATGGATTTGCCGCAAGCAGCAAACAAATGACTATGCAAGAGTTTATCAATGCATTGCAAGATATTGTTGTTACAGTGCAGTCGCCAAATGAAACCCATGTGCGGTATGCTGCAGCATTTTATTACCAGATTGGTACCAACTTTCCACTTGTTGATCCTAATCTACTGGCAACGCTTAAAAAGTTAATAAATACTAATTATGCACTTGTGTTGGTTGCCCGTGCAAAGGTGCTGTTACAAAGCATGGTTTCAGGAAAAGATAATAACCCAATTCTTAATCAAGTTATCAATGCGTACGGTCAAGCTGCTTCTTATTTTGCTCAAGCGCCTGATCTTGCTAATTCGCAACAATTTCAAACAGTGCATGATTTACTAACAGCGGCGGTAAAATTGCGTGCTCAAGGAGCGACAGCAGAACAACAAGGAAATTTTTCTGATGCGATTAGTGCCTATTCCCAAGCACTTCAAAATTTTGCGCAAGCTAACGATACAATTGATGCTCAAGATTTGAACAAAAAAGTTACTGCATTGGCAGCTGAACAAAATAAAAAAGATGGTGTGACTATTTTGGTGAATTTTGCGCAGCAATATATTGCGCAAATTCAAGCATATATGGCTTACATTAGTACTAGTGATGAACAAAGTGGGCAACTAAGTACGTTTGAAGCTTGGCTACAAGAATTTTCAAAACGCGCACAGCAAGCCATAGATAAATATACAGTTGCAATACAAAAATATCAGGAAATGAATAGTTCTGTTGCGGACCTGCAAGTAGCAGTTGATACTCTCAACTTGATCATAAAAGGGCAAACAGCATTGGCGGGTGGAGATCAAATTGTTCGTGGAGCATCAAGCGATAGTCTCAATAATGCTGTCAATAATTATTATCCACAAGCGCTGAGTGCCTATCGTTCTATTGATGATGCATTTGCAAACACAAAAGCTCTCACTATTTTAGTTCCGGTTTATCCTGCATTATTTGCGAACGATCAACTTAATCAACTCTTATTGACCGATCAAAAATGGAACTTTGTAACTCTTATTCAACGGCACATTGCGCGACTATTGATTGAAACGGCTGAGAGTTTAAGTGGCGATACTCTCACCGCATCACTGTATTATTCAGCAGCTCTTTCCGGTCGAGCGCCCTACCTATCAAAACCGATTAAAGATCTGCTCGCTGGCAAAATTCAAGATTTGTCGTCGATACAAGGCCAAATACAGCAGCTGTTAAAAGATGCTCAAGACAAAGAAAATGCTGCATTGCGTTTAACGAATGATCAGTGGGCAGCTATTGATCCGAAAGCAACATTATACAGCAGCATTGCAGATAATATGTGGAAAGATGTGTTGCAATCATATTTGACTGCGTATCGACTTGGTTCAGCAGAGGCTCGTGCAGATTATGTACGTGCGGTGCAAGAATACCAAGCAGCGTATAAGCAAAATGTCCCAGATGCGTTTTATCCGCTGATTGGTTCTGCTACAATTGCCTATCGATTGTATGTTCTTGACGTGGCAGCAAACGATCAAGTAAATAGTGCTGCGATGTTCAAAATTATCCAAGATGATTTAAAACCGTTTTTTGATGCATTAACTTTGTTACAACAAAAGGTAGGCAATAGTGCATTGATTACCGATGCGCCGAATAATCAGACACTGTTAGTTGCTATGATGAGTCGATTTGATCAGCTCATTTCCGATGCGCAATCGATTGCATCTGAACTAGCGCCTAACGTTGATCAAAATTTGTTAATGATTTTTCAAAAAAAAGTTGATCCAAAAACAACCGTAGTAACGGTGGATATTGAGAAAAATAACCAACCAGCGGCGCTTACCTTTTTAACTACAGACCCTGATACGATTTTTGCACGTACCTATAAAAGTTTGGGTGATTTTTATTTTGCAAAAAAAGATTATGCAAATGCGACAAGTTCATACAAATTAGCAAAACAATATTATGATAAAATTGGTGCAGCAGACATTTCAGTGCAGGTAAATTCACAGCTTCAGTTGGCCTATACCAGAAGCTTGGTTGATGCGTACGTAAATTTAATAATTCCGAGCGTAAAAGATTCGCATGCAATTGGTAACATTACCGTTGGGGGTATTTCAGTTCCCGAGCGGTATGAATTGTATAGTTACGTGCAAGAAATTCCAAGTTATATTCCGCTTACTTTTACTCCGCAAGATGTTGCACAAATGTCGCAAGATAAATTAAATGATCTGCTGTCTACCTATGCATTTTTACTTTATGTTAACAATTCGTTGAAAGATCAGGGAATCGACTACAGTGCCGTATTTAATGGTTTGCAAGTGCGCGATACGTTTAATCTTACGCCGGATCAGACAAATACGGTGCAACTCATATTGGTGCGCGCCTATTTATATATGCAAGATTTAAAAGCACGTATTGCAAATCAGCAGTCATCGTTGCGGTTGCAACAACGTGTTAATAATTATGGTCAAACGGTTTTCAATTTATACGAACTGTATAAACCAATTCCTGATGTAGCAATTCCAGGAATGTCGATGACGCAACTTCCCTATGCAGCATTTCCGACAACACAATTTTATTATGGGTGGGCACAAAAATTGTCAGATCCATCAGTGGCAACAATTCCAACTGCGGCTTACACCTATGTCTCTGGTAATGACCCGGATCGTTACAACCAAATTGTTAATTTGATGGCGCAATCTCATATTAGTGCGGGAGCTCGCTATAAAAAACGAATCGATTTTTTACTTAACGGCGGTGATATTACGCAAATCGATCGACTTATGAGCTCAGATGAAGCCAATGCGTTGAAAGCAGCGCGTGATGATATTCAAAAATTGCAAAAAATAGATAAAACAGATTTTACTGTTCAGTTATCAACTTTTATGAACACGTATAATTTGATGCAAAATTATATTCAGAACGTGATTATGATTTACTATAGTTTAGCATCAAATCTTTATTCGCAGTTGAACGATACACAAAAAGTAAATGCATTGATGCAAGTTATCAATGGCGATTTATATCAGTTACTTGGTGATGTTGCACAGCTCTTTTTAGTTGGCGATCCGCGTGCTGCTGAATATTTCTGGGGCAGTCAGGGCACCTACGGTGGTGTTATAATGGATGTGAAAAACGATTATTTAACAGCAGCAGCTACCTATGGACCAAAAACAGCATTGTATAACTCGCTTATTTCAAAATCTGCCAATTTATTTATGCAAGCAGGTGATTTGTTGAGCGCTAAAAATAATTACTTTGCAGCAACCAACTACTACTCATTTGGTGTAGGTGCATACAAATCACTTTCGCCAGTGAATCAGCAGGCATTTGATCAAGCGGCACTTAAGTGGCTTGGTAGTTACTATCAAGGATCAACAAATAATATTGTGCAATACAAAGCGGCACGTGTTGGGCCAATTTCACTTACGCTGAGCAATGGTCAGCAAGAATCAATTGCGTTAGCAGATTTAATTGCGCGTTCTGGTATTGGTGATCCTGTGGAACAACAAAAAGCAAAAGATTTGAAAGAAAATTTCTTAGATGCATTAATTTATTATATGGGAGGCTCGTTAGCAGCAGGACAGTTGGCCGGTTCTGATGGAGCGAGCACGCAACAATCTTCAACTCCTACCAACGGGACTACGCCCGATCCTATTTCTCAGGCTGCAACAACAATGGTAACAAATTACATGCAACAAGCAGGGATTTCGTTTGAATCAATTGACGATGTAATTAAGTGGTTTATGAGTGATGAATTTGAAAAATCGATGAACGATGCGTTTAATTATTTTAAACAGCAAATTATCAGTGCGACAGATGCTTCAAGTCGTTTGATTGCGTATCGCGCATTGGGTGTCTGGATGAATAAGTTATGTTACGATGCTTTTGGTAAACTCTATATGCAAGATTATCTTGGTGGAATTTCGGCCGATGCGTTTCAATTATTACTCAAAAGTATTTCTGATGAAGCGCAAAATATTATTGCACCAGCACAGCAGTGGATTGGGTAATAAAAAATATCGTTAGCTAGAAAACGAGTCGAAGAAAAACTTTGCTTCTTCTTCGGGGTTTGACGCTTCAATAATTGCTTTACCAATAACTAATCCGTCAGGGTTGAGTATTTTAATTTTTTCAACCGCATCTCGCGTTACTTTGCCCGAAATAAAAATTGGTAAATTCGTGTTTCCACGAACCATTTCCCATTTATCGGCGAACGCTAATGGATCTTCTTTTTGTTCATACGGTTTATGAAAAAGCAGAGCGTTTACACCCAAGCTTTTTGCATCAAGAGCCGATTGCCCAAGGGAGCATGCATCTAAAAGATCAAGCATCACCGATTTGTGTAGTTCGTGTGCAGTTGTTGAAACAGAGTGAATAACTTCTTTGCCAGTTCCTGCCATCACTGTTACCCAGTCGGCGCCAGCTTGTACAAGCATGGTAACCGTATTTTTACCTCGATCAACTATTTTTGCATCCGCAAGGAGCGTTTTGTCTGGGAGGGTTTCGCGAAATCGTTCTACCGCTTTTACTCCGTGCTTTAACAGCAAAAGCGATCCAATTTCCAAAATAGAAGCGTACGGAGCAACCGCCGCGGCTACCGCTAATGCTTTCTCTAAATCGGTCATATCAAACGCGATCTGTAATCTCATACGATCCTTTCTTTCTGCGCTCGGCACAATTTATGCCGTTCAGTATAGCATGTTTTACCCGCTTTGGGAAAAGAGACCGCTCGTCAAAAAAAAATAACTGAGGAGTTTAGGGAATAATTTGCTCTGAATAGTAAGTTTCAGTTATTTTTTTTGTCTCCAGAGTGATCGGCTTGAAAAATTGTCTCATTTTAATAATCCACAATGCGGGAGCAAGGCTATTTAATGTTTTTTTAGCATAAATCGGGGGCAAGATTAAGTTAGGATTACCATCGGCAGGTATGGTACCCTGTGGAATATAGATATCTTTGGGTTTTGCAAAAATAACAATCGTATCAAGTTGAACCCGTTGGTTTTCGGGTAGGGGTTGTTTTGAAATTGTCCAATAATACTCTTTTGTTTTGTCATCTTGCATGCGAGAAAAACTATAGAGTTCAGTTGGGCTTGCCAGATCGAGTTGCCAATGATGTATAGTATTGCCGATCATAAAGATAGGGGTTATTCGTTCGGTAATAAGAATATTTATTGTGTCACTTTGTTGCTTTCGTGGAAACATTATTTGTCCATTAAAATTTGAAGCAGTAAGATAGCCCCAGTATGAACTGAAAACACCTTCTGTTGTTTTCGTGTCACTGTGACTACGTAGCATGGTGAGTGATACTTTCCCCGGTTTTGCAAGCATCGCCTGCAGCTGGGCAGTTGTTGGGTCTTGAGCAAAAGGATAGGGACGAATAAAAAAGGTAATAAGAGAACATTCAATAGTGGTGCAGAGCCAAAGGCTCACAAAAAATGAAAAAAAGGTTATTCTTAAAGCTATTGGACCGTACATTTTCACTGTTTCCCTCCCCCGCGTGGGTTTAATAGTAAGAATAACAAATGGGATCTGAAAAAAGATATAGTTTAAGGACACTATGACCGAGACCAATTTTGATTTTGGCCCTAAAGAACAAGCATTTTTTGACGATTTTGTAAGAAGTGAACAACTTTCTTCAAGTCAAGCGGATGCTTTTAAGGCCTACCTTTTTTTGTTGCTGGAATGGAACCAAAAATTCAACTTAACAGCGATTACATCGGTTGAAGAAGTAATCAAATTTCACTTTCAAGATTCGCTGGCTTTGGATCGTTTTTTCGATTTTAGCACGATTCGTTCAATAGCCGATGTGGGAAGTGGGGCTGGATTGCCAGGAATCCCGCTTAAGATTAAATATCCTCATTTAAAAGTTTTTCTAATCGAGGTTAACAATAAAAAGATTTCGTTTTTGAACATGATTGCCCAAAAACTTGAGTTGGCAGATGTTGAAACGGTTGATCTTGATTGGCGAACTTTTTTGCGCAAAACAGAGTATACAATTGACCTTTTCGTCTCACGCGCTTCTTTGGCTCCAGCTGAACTTATACGAGTATTTAAGCCTGGTCCCTACCAAAATGCCCGCCTTGTGTATTGGGCATCAAAGCAATGGCAAAGTTCTGAAGCAGAACAACATTTGATTGAAAAAGAAGTGTCATATCAGGTTGGCAACAGGGAGCGCCAGTTAATTTTTTTTAAAAAAATGGATGTATACTAGAAAAAAAGGGTGTGGCGATGGAAATGCGGCAACTGAAAGATAGTATCAAACAAGGAATGTTGAAAATGTCGTCAAATAGAGAGAGTGGTAGCCCTAAAAAGAAGTTTTTTAAAAGCTATGTAGCGGGAATTATCGATTCTCGTAACGGCGAAACGTACGGCTCGATTTTGAGCTATTTTGCCCCTGAATTTATTACTTCGTTATTGTTATATGCACTTATTCCACTCATTGATGCACGGTGGATTGCGGGTCTTAAATCAACATCCCTTTTTGCTACCGTGGGTGTGACTAACACGCTTATTCATTTTATCGTTAAAGCTGCCGAAGGTTTTTCGGTTGGTACGGTAATTGTTGCAGGGCAATATAATGGTCTTGGTGAATATAAAGAAGTGGGTCGGTCACTTGCTAGTGCATTTTGGGTTACTTGTATTGTTGGCGGGGTGATTTCAACCATGCTCTATTTTGGCGCCTATTGGATCTACTGGTTATATGGTGTGCCAGAAAAAATGATTGCGCTTGGTATTCCGTTTTTGCAGCTCAAAGCGGTGAGCGTTTTTTTTATGTTTGTCTTTTTTGCTTTTATCGGTTTTCTGCGCGGTATTAAAAAACCACGCATACCAATGCAAATTTTCGTAGTTGGTGGTATAGTTTTTCTTTTTTTTGACTATGCGTTAATCAACGGCGCATGGGGTTTTCCTGCGCTTGGTTTGCAGGGTTCAGCGATTGCTTCGGTAATCCAATATGGGCTTATGTTTGTGCTTGCGTTTGGCTACGTTATTTTCAACCGTGAAAATCGCAAATATGGCATTAATCTCATTGCAGAAATTTCAAGTGTTGATCGCATGATTGATATTATCAAATTAAGTTGGCCGGTGGTTCTTGATAAAACGTTGTTTGCAGCAGCCTATATTTGGCTTGGTTATTTAATTAACCCAATGGGTAAATATGCCATTGCAAGTTACAGCGTCATTAAAGATCTTGAACGGTTAGCAATTCAACCAGCTGCGGCTTTTGCACAAGTGATCACCTATTTAGTGAGTAACGAATATAGTGTTCATAATTGGCAAGGAATCAAAACTAACATTAAAAAAGTAATATTCTTATCATCAGTGTTTGTTTTTACCATTTTGATCATCATTTCATTTAGGCCTGAATTCTTTATTTCAATTTTCGATCCAAAAAAGAAATTTACTGCATTTGCAGCAGCACTTTTCCCGATGATGAGTATTTTAGTGTTTTTTGATTTGCTTCAGCTCATTTTGTCTGGTGCATTGCGCGGTGCAGCTAATGTGCGCGTGGTAATGTGGGCACGCTTAGGCACATTTCTCCTTTATTTTATTCCAGTTTCATATTTATTTGCTTCAGCAGTTTTTGCAAATCCAATGATTAAATTTTTCTTAATTTACGGTTCTTTTTATCTTGGTAATGCAGTGATGAGCATTATTTATATGTGGCGCTTAAAAGGTGAAGAGTGGAAAAAACAATCAATTTAAAAAATCGCACATTTAAAAATTATGCAGTTGTGGTATTCTGATGCTCATACTGCAACAAATTCGATGAAAGAATGACCATGGCACACATAACACAAGAAGAATTGCTCAAATTAGCGCGCATTTCTCAGCTCAAATTGGAAGAATCTGAGATTGCGCCACTACTAAAGCATGTTGAATCAATTTTACAATATGCGCAGTGTGTAAAAGAAGTAGCCGCGAGCGGTGTTTTTGATGAACATCAACAAATAAATGTGTTGCGTGAAGATGTAGTTATTAAAACCGATCCGGAACCATTATTAGCACTTGCTCCCGAACGCGAAGCCCATTTTTTTGTTGTGCCTAAAATTATTGAATCCAAGTAAGGAACCTGATGAATTTGGCATTTGCAACTATTGATCAATTACGTCAAAGTTTGGAAAAAAAAGAAATTACTTCTGGTGAACTTCTTCAATTTCATCTCGATCGTTTTAAAAAATATGATTCAAAAATTGGTTCTGCGCTTGAAATTTTTGATGCAGACTCAATTTTGAAATCGAGTGAATCATCAGGAAAACTTTCAGGAATTCCCGGCATTATTAAAGATAATATTTGCCAAAAAAATCGTATCACTTCATGCAGTTCAAAAATTTTGCAAAATTATCGTCCTACCTATGATGCAACAGCAATTGCACGCTTGAAAAAAGAAGGTGCATTGTTAGTTGGCCGTGCAAATTGTGACGAATTTGCCATGGGTAGTTCCACTGAAACGTCTGCCTATCAAAAAACAACAAATCCGTGGAATTTTTCATGCGTTCCAGGTGGTTCAAGCGGTGGTTCTATTGCTGCCGTTGCTGCGGGATTTGTGCCGTGGGCGCTTGGTTCTGAAACTGGTGGATCGGTGCGGCAACCGGCTGCATTTTGTGGTATTGTTGGATTTAAACCAACCTACGGTTTAATTTCACGCTACGGTTTAGTTGCCTATGCTTCTTCATTTGATCAAATTGGTATCGCAACGCGCACCGTAAAAGATACAGCACATGTTCTTTCAGTTATTGCTGGCAATGATGAACGTGATTCGACTACATTGCCGTATAAAGCACCCGATTATGCTGCACAATTAACTGGCAACATAAAACCTGGAATGACTATTGGTATCATTGAAAATGCATTGAACGCACAAGGAATTGACGCTGAAGTTGTTACGGCAATTAATAGCGCGATTAAAGATCTTGAAAAATTAGGTGCGCGCATTAAACGTTTGCAAATGCCAATTTTAGATTATAGTGCTGCGGTCTATTTTATTTTAAGCCGCGCAGAAGCTGCATCAAATCTTTCTCGTTTTGACGGAGTCAAATATGGATTGCGTGTAAAACAGCCAACCCTTGCACAAATGTATGCGCAAACGCGTGAAGATGGTTTTGGCCAAGAAGTTAAAGCGCGCATTATGATTGGCAACTATGTGCTTTCAATTGGTCATGCAGGGGATTTTTATGTCAATGCAAAAAAAGTGCAATCAATTATGCGCACTGCATTTGCGCAAGCATTCAAAGAGGTTGATTTGTTAGTTGCACCAACTCATCCTGCACCAGCATTTAAATTTGGTGCTTTTGATGACAACAAATTGCAAATGGATCTACAAGATTATTTTACCTGCGCGATGAATATCACTGGTGTTCCTGCAATTTCGGTGCCGTGTGGTGTGAGCAAAAATAATTTGCCTATTGGTTTTCAATTAATTGCGCCACATTTTGCCGAAGAATTATTGCTGCAAACCGCGCATGCGTATGAACAATCAACAGAATGGCACACATTGCATCCTGCAGGATTTGAATAATCGAAGTTATTATTTGTTTACCATGCGTTGAGAAATAGTAAATTTGATTTTATTCCATGCATGATATAATACCGCAAGATCCGAATGTGATGCATTATCTGGTGCACCAAGAATTGCATTTACAATTCGCGCATTTTGTAAATTTTCATCTGAGTGCGATTTTTTAATGTGATTGGGTACTGTTTTATCATTTTGTATTGCTTCGCAGAGATTAAAACTTATAAACAAAAAAATAAGCGTACTGTTCTTTTTCATTTTTCTTTTTCCTTATTTGTATTCAGATTGATTTAACTGATTTAGTTGTACTACAATTGCAGTATGCCACATCAATTTTAAACGGTACAAGAGTCAGTAACGATGCGCATGATCTTATGTATGATGTGTTTGATGCTGTGTAGCCAAAGTTCGACAATTGTTGCTCAAACAACATCTTCGATTCAATCTCATCATTCAATATGGTACAAAGGAATGTACCATTTTAGTAATTGGTGCAAAGAATTTGTCTATGTGCAGTGGAATTTATTTTCGGTTGATTCAGTTAAAGTAATAACAGCAGCACTTCCATTTTATCTAAGTTCACGCATGATCGATGAAGAATTACATTCACATTTTTATGATCATGAAAATCACAAAAATCGACGACAAATTCATTCAGGTTTTGTAAACGCAGTAGAAAAAGGTTCATTTGCAGCGGTACTTTTCTGTGGCAGTTTTTGCGTATGGTCAACCAACTATCATGTACGCACCGTGAGTCGCATATTTACCATGGGAGTAGTTTCCGGGTTGTATGCAAAAGATCTCATCAAATGCGCAAAAACAAATGCAAATTTACGTCCGTGGAATGAACATTTTAGTCCGCATCGGCGTGCACATGGTGGTTTTCCATCGGGGCATATGTTTGAAGTTTCATGTTTAGCAACCACCTACGGTTTGGAATTTGGAAAACGAGCATGGATTCCGCTCGGCCTTTTTTCAGGACTTGTTTTTGCAGTCAGTGTGAACGCAAATCGGCACTATATTTCTCAAGTTTTTGCAGGTGCAGCGCTTGGGGTAATTTATGGTGTTGCAATTCATAAAGCAATAGCAATGAGTGAATCTCGCTTATGGAATGTGGAAGTGAATTGTTCGCGTGAACGATCAGAGATTGGTGTTTCCTATCGGTTTTAAAAAAAACGAGCGAATTAAAATAATAAAGCTAATTAATTTATTAATTAGTCATTGGCTTTTATTGATTTCGCCTTAATTTAACAAATGGCCGAAAAATTGGTTATTTCTATAACGAGCATCAGCAAAAAAATAATTACCTATTGATCGTTGGTTGACAATTTAGGTCAAAATAGTATAATTATTACAACTAGAAAAATGATTCGCGAGGTTCTTATGAAAATGAAAAAACTACTATTATCAATTGCATTAATTGGAAGCATTTTTACGGCTAAATCTATTGATTTTAAAGAATCGAGCGCTGTTGACAATGCACAATGGGGAGCATTGCGGCTTGGTATTGGTTATGGATTGTGGAAATCAGCATTTTTTGTTCATGAATTGGGCCATTCATTGATGGCAAAGGTGCTTACTCGTAGTCCCATCGATATTGTTTTGGGCAAAAACCCTGGAGAACAGATCGATAAACCATTGTATCAAAATAGCTGGCTCAAGGTTTACAAACAGTTTTTTACCAAAGTTGGCAGTGGCGGTTATGCAAATTCGAATGCAGGATCAAGAGCGCAGACCATTGGGATCATTGCGGCAGGACCATTGGCGGGTATTGGTTATGGACTAGGAGTACTGAGTGCTGCCGATGGTAACTCAAAAAACATCAACCCTTTAGATACTCTATTGTTAAAATCTGTAGGAAGTTT
>CAZUJC010000027.1:0-13718 GCA_964620245.1 uncultured Pseudomonadota bacterium | reverse complement strand
AGTGAACTTATGCACATAATAATAAATGTAACCACATTGGTAAAAACTGGAAATAAACGTAACAGATACAAAATCCCCAAACCGATTTCAATAAGCGGATAAGCATACGCATAGGCAACACTTTTTTGGGCTAGAAGATCATATTCTCCGTACGCTTGCACAAATTGCGGCCAATTAATGATTTTAAAAAAACCAAAAATTAAGAAAAAAGCTGCCATAAAATCGCTTAATGCACCAATAAAACTAAAACCGCGATACCATTGCAAACCACAAGTAATCGCAATAATCACACAAAAAATAATAATGAGTGGAATGTAATCGGCGATTCTAAAACCGTTACCTAATTCTGGCGTATGATCCATGTGATTCATAAACTTTCCTCTTAATTAAAATTTAATTTAAGAGTCGCGCAGAATCAGGCGGTTTTGCAAGAAAATAACCAACAAAAAAAGTGCGAACATGATTTCTTTGGCGCTTCTTATAAGAAAATGTATAAAAAATTAATGCAATACTTCTCTAATCTTTTTATGTGTTTCGCCGTAAGCGGTCGCTGCAGCACCGAACATTAATCCTGGCATTGCTAAATTGACAGTTAGATTTTGTGATTTTCTCATCATTGAAGGATTTTGAAAAGCAGCAGCAAAAACACACATCCATGCCCCAGAATGCGCAGCAGCACATAAACGTCCAGCCTTGCGCATTGTGTTATCAAGTGTACTCCGATTCTCTACATTAAATAAATTCTTCGTATCGTTATAGAGAGATGGAATTGTACAATGTGCAACAATCGCCGGGACAATAACTCCAGGTTTTAAAAAAAAATTGATGTCTTGTGGACCAGAATTTTGCGTCAGTGAACGATAAAGCCAATATCCAACGCCCGCAAGAGTTGCTACTTTAAGCACAACATTCGCTCTAGGTGACAGTGAAGATTCGTTCGTCTCCATTTTTCTATTCATTGCACAAGCATTTGCACAAATTCCGCTAGCAAAAAAAACAATAATTAATTTTTCTGATAATTTCATTGATTGATCCTTATATTAAAAAACATCCAACAAGCTTAACAAAAAAAAGTATTTTTTAAGGAAATTGTTTGATATCTAGTTTTTGCCAATCAGCATCAAATTGAGCAATGCCACGATCGGTCAGCAGATGTGTTACTGCTTGTTCAAGTACTGCAACCGGCACTGTTGCTGCATCAGCTCCCGCTGCAATTGCTTGGTGCAGGTGGCGCACCGAACGCAACGAAGCTGCTAAAAGTTGTGTTTCATAATTATAGCGATCAATCATTTCTCGAATTTCAAAAAGAACATCTATTCCTTGTGCATCAATATCATCCCAACGACCAATAAATGGTGAAATATACGCAACACCAAGTTTGCACATAAACAGTGATTGCACGAGAGAAAACACCAGCGTGACATTAACTTTAATGCCATCGTCCACTAATTTTTCAATAACTGCATAGTAATCTTTGTGGCACGGAATTTTGACCAAAATATTTTTATGAAGCGCTGCAATTTTGAGTGCTTGAGCATACACTTTATCCGGTTCTTTTTCTGTCACTTCAACCGAAATTTCACCTTGCGGTAACAATGAACAAATTTCCAGCACCAACTGTTTTGGTGCACTTTTTTCTTTTGATAGATGTGATGGATTGGTGGTAACACCGTCAATTAAGCCGGTAGCAGCCCAACTTGCAATGGTTGCTTGATGAGCGGTATCTAAAAATATTTTCATTTACTCAATCCTTTGCATAAAAAAACTTGAAGGTTGCTCAATCCCCTGCTATGGTAAATCCAATGTATCATTATTTGTCAAAAAAAAGGAGATACTGATATGTTCGGATTTCAATTCAGCAAATTAGATAATACCACGCAAGGCATTATTTTATTTGTTCTGGGTATTGTACTGCTTCTTTACACCTTAAATATTTTCACCGCATATTTTAATTTTATTTTGATCATTTGTGCAATTGCAATGTTTGTCATTGGTGCAATAAAACTTGAGCTTCCTACGCGACTGAAAAAATTAATTCATAGAAAAAAATAAATCAGCATATTGTTTTTGAATTATGAAAAAACTGCTGCTTATATTTTATCAATATAAGCAGCAGTTTTTTTTATTTTGTCTTCAATTCTTATTTATTATAACGCGAGTTGGCACTGCAATAGTAATAGAATTTTCACGGAAAATTTTAATTAATCCAAAACGAACATCGCTTGCAATATCCCATTTGCGCAAAATATTCACATCGCTTACAAAACCACGCACTTTGAAAAGAAATCCATTTTCACCAAAATCGTTCAAACGAATAACTGGTCGCGGACTTTTCAAAATATCAGGATTATGTTCAAGTACCCGTACAATTAATGTTTTGACCAATACTGGATCGGTATCATACGGCACCGTAAAATCAATATCATCAAATGCAACAAAATTGCGCGCATAGTTCCAATTGTTAATTGGTCTAGTAAGTATCATTGAATTGGGAACAATAATAGTGTAACTATCGCGCCGCCGCAAAATAATTGAGCGCGGTGTAATTTTTCGCACCAATCCTTCATGCTCAGTATCGATCATTATATAATCACCAACCTGAATTGGACGTTGCACTAAAATAATAAAATAGGAAATAAAATCACCAATTGGTTCTTTTACAATGTACCCAATACTACCAATTACCACACCGATTGCTAAGAGTAATGTTCCAAGACCGCCCCATTGGAACCCTAGATAGATAGCGATAACAATAATCAAATAGCGCAAAATACTGGTGACCGTATTTTGCACACCCGAATCAACAGGAAGGAGATCAAAAATCAAACGCAGTACAAAACGGTTGATGAGAAGTGAAATAATAAATCCACCAATAATAAAACTCAGCACTACAAAAAGTTTGAGTGGTGTAAACCAAATAAGTTGTCCGGTTGTTTTATCAACACCAGTATCAAATAATTGGAAATTCATCACTTGACCAAGATCCGTCCACGTAATTGGAATCATCCAAATGCGCGTACCAATCATTACTGCAATAAAAAGTATGACGATGAAAACCGAAATGACTGAGATTCCATACAACGTCTTTGCATAGGCAAATCGTTCATGCATTGTTTCTTCATCCGTTGCAAAATAGGCAGTAGCCAAAAATCGTTTTGCATACATATTGGCGATCATGAGCAATTTCACCAAAATGAGTGTGGCAATTATTCCCCACACTGCATACGAAATTAAGTTCCCGTAGCCACCAACATACGGATCGCTCACAATCATAAGTGCAATAATTGCTGCAAGTAGCAAATAGTAGTATGCGCCAATATATTTTGCGATCCAATTTCCAAATCCACCTTGCCGCGAGATAAAGGTAACCAGCTCATCACGGCCGATTGAAAAAATAATCATGATTCGTAAAAACAATGAATAGGTCGCCAACAGAATTGTTGGAAATTCAGATTTGTGAATCGTTGCAGCAATAAATGCTTCACGAAACAAGAGAGTACAAATGGTGACATATGAAAATACCAAAAACACAATTGAAAAACGCCGTTCGAAATTTTTGGTAAACAAGGGATAATTTAGATTGCGGTTCATACCAACAATTAACGATTTGCTGTTGGTTGCAATATATAAAAAGTATGGAATCGACGCGAGATAAAAAAACACCCGTGCAAATAAATCGTTAATCAATCCAAAAGAAAAAAAACCAAAAAGCACCGACCAGATAAATAAGCTAAAAAAATGTTTTTCTATACAAAACAGCGCCATGCCTGCAACACGATTGGCATAAAACACTAAACGTGCAATTGGTGTTGAGCTTAAAAACCACCCACGCAATGCACGCACCACGCGCCGCCCAAGCGCATACGCAACGATCAAACAAAAAATACCGATGATCATAAGGATCAATATAAATGGACGCTGCACACCACTCTTCATTGCACCAAGAACAGAACTCCATTTGAACCGCGCTGTTGCATTCTGCGCCAATTGTTGCACATCGCTCGAAAACAATTTTAAATCTGGTACTACCTGCCCAATACCTTGCCACGAAATTGCATATTCTGAACGCTGCCAAATGCTTTTTGTTTCAAGCTCCCCAAGCACAAAACTTAACTCTTTTGTTGTTTCATCAAGAGTTGCAATTAAATTTGAATCAACCTCAATAAACTTGCTTGTACTTTCAATTTGCTCAATCATCACTCGCTCAGCATCAGAAAGTCGCTGCACAAGCGCCATGAATCGTGTTGGATATCGTTTGAACAAGAGTTCCCGTTCGTTCAAAACCTCTTGCATGAAGTTTTTTAAATTAGTTAATTCTTTGTTTTGTAAGTTCAATAAATTCGTTGCCGCGTTTCTTTTATCCTGCATCAAGGCTAATTCACGCTGTGCTTCCGATTGCAATTCTTTAAACCGTTTTACATGTTGTGCAACTTCATCACCAGTTTTCAGTCTACGTTGCGTTAATTGATACCACATGGAAAGAATGAAAAAATTAATTTCTTGTCGCTTAAATGTTGCATCTTCCAAATCAATTTGAGCATGAAGGTACTCAATTTTACGATCAAGCAACATAATTTGCGCACTTTTAAATCCAATTTCCGCTAAAGCGCTATACGATTCTGGCGTTTTTGTTGCTACGCTCCATGCAGCTACATCACGCTCAGTAATTGCGTATCGTTTACTCAAAAATTCGAGTTCTCTTTTGAGTTGATCACGCTGAATCGTTAATATTTTGATCTCTTGATACAATTGATCTTTTGCAGCCAAACTTTCAGTTTTTTTCTTTTCAAGTTTTTCTTTAGCAACAGTGACTTCGTTTTCCGAAACACGCAGCGCACCTTTAATACGATTGAGGTTTTCTTTTAATACTTTTAATTTTTCTGATTCCAAAAATATTTTTGTATTAATGAGCGAAATACGGCTGATCATTTCTCGCACTTTAAGTTCAGCAACTTGCCGTTCATAATTTGCTAACCGCTCAGTTAAATCGAGCAATTCTCCACGTTGTTGGAAATTAAATTCTTTAAACAATGTAACTGTTTTGGTGCCAAAATCTTCTTGAGCACGTTTTTTTTCTTGATACTCTTTCATTGCAACCGTCAGCTTTTTCTTGAGGCTGTCTAATTCTACAAGTGAATCATTTTTTTGCGCTGTAATTTGCTGTACTGTTGCTTCTTGATACAATACTTTTTTATTTGAATTTTGCACCAATTCAAAATTGGTCACTGCACGTGGTTCTATGATTAATGATTTAAGTGTTGGATCTTTGCGATTAGTTTCCAGCTCCTTAATATTTTGCTGTTGGCTACCGGTAATCGCTTTTCTTGTTAATTGATTATTAAACAATGCTTGATGAATTTCGTTAAGCAACGATATTTTTTTATTCAAAAAATCGGCTTGCACACCTTGCGCCTCTCTGAGTTGATTTTTTGATTCAACAAGAGCACGATCGTTAAGTTCAAGTTGTGTTGCAATTGCTTTGAGTTGTTCTTGATTTTTTTCGCTCCACTCACTCGCCTCAGTTTTTAAATGCTCAAGCTGCTCTTCACGTTCATTGCGCCCTGGAGAAAAAAGTTTTTTTGATGTATCCAAAAGCGTAGCGCTGCGTATCTCAAATACACAAATCAAAAGAAGTGCCGCAACTATGCGTTTTGGTAAGAAATTATTCGTAGAGTACATGATCACTTCCTATAGCTAAGGTTTTAAAAAGGTCTTTATATGGATGCATCGCAATACAACTGCGCAACCAACGGTTTATTACTTGATCAGTATGGGAATCAAGTAGTTCGTGTTCATCGAAAAATGATTGAGCTAACAATTGCTCAATGCGCTCTGTATGCACCGATTCATCCTCAGGATACATCCCTAAACTATTAAATAGTCTCAGTAAAAATATTTTTTTAAACCAAGAATACTTAACTTGCTCTGGTTTATGCAACAAAATTTCCAATAATGAAAAAGCATTTTCATTACTACATTCGTATGGCATGCAGTAATAACACACTTCTAAAATATGATGCAAAAAATAGATATGATCTCGCGCAAGCCAAAGAGGAGTTTGTATCAGCTCTATAGAATCAAGATAGTACATTTTTCCACGTAACTTTTTTTGATACGCGATAAGAAATCCAGGAGACAATCTTTCAACATCTCGCACAGCGATTGTATCAATTTTGCCATATTCGCGGTCAAAAATAACACATTTGTGACTATAACCAAGAAAGCTTTTTAAAACGATTCCATGCTGTTTTTCCATTGATTTGCCTTACGCACTTAAGCACCGTTTTTAAGTGTACTCAACCAAAAGAAATCTGGCTAGAAAAAAATACCGAAAATTATTGCGTTTCATTAATGCTTATCTGTAATATTATAATGTAAATGAGCTTAATTAAAGCATTTTTTATAAAAAAAGGAGATTGACATGAAGAAACATGTCATGATTTTAGCGGCTCTTTTGGTTAGCACATCGCTTATAGCCCGTGATGTCGTGTTAGAAGAAATTAGTAATTTTTTTAATAACACGTTAAAAAACCAAAATTCTGATGTTATTATTGCGCCACTCAATAAATCAGGCGATTATACCCGAATTGCACAACTATTTGTTAATGGTGGAAACGACATTCGCTTTAAAGGTACTAACGTTAACTATCCAGCCCTTCTACAAAGCATTGATAATTTTTTCACGAATCTAGCAGCAAAATATCCAGGAATTCATCTAAAACGTACCGATTATCAACACCAGGATATTAAAAGAGTTGGACTTGATTCAATAATGCTGGGCATCTATACCCAACCAACAAATTATACAAAAAATAAAGTTGCTAGCTATGAAAATCCAGTGTATCAAAAAAGCGGGAAAATTTCGGGTGAGTTGCGCACTATTGACGTATACTATCTACCTTAATAAAGAAATTTCATGAGAGGAACAAACATGAAACGCATGCTTACATTATTCGCGATTCTATTTCTCTCTCTACATTTGGTAGCAATGCAACCAGGACAACAAGATGCTCTTCTGGTTCATATTGACGATTTTTTTAAAAAAGAGCTGCCGGCAAAATTTCCTGGCTTTTTTATAGCTGACGTTAACAAGCCCATGGTAGCTCGACCTGATGATCCAAGACAACAAAAGGTTACTGACAGCATTAACATTGGCCAATATTTTGGTGGTGAATTACGTTTTGCAGGAAGCACTGCAGATTACAAAAAAGTTTTAGATGCCATTGATGATTTTCTCAAAATACAATATGCAGAAAATCCTGGTTTAGCATCAACTCGGATTGATGAAACAGCTCAAGATGTTACCAAGCTTGGCCTCAGTCCGTTAATGGTAAACGTGTACCAAAATCCAATGAAATATCTCAATTATAGAATTGCATTTTATGATAACCGAGTTTATCAAGACCTTGGTCCACGCTCAAAAGAAAAAAACTCAGTCGATGTATATTATCTTCCGATGGGAATAGTACTTTCAAATAAATAATTATGAACAATAAAAAGGAGAATAGAATGAAGAAATTATTAGCACTCGCGCTTTTAGCACCGTTTGCTCTTGGTGCGTCTCTCAATGCAGTTGTCATTGGTGGTGAGCCCTCAGTATATGAAGGCTCAGAAGCTTACTATTTGACCAAAATTAACAACTACTTTAAATCATTTGCAAAAAAGAATAGCAAGAGCATTATATTGCGCCGTCAAACAACAACACCTGAAGGTGAAGTAATAGCAACCTATAAAAATCCATTATATGGCCAAGGTAAACGATTAATTGGTGGCCAAACACAAGAAGTTGAAGTTCGTTTTATCGGTGTAGCTGCACCTGGATCGGAAGAACATAAACACAAATTGTTAACCGATATTGATCAATACTTCAAAGGTTTAAAATCAAAAGAAATTCAACTTAATCGTAATGCTGGAACACGAGTTCAGGGTACAACCATTGCAACCTATGAAAACCCTGAATTTAAAGCAAAAACAGGAGCGGGTAAAGCATTGAACGATGTAAGTGTTCAATATATTGGTAAAAAAACAAAAATAATTTCGGAAATAGTTGGTTCTAAAGGACGCAACCGATAAACCACTTTTTCAATTAAAAATAGGGGTTCATAATGAAGCCACATGGACGGGAGGTCAAAAAACCATCCGTGCGTTAAGCATTCGCTGTGAGCCTCTTTTTCAAAAGGAATAAGCTATGAAGTTAATTAATAAAACAATTTTGTTAGCAATAACTGTCTTAACAACAACATCAGCAGTTGCGCAAATGCCATCAAGCCCTACTTATATTGAAATAGGCACCGAACTTGCTTCTATTTTTGAAGACAGCCTTTTTTATCCATATGATGATATTGTCATTGCAGACTATGCAACGTTAAAGAAAAATAATATCGAGAAAACCCATACAAAAATTGGTCAAGTTAAGCCCAATGGTCCTATGAAATATGTGTTCATCAAAAAAGGATCTTCATACACCATTAATGAGAATGCATTAAACAAAGATCCTCTGAAATATCACATACGCATAATTGCACCAGATGAAAAACCGATTTACGGTCAAGAAATGCTTATAGCTGACTTTATTAAAAATGGAACAAAATACAGAATTTTTTATAAATCACAAAGGTAATTGATGAAATTGCGCTTTTTGGTAGTAACACTCTTTACTGTTAGCTGGCTTGCACAGGTGGATACAATGAATGCGCAATATTACCACTATGTTCCAAAGCATGATTTTATTTCCAGATACCAGGCTCTCAAAGCGATCGACAATTGGTTTATGAGCCTCGAGCAACAAAGATTAGTTAAAAGACAATCAACTGCAGAAACAAAATATACGCGTCGCTGGCTTGCACAATACGATAATCCCGACTACCAAAAAGGAAAAAATGCACAGTTTTTCATCTACGGTAACACCGAGAACAATACACTGCTTGCATTAGTTCAAAATGGGCTAAAAGAAATCCAAGGAATAGAATTGTTCGACCCAATTCCACACGTTGGAACGTCTAGTTCTCTTGCAGAGAGTGAACCAAAAGGGACTATTGTAGGTGAATATTTAAATCCCGAACGTGAATCGTTTCAGATTTATTATGTAGGCGGAGTTTATGCACAAAAACCTACTAAAAAAAATAACGAGGAGAACGGCTCATGAAACTAAAACGTGCTATTATTTTTATACTCATGATAATACTTCCTTTGGGAGTTAATTATGGGCTCTTTTCTTTCTTGATGCAAGATTTCACCTCACGCACCGTTCAAGATGGGACATTAAGAGAAATCACCTTGGCCGAAAAAGGGCAAATTGAAGGCGAAATCAAAGAAGCGATGTATAGAAGTTCACACAACCCCAATGATCTGCGAAACGCATTTAATACCCTTATTACCAAATATAAGGGCGCTATTGGTATGAGCTGCTGGAAAAATCCGCCTGGCGGTACACGCATCATCGCCATTATAAAAAATCCAGGTTATATGAGTTCACCAGGAAGTAACCAGTATTGCTATATTTATTGGGAGCCAATTGTGGTATTTAAACCGTAATGTGCAAACTATAAGCCCAAATCTTTAAAAAATGCATCACTATTAGGTTCACGACCCAAAAAATTGCGCAACAATTCATTAGGATCAGCACTACCGCCCGGCATCAAAATTAACTGTACATATTTTCTGCCGACTTCACCATTTAATAGGCCGCGCTGTTTTATATAATCAAAAAGATCGAGCGCAAATACTTTCGACCACAAATACCCATAATATTTCGCTCCATAGCCCATCAAATGCCCGAATGAAACCTCAAAATGATCGTCATTATCAAAGACACTGTGAATTCTAATTTTGTTACTCAATGTTCGTGCTAATTGTTGTGTATCTTCAACGCCACCCTCTTGAAAAATGAGCAACGAAATAAAAGCTAAGTACACTTGCCGCTGAATAAAACTGCCCGAACTAAAATTTTTCTGTTCGATAATTGTTTTAATCAGTTGATCAGAAAGCGGCTGACTTGTTTGATAATGCTTGCTCAACTGTTTTAAAATGCCAGCATCCCACAACCATTCCTCAAGCATTTGTGATGGCAATTCTACAAAATCGGTTTTCACGCGCGTTCCTGAAGTTCCTGCTAATTGTGTTGCGCCCAAGATTGCGTGCAACGCATGACCAAATTCATGAAAAAAAGTATTTACCTCATTAAGCTCTAACAACGATGGTTCTTGCGCAGTTGCTTTTGGGAAATTAGCAATCACGAGCACAAGTGCCGGCTGTTTGGTTCCATCCGGTTTTTGTATCGCAGGAATAATCGTTGATTGGCACGCATGCCCATATTTATTGGGACGAGGAAATAAATCGAGTAATAAATACCCCAGAATTTGATTTTTTTCCCTGCTTGTTACTTCGATTAATTTTACTTCAGGATCCCATACACCAGCGAGTGGTAACTCTTTAAATTCAACACCCAAAAATGCTCGATAAATATCTAACAGCCCTTTTACGGTCGATTCCATAGGGAAATAGGTAGCAATTTCTCGTTGATCAATATTGAAATGCTTTTTCTTGTACATCGCCATTGCATGCAACCGATCCCATGGATAAAATTTATTTTCAGGACTCAGTTGTACTGACGGTGGCAAATCAGTTTTAAGCAATTCATGTTCCTCAAGTTCTTTTTTATTCGTGCGAGCAATTAATTCGTTCAAGAATTTTTCCACGCGCTCCGGGGTTTGTGCCATTTCATCATCAATGTCATATGCGGCATAACTTTTGTAACCGAGCAGCTGTGCCAACTTATCACGTTTTTTAATGATTGATACAAGAATGGACTGATTTTCTGGATACGCTTTCGTAACATTCAAACGCCACAATTTTTCTCGCGTTGCTGCTTGGGTACAATATTCCATCACCGGAAACATAATCGGATAGGTGGTATTTAAAATAAATGTCCCAGTTGGTGTTTTGGCTAAACCATTAATAAACCGTTCATCCATGCCAGCAAGTTCTTCTCGCGTGACTTCAATTGTTTTATTATAGCTATTAACATTTTTATCAAATTCAACACTGAGCGCTGCTAACTCTTTTTTAAGTGTTTTAATTTTAGTGCGAATATCATCTGGCTTATCAAGCCCTGCACGCACAAATCCTTTTATTAATTCATCAAGATAGTAGCGTTGTTCTTTTGTTAACTGTTCTTTTTTTGCATTTCCATCGAAATACGCTTTGATCGCTTGATAGAGTTGTTTATTTTCACTAAATAAATCGATCGCTTCATCGTTCATTTTGATCGATTGAGAACGCAAAGCGTCACGCAATGCATCATCATTAGTCACTTCTTTTAAAATACTAAACATGTGCGCAGGAATTGCAAAATAGTAACTTGCTGCGTCATCAAATGCAGCTACCGTATTTGCAAAGGTACGTTGATCATCAGGAATTGCGATAATATCTGCAATAGATTTTCGCGCGTGCTCTAAAGTTTCACGCGCTAATTGGTCAACTTGATAAGGTGTTTTGGGGAAAATTTTTGGAATATCGTGTACGGTAAAATTTTCATATTCAATTTTTTCAAGCGGGCGTTGGGTGCGTGTTACAAAAACTACAATTACAAGAACCGCTATCAAAATCAACAATAGAACCATTTTGTTCATAAACTCACTCATGTTACGGTAATAAAAAAAAGAGTTGTAAAAAAATTACTTTAAAAAAAAGTAATACACAAGGAGAGTTGATGAAAAGATTTCCTATGTTTTTTTTGAGTACAATTATTATTATATACTCATCACTAATCGCTATGCAAAAAAAAACTATTTTTCAACCAAATACACTGTGTATGCTAAAACCTGGCAAATATACATCAATTCCTACCTTAGTAGAAATCATGGAACCTTTTAGTGAATTAAAACCCGAACATTGTTGGGATGATCTGATAAAAGAATACGTTATGCTTCGTTTTGCACAATTACCTAATAAAGAAAAGATAAAAGTAGCGGCGCAAAATCAACTCACGATACACAATATATATTCAATTTTACCAAATGGAGTCAAAGAAGAACCTTTTTACAAAATCAATTTCGATGCAACTACCTATTGCGTCCCCCAGTCGAACCTAGAAGAAATTACGGATTAAGGGAATTTTTGAGTATCAACCACTCTTCGCGCAACTCAATGGCTTTTTCAAAATCAAAATTCTCTGCTGCTTGCTGCATGTGTGTTTCAAGTTCTACAATACGCTTAAGAACATCTTGAATATTTGCGGTTGCGACAGCTTCTTTTTTCTTCTTCTTTTGTGAAGCTTGTGCAATAGCATGCTGAATATTAGTAATGCTTTTCACCACATCACGCTTAACGGTGGTTGGTACAATATTATGTTCTTTATTGTATGCTTGCTGCAAGGAGCGGCGACGTTGAGATTCATCCATGGCTGCTTTCATCGATGCAGTAATTTTATCTGCATACAGCAACACTTTTGATTCAGTATTTCGTGCAGCTCGACCCATAATCTGAATAAGCGAACGTTTATCACGCAAGAAACTTTCAAGATCAGCATCCATAATTGCCACAAGTGCAACTTCGGGTACATCAATCCCTTCACGCAATAAATTGACACCTACAATACAATCAAAAATTCCCAGACGCAATTTTTGCAAAATTTCACTGCGTTGCGGTGTTTTCAGTTCACTGTGCAAATAACACACTTTGATTTGTTGTTCTTCCAAATAAATCGCCAATTGTTCTGCCAATTTTTTGGTCATTACCATGACCAATGAACGAAATCCATTTTCTTTTGTTTTTCTAATTTGGTCGATTAAATGTTTCATCTGATCAAGACGCGGATGAACTTCCACCACTGGATCAAGCAAACCGGTTGGACGAATAATTTGTTCCACCACTGTATCAGAGTGCGTTAATTCATAATCACTTGGTGTTGCAGAAACAAAAATAACATCGTTAAAATATCCTTCAATTTCTTCAAACTTGAGCGGTCGATTATCTGCTGCAGATGGCAATCTGAATCCAAAATCGATCAACGATTTTTTGCGTGCTTTATCACCGGCATACATGCCACGCAACTGTGGAATTGCAATATGCGATTCATCAACAATTAATAAGAAATCTTTGCCCAAGAAATCGAGCAAGCAATAGGGTTGCGTACCAGGCATTCGCCCATCAAAGTGAATTGAATAGTTTT
Source organism: uncultured Pseudomonadota bacterium (assembly GCA_964620245.1). GTDB lineage: Bacteria > Babelota > Babeliae > Babelales > JACPOV01 > JACPOV01. The sequence continues at coordinate 547 of CAZUJC010000027.1, read as the reverse complement.
CAATACCAGAGCAATAGCCAACTTCTTTAATCATTTCAATATCGTGAGTAACGCGCTGCTTAATACGTTCTTGATACAACGGATTTGGCAATAGCGGCGCCCAATCTTCAAGCTCTGTTTGGATTCTACCAACTGCTGCATCTTTTTTTTCTTGCGTTGTGACAAAATGCTTTGCAGGAAAAATAATCGTATTATCAAGTTGCATGACCACGCGATTATTATTTTTTTCAACCCACGAAAGCGATTCAATAGTGTCGCCCCAAGTTTCAATGCGTAATTTTTCTTTTTGATACGGTAAATTGACTTCTATGGTGTCGCCAAATATCTGAATTGTGCCGGAACCTTTATCAACATCATTTCGTTTATATTGAATAAAAAGAAGTTGATTAATAAGATCGGTACGTTTAATTTTTTGCCCAACTTTAACCGAAAAGCCCAGATCGCGATAATCTTGCGGATTACCAAGCGAATAAATACACGAAACTGATGCAATAACGATCGTATCGTTGCGATTCACAAGCGAAGCTGCTGCTTCAACACGCAACCG
>CAZUJC010000026.1:0-13834 GCA_964620245.1 uncultured Pseudomonadota bacterium | reverse complement strand
TTTAATAAGTTTTTGATAGGTATCTTCGACAAAATCCCAGTTTATCACATTCCACCAAGCAGAAATATAATCAGGACGGCGATTTTGATATTTTAAATAATAAGCATGCTCCCAAACATCCAATCCAAAGATTGGCAAACACCCGGTCGAAATGGGGGTATCTTGGTTTGCAGTTGAAGAAATCTGCAACTCTCCTTGAGTGTCAAGTGACAACCATGCCCAGCCACTGCCAAATCTATTTTTTGCTGCAACAGAAAATAGTTCCTTAAACTGATCAAAGCTACCAAATTTTTTAGTTAGTGCTTCGAGCAAAACCCCCTTTGGTTTGCCGCCCTCATTTTTTTTCATCAACAACCAAAAAAAAGAGTGATTTAAATGTCCACCGCCATTGTTTTGTACTGCCGCACGAATTGGTTCAGGAACCTCATTCAAATGAGCAAGCAATGTAGGCAAATCTTTTTTGTAAAGTTCAGGATATTGATCAAGTGCTTTGCATAAATTATCAACATACGCTTGATGATGCTTAGTATAGTGAATTTCCATCGTGCGTGCATCAATGTATGGTTCAAGTGCATCAAATGAATAACCAAGTGACGGTAAAGTATAGTTCATTGAACTCCTTCAGGTAGATAGACAACGATTTCATCCGCACGAGCCATATGCAATTTTTCCCGCGCTTCTTTTTCTTTATAATAATCATTGTTTTGCCAACAGATAATTTGTTCTTGCAAGAGCGAATTTGTATTTGACATGCGCTCAACTTCAACAACTGCTTTTTGCTTTTCAGCTTTTAATCGCACTAATGCCATCATGCCCTGAGACCCAAAGAGATAAAAAATTATCATAAACACAACTTCTATGCTAAAAAAAAATCGAAACAACGTTCGCTTAATTTTTTTGTGCATCATCATTTTTTATCCCCCAACAAAATGTATTGATTCACGATCAATATCGCGATGCTTTACTATAAAAACAACATTTTCCAATTCACGCCGCGCTAATTGATGCACGAGCGCTACTGAGCGATGCCTTCCTCCGGTGCATCCAATCGCAATGGTGACAAACGATCTCCCTTCTAAATAGATTTTTTTTATTGAAAAATCTATAAATTGAGTTAAATAGTCCCAATATTCTTGCACTTCAGTTAATCCGAAAAAATAATCACGTAATGTATCGATTGTACCATCAAGTGGCTTATATTTTTCAATAAAATACGGATTGGGTAGCGACCGCACATCATACACAAAATTACAAGGCGATGGTACACCATATTTGTAACCAAAAGAAATAAGATGGACAACCAAAACCGGATTTTTTCCTTGTGCAAAATATGACCGAACTATAGTGCGCAATTGATTTGGCGTGCATTGATCTGTATCAACAACTATATCTGCCAATGCATTGAGTGGTTGCAAAATTTTTCTTTCTTGATCGATCAATTCGTTTATTGGCATATTATTGCCCAGTGGATGATTTCGCCGTGTTTCTTGAAATCGCTTGAGAAGCACTGGCAATTCGGTTGCCAAAAAAAACACCGTGATTTTTAAACCATTTTTTTTTGCCTGTTCGATGATTTGAGCAAGAGATTCTAAATTACTCCCAGCTCGAATATCAATACCAAGAGCAACTCGCTGACCATCCGTTTGAAAACGATCAATAAGTTCAAAAAATTGCGGCACAAGCGCAATGGGCAAATTATCAACACAAAAAAAACCAATATCTTCTAGTGCACGCAATACGGTACTTTTTCCTGCACCTGAATAACCGGTAATAACAACCACTTCTTGTGATTGATAACAAACAGACGTGTTTGATTGTACGATCGAAGATGCCTCCATTGAGCAATCCTTCCACAAACAAAGACCTCCTTTCTTGGTAGTATCACGCTCTTTTGAAAAACGTCAAGAAGATCTCCTTTCTTTTGAAATCCAAAACCGATATGATGAAAATCTGATATTGATTTTAAAAAAGGAGATCATATGCGTCGTTTGCTTTGGACTACCGTACTGGCGTTGACCGTATTTATTTTTACCTTTCACACCAAGCAATCGGCTGTACCTCGTCAAGATAGCAACCAATTTGATAAATCAATTTATCAATGGTCTCAAACACTTGCTGAAACAATTCATCAGATATCAACAAAATACTATCAGACGGTTGACCCCGAAAAACCAATGATCAATGCAATGAGCGCTCTGGTTAAAACACTCGATCCGCATTCGTCATTCATGGACCCGAAAGAGTACAAATCAATTTTGGAAACCACTGAAGGCGAATTTGGTGGAATCGGCGTCATTATCGACAACACAAAAGAAGCAGACGACGAATATTTGCGTATAATTGACACCTTACCTGGCGAACCTGCAGATAAAGCAGGAATAAAACCTGATGATAAAATAATACAAATTGATGATACAGTCCTAAAAGGAATGACGGTCGAAGAGGCATCGGCTAAAATGCGCGGTAAAGAAGGAACAACTGTTCATGTCAAAGTATTACGCAACGATAGCATACACCTTATTCCTTTTGATATTGTGCGTTCACGAATCAAAGAACAAAATGCTCTCTGCTATTTTTTTAAAAATCACAACATGTATTATCTTTCACTCAATATGTTTACGCACAATGCCATAAAGCAAATGGAGCAATTGATTAAAAAGAGTCAACAACAAGAATCAAAAGGGCTCATACTCGATTTGCGATTTAATACTGGTGGATTACTTAATTCGGTAGTCGATATTGCAGGAATGTTTCTGGAAAAAGGAAGCTTGGTTGTTGAAACTAAAAATCGTGATAATAAAGTGATCGATCGTTATTCAACAACGCGAACACCAATTGTCGATCGTCGCACACCACTCTTTATTTTGGTTAATAATTACACCGCATCTGCTGCAGAAATTTTAGCAGGCGTTTTGCAATGTTATTCAAACAAGGACAATAAGTTTCTCGTATTTGTTGTAGGGACCAAAACATTTGGTAAAGGATCGGTACAAGAAGTAATACCGGTCAGCAACGATTGTGCCATCAAGTTAACCATTGCTCTTTATAATTTACCAAACAATATGTCTATTCAAGGTGTTGGCGTTGTTCCCGATTTTGAAATCGATCAAAAATTACCGCCATCTGAAGATGTTAAATGGTTTAATCGGTTTTTTGGACGTGAAAGCAATTTAAAAAACACAATAAAACTCGAAACCAAGGAAAAAGATAAACAAAAAGATGAAAAATCAAAAAAAGACACCAAGCTTACAGCCGAAAAATCGTGGTATGAACGAAAACGAGAATTAATTAGCTCAGATTACATGATTTTAAGCACCGTAAGACTGATTGAAATGCTTGATCTTGTACAAAAAGCTTATCCTGAAAAAACAAAAAAAAGAGCCGATTTGCTTTCGCTGCTTACAACATTATTCAATCCAGGTGATTCACTTGATATTGAAGAACTAAAACTGTAAAAAGAGGAGGCTATATGATTTTTTTCATACTCTATTTAGCACTTTTTTGTTTTTCATTTTCAGATTATGCACAAATTAAAAACGAGCCCATAGTCAAAAACGTAGAAACACCAACCGATATACAAAAAAAACAGCAAGATCTCACAAAACTAAAAGAGCTACTTACCAAAAAGCAAGAACAACGAGATGAGGAAATTCGCAAAGAAACAAAAAATGCACAAATCATGCGTGAAAAAATTCGCACCACAAAACAAGATAGCACACCGAATATAAAAGCACGGCAGGAATTAGCTGATCAACAATTACAACTCAATTTAGCCGAGAGAGACAAAACAACCGTTGCTACTATGATTGACGCGATCAATAATGAGTTAAAATTACTTACACAACAACTAAGCCAACTGCGGGAACATCCGCTCAATCCGCTACCAATTGCCAAGAAAACACTCTTAAACGCTTATTCTGAAGCACTTGATATCATTACACAATCAGCCTCGCGCGCTTATGATGAACTTGCCAAAACACCGCAACCTGGAGAGCCTGATAGATGGAAAGAATTATACGAAAAAATATCAAATGCTATCAAACAAGAGATGGTGCGATTTCAAAACAATCAGTCCCTTGATTGGAAAAAACGTAAAGCTGAACGAGAAAAAGCTCTTCGCGCGCAACTAGGTACTTCAGCATATGATGCTGCATACAACAGTGATCTCAATCAATTACAATTAGCCCAAACAGGAATTATTAAACAGTTATTGAATTTTATAGACCAGGAGTCTCAATCGATTTTGAAGCAATTGGATGAAAAAGAGAGTAGGCTCATTAATACTGGTCTTTTCTCCGCCCTTGTTGAGGAACAAAAACAGCTCATCAACTTTCAACAAAAAATAAAGCAAAATTCACCTTTTGCACAAATACCAAAACAAATGAATAGCAACGAACTATATCGTCGATTAACAGGACATGAAAACCCGTATACAGTGCTCGGCGTAGATTTCAATGCAACACCCGACGAAATACAAAAAGCGTATGCCGCTCAACTAACAAAAGCATCTATTAACCCTCAAGAATCTGCTCGAGCATTTGACAGCATTTCTGGAGATACTCGCGGCCAAACAGATACAATGCTTGATTTTTTAGCTGAATTGAACAAACAACTAGTAAAAAAAATCCAAGATCAAGAAGGCATTTTTTTAAGGAAAGTTTCTAGCGGAATAGAAAACCTTGGCGTGCGGGCACAGAAATTACAAACAGAGCAGCAAATACAGGGTCCTTCCGACTTTCCTCCTACTGCAACCACCAGCTAACGCAATTATTATCAGCCTCATTGACAAACAAAAAGCACCTTTTTAAGCTAAAAAATAGGGATAAAAATTTTTATACAAAAAATCTCGTTCCATTGTTGGGTAAAAATACACTATGCATTTAACGAAAAAAAAACGTCACCAAATTAACGTCTCAATTATTTCGGGGCTCCTGTTTTTATTTCTGTTCATGCTTACGTCACATCACCCACCACACAAAAAATCAGAGCCGCACTACAACCTTGACTTATCAAAAAAAGATCGGTGCTCATAATTGATGGTATTGCGCAACAGAACGTTTTTACTCGACTGTTACAGATTTGGCCAAATGCCGAGGCTTATCAATTGGGCAATCGAGTGTTTTTGCGATCTGATAGATAAAAAATTGCATTAACCCGGTCATTGCCAGCGGCCCAAGAAGCGGATGAACACGCGGAATAATAAAAAATTCGTTAGCCAATGAGCACAATTCATCTTGCCCTTCAAATGCAAACACCAATAAATGGCCATCGCGCGCTTTGACCTCCTGTGCATTAGAAAGAAGTTTTTGATAAATAAGTGAATCTAAAGTTGAAAAGAGAATAACTGGTGTGTCAGGAGCTAGAAGCGCAATCGGGCCATGTTTTAATTCACCAGCAGGATAGCACTGCGCAAAAATATATGAAATTTCTTTTAGCTTTAATGCTGCTTCGAGCGCGAACGGATAACTAATATTGCGCCCTAAAAAAATACATTTTTTAAAAGTTGCATAATAGGGAGCCAGCTCATTTACAATGCACTGTCTATACTTTTCAATAACATTTTCCAGTGTTTCTGCCGCAACTAACAAATAATCACAGGCACGATCCATCTGCTGGGCAGTAATGATTTCTTTTTCAAGCGCAATTCGATTTGCTAGCCAATACAGTGCCGCTAATTGTGTTGTAAAAGCTTTCGTTGAAGCGACCGAAATCTCCTGACCGGCCTTGGTGAGTAAAAAACCATCGGTTTCACGTACCAGCGTGCTTGATGCCACATTAGTCAAACCCACCGTATGAGCACCTGCATGTTTAATCAATCGAATACACTCAAGAGTATCAGCTGTTTCGCCCGATTGTGAAATAGCAAGATGACAATTATTTTCTTCTTTAAAAAACGGCATATAGCGAAATTCAGATGCCAAAACAACCCGCGTTGGAAAACGACAAATGTCTTCAAAAAAGAACTGAGCAATGCGAGCGGCATGCCACGATGTTCCTGCTGCAACCAGCGAAATTGATGACAGTTTTTTTATTGCAACACCATCAAGACCAATTTGCTGCCAAACCGTATCATGAATCGATTTCAAATAAGAAAGCGTTGCATTAATACCATTTTTTTGTTCAAAAATTTCTTTGAGCATAAAATGCTCATATCCATTTTTTCCATCATCAGACCACGAAATAGTTACCTGTTGCAGTTCGATTGCTCGCGGATTGCCATCAAAATCGTACAACTCCACACCACTATTACTCACCAGAGCAATTGTTTGATCGGGAAGGTAAATTACTTTGTCGGTCAAACCTGCAAAAGCAAGGACATCTGAAGCGACAAACATCTCATTTTCGCCCACGCCAATGCAGAGCGGAGAACCTTTACGCACCGCCACAATTTGGTCAGCAAAAAAACGACCAATACAGGTAAACGAATAGGCGCCTTCCAACTGACTGACAGTTTTTACAAGAGCATTGAGCAACGATGAAGATTGAACCAGTTCATGCTCTAAAAGATGCGCAAATACTTCAGTATCTGTTTGTGACCGGAAATGATGATTAAGTTGCTTTAAAAAAGTTCGTAGACGAGCATAATTTTCAATAATTCCATTATGAACTACTGAAATATTTTCACCACAATCTACTTGAGGATGAGCATTTTCGTGAGAAATAATACCGTGGGTTGACCAACGAGTATGGCCAATGCCAACATGCCCATTAACCGGTTGTCTATCCAAAGCATCTACGAGATTAACAAGTTGCCCTTCTGCTTTAACACAGGACAAACGATTTGTTTCAGGTTCTAAGCACGCAAAACCTGCAGAATCGTACCCGCGATATTCAAGCCGAGAAAGGCCCTGCATCACATAGGAACGACTGAGGTTTTTTCCAATATACCCAACCACACCACACATACTCTGCCTTTTTGCTTATGCGTGTTGAATTGAAAATTAACGTTTTACGAACTGGAAGCCTCGGCGAGCTGCTTTACGACCGTATTTTTTACGTTCTTTAAGTCGTGAATCAACCGTCAAAAGTCCATGTTCACGCATTGGCTTTTTGAGATTTGCGTCAGCTAAAACTAATGCGCGAGCAATACCAAGCTGTACAGCACCGGCTTGGCCACTACGACCGCCACCTTCAACAAATGCTTCAATGTCATAATAAGCGGTTGCTGGCTGAGTAAGTAAAACGGGCTTAGCAGCCATTAAACGAGTTACTTCAGAGTCAAAATATGAATTGTAGGCTTTGCCATTGACGACGATGTTTCCATTGCCTCGACGTAACCAAACGCGTGCAACTGCAGATTTGCGACGACCAACGCCATGAGCAACTGGTGTCCCTGCTGGTTTTTTTACTTTTGTTTTTGCTGGAGCTGTTTTTTTGCGTGGTTCCATACCTATTTTATAACCTTTATTGCGTTTGAAAATTGATATCAATTCGTATGTATTTGATAATAACCAACTATCCAAATTTGTCAAACCAAAAGAGGTTCGTTGACCAATGGAGCCGATGATCGGACTCGAACCGACGACCTACTGATTACGAATCAGTTGCTCTACCAACTGAGCTACATCGGCACGTAGCAAGTAGTATACCCAGCAAAGCATATTTTGCAACTCAAAACGGCCTTAACCAATCTCGCGTCTTCCATCCTCAATACCTTCTTGACAGATGAGGCACCGTGTTGCATTTGGATACGATTTCAATCGTTTTTCAGCAATGGGTTGCCCACATTCAATGCACATGCCATAGGTACCTTCATCGATCATACGCAATGCTTGTCCAATCATGTTGTATTCAGCCATTTCGTTATCTTGAAGTGAAATTTTAAGCGTCTCTAAAGACAAAGATTGCGCTTGATCGCCAGCATCTTGCACTTCACCCATTGTACCTTTCATGTGGTATAAATCTGAAAGTTGGTCTTCAAGTTCTTTTTTTCGCGCAAGCAAATTTTTTTTTATCTGTTCTAAATTTTTTCCACTCACTACCCCTTTTTTTGCATCTGCCACGGCTCACATCCTTTTATTTTTGAAAAATTCTTTCAACAAGGCGGCTGCAATCGCCTTCCCTACACCTTTGCGTATTTTTATAATGCCCTTTTTGTATAGCTGACTTTTTCTGTTCTTGTCAAGTTGATATCCAAAGAGTGGAGATGGTGCCCCAAACACAACTCTCTCAATTCTACTTAACCTAATTAGTCCCATACACATAGTGCACGGTTCCAGCGTTACATAAAGAGTGTTCCCACTCAGTCGCCAATCATTATTCTTTTTGCACGCTTGTTCAATGGCCAATTGTTCAGCATGTGCGCGCTGTGATTTACGTTTTTCAACCTGATTGTAGCCCCTTCCAACAACTTTTTGCGTCGCATCCACCACCACCGCACCCACCGGCACTTCATCGGCCCGAAATGCGCGTTTTGCGAGTAGCAATGCTTTTTTCATAAAAAAATCATCTACTGCCTGTAATTCTAGTTTTTCTTTTTTTGTCATTGTATGTCCTTGTTTTTTCATTTATTTTTTTGCAATAAAGAAATCACTATTTGGGGCTTTGCATAATTGGCAAAAAACTCTTTTTTGGTATACTTTAATTAAAGTATAGTAAACTACCGTACCGATGCTCAATACCACGCAAAATTAGTTTGCGCTGCCCAAGGAGTTTCCATGGCAAAAGACCATCAAAATGATCCTCAATCAACCTACAGTGCCAAATCAATTCAAGTAATTGAAGGACTTGAAGCTGTACGCAAACGTCCTGCAATGTATATTGGCTCAACCGGTACTAATGGTCTTCATCACTTAGTATACGAAATTGTCGACAACTCGGTTGATGAAGCTTTAGGCGGACATGCTAACACCGTCACCGTAACACTCCATGCTGATGGTTCGTGTTCAGTTGAAGATAACGGCCGCGGCATTCCTACCGACATTCATCCCACCGAAAAAGTTTCCGCTGCCGAAGTTGTACTAACTAAATTGCACGCTGGTGGTAAATTTGACAAAGAAAGTTACAAATATTCGGGTGGATTGCATGGGGTGGGTGTATCTGTAGTAAACGCCCTTTCGCGCAAACTTGAACTTGAAATTTATCGTGATGGTAAAATTTATTCGCAAACCTTTGAAAAAGGTAAACCAGTTGCTTCACTTAAAGTAGTTGGCGAAACTAAAAAACAGGGCACCTATATTCGTTTTTACCCTGATGCAGAAATTTTTACCGAAACAACCACCTTCAGTTTTGATACATTAGCTGCTCGCCTACGCGAACTTGCATTCTTAAACAAGAAGTTGACCATTTTCATCATCGATGAACTGAACAATAAAAAACACGAATTTTATTTTGAAGGTGGCATAGTTTCATTTATCGAATTTATCAACTCGAAAAAAACGGCCATTTTCCCAGAAGTTATTCATTTTCAACAAGAAAATGATCAGTACATTTTGGAAGTCGCTCTCCAATACAATGATGGTTTTGGTGAACAGCTGTTTTCCTTTGTTAACAACATTAACACCGTTGAAGGTGGAACACACGTTTCAGGATTCAAAACAGCACTCACAAAAGTATGCAACAAACGTGGCCAAGAACTAAACCTCTTTAAAGATGGCAGTGAAACATTTTCAAGCGAAGATGTGCGTGAAGGTTTAGTGTGTGTCATCAACATTAAGGTTCCTGAACCCCAATTTGAAGGTCAAACAAAAACAAAATTAGGAAACAGCGAAATCAAAGGCATCGTTGATTCTTGGACATTTGCGGCACTTGATACCTATTTTGAAGAACACCCAAATATTACCAAAGCAATTTTACAAAAAGCTGATTTGGCAAAACGTGCTCGCGAAGCTGCAAAAAAGGCGCGCGATTTAACACGCCGAAAAACGGCGCTTGAAGGATTGGTACTTCCCGGAAAACTTGCCGATTGCGCCAATGAAAACCCTGCAGATACTGAGCTTTTCATCGTTGAAGGTGACTCGGCAGGTGGTTCTGCAAAACAAGGCCGCGATCGCCACAATCAAGCAATTTTGCCGCTCAAAGGTAAAATTTTGAACGTCGAAAAAGCGCGACTTGATAAAATGCTTTCAAATGACGAAATAAAAGCACTCATTTCAGCAATCGGTTGCGGTATTGGTTTAACTGAATTTGATGTAGCAAAAGCACGCTATCACAAAATTATTCTCATGACCGACGCCGATGTTGACGGTTCGCATATTCGTACTCTTTTGTTAACGTTCTTCTTTAGGTATATGCAACCGCTCATTGAAAAAGGCTATTTATATATAGCACAACCGCCACTGTATAAAGCTAAAATTGGCAAAAAAGAGCAATATCTCAAAGATGAAAAATCGTTCAAAGAGTTTTTATTTGAGTGGGCTCAAGAACAAACAACGTTGACCGTCAACGGCAAAGAATTATCGGTCACCGAGTGGCAAAAAATACTTGCCGATGTGCGTATCTATGAACAGCATATCATGGATATTTCACACACGTTTAAAGTTACCTATGATAATGCGCACCAATTGCTCTTAACAGCCTATGAATTTCCTTGGACAAAAGAAGTTGGCCTTGAGCAGTTAGTTGAAAATCTCAAAAAGAGATTCAAAAAACATCAAGTTTCAACGAAAATCACGACGCCATCAAACACTGAGGTTGGTGAATTAACACCAGAATCGGTACGCGTAGTATTTAAGCTGTTAACGCGCGAATGGTCGGTCGATGTGCAATTTTTCTCTTCACCAGAGCTACCACCGTTGCTTGAAGCGTTAAAACCGCTCATGATTCTTGAACAAAATGAATGGACGTTGCAAGTAACCGGCAAAGACAAAAAAATCGCTGATCGCGGTATTTTCCGCCTTATTTACGCAATCAGCGCGATTAGCAAACCGTACATGAATATTCAACGCTACAAAGGTCTTGGTGAAATGAATCCTGAACAATTGTGGGAAACATCAATGAGTAGCGGAACGCGTACACTTCTTCAAGTAAAAATTGAAGATGCGCTCGAAGCTGATGCATGGTTTTCAACATTAATGGGTGATGATGTTGCTGGGCGACGTGATTATATCGAGCAAAACGGTCAATTTGTAAAAAACCTCGACGTTTAATTTTATTGAGCAACAAAGTAACACATGTCTGAACACGAATTTCTTGACCGCATTTCTGATTACTGTGAAAAAAATAACCTGCTGCCCTTTGGCAGCAGTGTTGTTGTGGGCCTTTCAGGTGGCCCCGATTCTGTTTTTTTGCTCCATTATTTAAAACAGGTGCAAAAAAAACAAGCACTCACGCTCATTGCCGCTCATTTAAATCATGAATGGCGCACAACGGCAGATGCGGATGAACAATTTTGTGCACAACTTGCGCACAATTTGAATATTCGTTTTGTAACCAAGAAAATTTCTCAATTGCCAGAACAAAAAAAATACAACGGTTCCAAAGAAGAAAATGCACGCAATTACCGCCGCTTTTTCCTAGAATCGGTGGCCCAAGAGTATGGTGCTTCTACAATTGCACTCGCACACCATGCAAATGATCAACAAGAAACTTTTTTTATTCGTCTGTTACGCGGTGCAACGCTTTCTGGACTTGCCGGCATGAAACCTAAAAACGATCGTTATATTCGTCCACTTTTATTTTTGTCTAAAGAAGAAATCGTGCACTATTTAGATGCGCATATGATCACTTATTGTGTTGATGAAACGAACGATTCTCCATTGTTTCTACGCAATCGCATTCGAAACACAATTATTCCTGCATTAAAACTGTGTGATTCACGTTTTGAAACACAGTTTTCTCGTACACTTTGGCATTTTCAAGAAACTGAACAATTTCTTGAAAACCTCACGGCACAAACTTTTGCGCAGATTGCTCACGAAGAAAATGATTCATGGCTCCTTAATACGCAAAAACTAAAATCGTACGATCCATTTTTACAACGAAAAGTTGTTGTATATTGGTTGATCAAAGAAAAGGTGCCATTTGTGCTTACTGAACAATTTGTAGATGAAATCATGCGTTTTTTTAAAAAATCGAAAAAAAAAATCCATCAGATTCATGTGATTTGGACTATCAAACATGCTCAATCACTTGCTCAAATTGAAAAAAAATGAGCCTAAATAGCATCCTTTTTTTGCTCGTCTGTATTCTCAACACTTTGACGAACACCAATTCTTTTTTGCCATAACCACTTGAGATGTAATAATCGCTCATCTTCTTGCGTAGTTCTCATTACGTCTTTTTCTAAATATTTTTGTGAAATAATGTTATGAGCTTTAAATGCTATATTGCATTTATTCTGCATTGCCTACTCAATAATAGCGCGAGCATTGGCACGATAAAATAGCCCCTTATATGTTTTCCATAAACCACTCAGCACAAAATTTAATCCTGCGAGTGCGCAAATACCAGCCATGTACTCAAAGTAGTAGGACGGTAACTGTAATCGTATCTGTTGATCTACACAGAATGCTTTACAATTAATAAACGCTAATCCCGAAAATGCAACTCCATAACCGATTTTTTTAAATCCATGCAAAGTAGTCTTTACCGACTTCTTATCAGATTTTGTTTTAATTTCTCGTGCCTGCCTGTAGGCGTCTTTTGCATTTTGATAAAATCGTTCTAAATATTGCTCATCACAAAATATTTGCTGATTATGCGCATCTTTATAAGCTTTATACGCATTTTCCACATCACAAACTAATACGGGGCTGTATACCTCGAGAGCATGATTAATTTTTTTGCCTACATAATCGTCATTAAATTGTGTCTTTTCAATCTGGAGATTCATTCCCTGTAAAAGTATGCATGAGTGCATCAATATCATTACTACTCTTTTCATTAGCTAACTTTCATGATTTTTTCGGACATTGGTTGAGAAGATCAAAATGTTTTTTCCACACGCTCTCTACATCACAATAAAACTTGAAGTTTTGTGCGTCTTTAATCTCGCCATTTTTTAATAAGTCTTCCAGCTGTTTTTTTGTCTGGTCAATTTTTTCAAAACAATGTGCAAATTCATCGTAATATTTACAAATGCAGCGCTGCACAGTGCGCGGTCGCGTAAAATAATGATAGCCACCATAAGAAATACCACCAAACATCGCTGCACCTACGGCGCCATACACTTTTCCTAGCAAGGCAGGTGTTCCCTCAACTTCACCATAAAGAACCCCGGTAACTACGCCAAAAAGTGCTGCCGCACCCATACAAGCAAAAAACACGGCCGGCCAACGAAATTTTTCTTTTTTTTGATCATATAATTTTTGCCAATCCTTTTTGAAACCTTCAACATCTTGCTGAATTAATTTTATTTCTTCATTTATGGTCGGCAAATCTGCATTAACTTGATTAAACATACATACAAGTATGATCCACAAATAGATTCTATTTAACTTCATCTGTGCCTCAATTTTTCATTTATTCATATGCTCAAATTGTTTTTAACGAATTTTCTTCTTCATATAATTATAATTCATATTTTCCCTTTAACTCATTTGTATATTGTTCAACAGCGAATAATCTGTCACTACAAATCGCCACAAAACATCGGTTGCCTGCGAAATGCCAATTCGAGCAGTTCTTTCAACCGCATAATCTGGAACCCAAATTCCCTTTTCAATGGTTAATTGACCATTTTTGGTCAAATCATACCCATCAAAATCGCATGCAATGCTTAATGCTTGCGTTAATTTTCCGGGTCCATTAGTTAGATTTTTTATTGTTGTTTTTGATCGCCGTAGCTGCATTGTTTCAATACCATTAATTGGCAGAATTGCACGAACCAGTACACCTCCCGCGGCTACCGATTCATCTCGCGCCACGGCATTTAAGCAAAAATGAGAGCCATAGG
>CAZUJC010000025.1:0-14338 GCA_964620245.1 uncultured Pseudomonadota bacterium | reverse complement strand
GTCAAATCTTTATTGAGAAAAGTTGAGTGTACTATACTCAGATTTATTTAAAAGCTCGCGCAGCCTAAAACCGATAAATCCCCACACTTACGCATTAAATTAACTCATTATTTTCGCGGTTGGCCGCTTCATTATTTGCAGTATGTTTTATATGTGACTTATTTTATATTATTTTACTGGTTCGCCAATCGACCTGTTCTTATATTTTACCTTATTTGTCGCATAATTTAAATGGGGGCGGGGGTTAACCAGGCAGGGTGCTTCCGGACAGCCGCTCTTTCCCCGGGTCCGGCATATTTTCAAGCGGAGCGAATTGGTACACGGAATACCCGGGATCGGGCGAAAATCGCGGCGGGAACTCCGTCCTCGCCCAGTCCGCCGTGCAAACCTCACGAAGCTTTACGCTGGGCTCCCTGGTCTCGACTTCGTTTAAATAAAACGAGCCATAATTAAAAGGCGTAATAATTAAAAGGCGTAGTAATAATTTAAAAGATTAAATGATTAAAAAAAACTAAATAATAAAAGGACTCTCTACTCCATATACACATACTTAATCTCTACTTACCTCTACACCTCCACATACCCACGCATACACACCTACGCGCGTACGCACGAAACTACTCTCCTTAATTAACCAATCGCACGTTATCCCCACACACACGCACCCGTACCATTAGCAGGATATTATTTTTAACAGGGGAGAGTGAAAATCACATACAGAGCATAAAAAAAACCAAAAAGGGGAATATGGGCGCGACACGCAACTCTGCTCATCTCTTTTTAATCATGAATGCTGGAGCCAATGTCACCCATGCTCACCCCTTAGGATGTATACATTAGGCACCTTGAGTACGATAACATATTACCAATAATCGTCACCCTGACACGCACTGATGTTTAGGTGGACCGTGAATAAAAGGTAAACATCAACATACCAAGACCAATACAACAAGCACCCACCATTACCTGGGGCGAACAACTTTCACCAAGGAGCAGTGCGCCCATCATCATCACCATTACCGGAATTAATAACCCGGTCAATGAGACCAACGTTGCCGGATGCTTTTTTAATAGCTGAGCATAGAGTGGGTAAGCAATACCATTGCCTACAACTATAGTAAAAAGAAATGCCGCTAGTAAGTAAGGTTGGTTGAGTGCACACACCTCAGACATTAAACTACCTGGTGAACAGAGTACATACCCAAGTGCAATACCACCAGTGATCAACATCATGCCCGCATTGAGCTGGGCAGCAGTAATAGAAGTTTGTTTTAAAAGTTTCTGGCTGAGTAACCATCCATACCTGCCAATTACTAACGCACCAAATGCTGCCATCACTGGTAGTAGGGTATCAAAAGAAAATGAAAAATGATCAAAAGAAATAAGTGCCCCTCCAATCATACCAATAATAATACCAACTAACTGCTTACTGTTGACCGAATCACCAATCATTATAAATGCTAAGAGCGCAGTAACAATAGGATCAAGCGCTCCAATAAATGCAGCTTTGGTCGAAGTGAGATGCGTGAGAGCATAAGATTTGAGAAGAGAATTAATAAAAGTAGTGCAAAGCGCGGCAGCCGTGAGCTGAAGGAAAAAAGTACGAATAACAGTATGTGGCACTCGATGATACCAATACAAAAAAAGACCACCACCTACCATGCGAAAAGCAACCAGGGTAATCGGCGAAAGAACCGTCAGTAATAGTTTATTTGCCACAATTGCACTTGCTAGCAAAAAGAATGGAAGAATAAACATAACAGGCGCCATTACCGTGTCCCAATCGAATTGATTAATAGAAATTATTATAGACAATAAAAAAGCTTTAAACAAGGGCGTTTGTGGTGCCCGGTTTTGCGAAGGTGCGCACATGAGCGTAAAATAAAAAATGAGAAAAGTTGCATTGAGAAAATTATTTTATGTGAATGATAGAAATGAGAATAAAAATGGCCACAGCTGGCCAATGTGACAGAGACAACAATTGGTATGAAGCGCGGTGCACTATTGCATTGTACTTGATCGTCGTCGATGAATTATTTCCGGTGATTTACGCGAAATTGGTTATTTGATGGTTCTGCCGATTATCGTTCTAAATGCATGAGTATTATGGTATACTTTTTAGGCAGGTAAAGCTTTTTCAGGCTAGTAAAGAAGCGCGTGCTTGAAAAGGGAGTGCGTATGTCAGTTCGTTTTGAACTCAACGAAAAAGTTGTCTACCCAAGTCATGGTGTTGCAACAATTAATCGCATTGTAAAAAAAGAAATATCGGGCACCGTGACTATCTTGTATGAATTGAAGTTTGTCAATAAGGAGATGACCATTTTGGTGCCGGTCAATAGCTTAGTACAAAATGGTGTGCGAGCACTCAGTTCACAAGATAATATTGATGGTGTTTTTAAATTACTTGCTCAACCACCACAACGTAAGCTCCATCCACAAGTAACGAGCAATTGGAAACACCGCAATAAAGCGTATCAAGGAAAATTGAAAGAAAATAATTTGCACGCAACAGCAGAAATCTACCGCGATTTAAAATCGATCGAACAAAATAAAGAACTTTCGTTTTGTGAGAAAAATCTCTTGTTGCAAGCGGAAACACTTCTTGCTCAAGAAATTGCGCATGTGCAAAAAATAGGCGAAGAAAAAGCAATCGAACATTTACGATCATTTTTTAATCCAGCATTACACCAAAGATTCTCTCAAAAACTTATTTGAATATTATGATTAAGCAGCCGGTACCTTCAATCATCATTTATGGTCCAACCGCCGTTGGTAAAACTGATCTTGCAATCAAACTTGCTCAATTGATCAACGGCAGCATGATTAATGCCGATAGTGGGCAATGTTATTCGCCACTCTCGATCGGTACTGCAAAGCCGCCGATTGATACGCTCGATGTGCCGTGCCGTTTGTTTGATTTAGTCAATGAACCGCGCGACATGACCGTTGTAGAATATCGCCGCTTAGCTATTGATGCGGTACAACAAGCGAAAGAAGTTCCGATAATTGTCGGGGGGAGTGGGTTTTATATTTTGTCGCTATTGTTTCCGCCACAGGTTATTTCCGCTGTGCAGACAAAGCATGAGCCTCCTCAAGATGTTTCATGGGATTATTTATATTCGATCGACCCGCAACGGGCTTTGCATATTAACAAGCACGATTTTTATAGAATTAGGCGTGCAATAGATATCTGGCATCAAACGGGTACTTTGCCCTCTGAGCATCAACCTCAGTATGAACCATTTGCTCCGTATGTGCTCATTATTGTTACACGAGCTCGAGATGAGTTGTATACCAGTATCAATGACCGCGTTGCGCTGATGATGAACGATGGATGGATTGATGAAGTGCGACAACTGTCACCAGAATGGCAACAATTTCTTCTGCGAAAAAAATTAGTAGGCTATGATGACATTGTACGCTTTGTAAACGAGGGAAACCAATCAGCATCTGCCTATGAAAATCTTATTGCAACTATTGCAAAAAAAACACGAAACTATGCAAAACGGCAACTATCGTTTGGAACTATGCTTGCGCGTAAAATTAATCAAGCAGATCCAACACAGCTTATCATTACGGTTAATTGTGAACATGATGCTCTTGATGAGTCCGTTGCGTACATTGCTAATCGTTTGAAAGGAATATATGGATAAACTTAAAGAAATTGGATGCATGTGTAATTGCCATCAACAGCCGGTGCTCATTCTTGATCGCAAAGAAACTGCACTAGCCGTTTCATTAGCGATGATTGTAGTGCTGTGCGTTTTTATGGGTGGCTATTTCATCGGCAAAAAAAGAGCGTTTGATTCATTTGTTAAAGACATGAATGAGCAATCATTTGCAGATCGACTTCATCACTCAATGACTATGCTCTATGGTAGCGATCAACAACCTGAAATTGTAGATCAACAAGCTGAAAACACATTACAAGAAGCGCCTATTGTAGCTCAAGAAGAACCAAAACCAATAATGCCACAACTTAGTACAGTCCAAAATGATCATCGTTACTATGCACAACTTGCGCGATTCAATACACACAAATCTGCACAACAACTCATGCACCGATTGCAAAAAAAAGGAATTGAAACTACGCTGGTAAAACGTGTAAGCGCCGGACGTTCACCTGAAGGGACACCGATGCAGGTTGCCTGGTATACGGTAAACACCCATTCATTTGCGCAAAAAAATGAACTTGAGGCGCTTATTAGTTCAATTAAAATGACCGAATCGTTGAAAAAGGTGCGCATCATTGCTAACAACGCGCAGCCAATGAAAGGTACGAGCTCATGACTTCTACTCAACACCGTATGTTGAAAAATAAATTCGCAAAAGCAATTTTGTGGATCACGCTGTTTTCTATGGGAGGCGGCAGTTTACTGTTTTCGCCAAATCTGTTTCGTCGTTTTACTGGTGGGTTGCCAAAAATTGCTACCGTTGACGGTTCAGCTATTTCAATTAACGAGTTTAAATTAAAAGTTTCTCAAGAAGCTGAACGACTTGCGTTCTTTCGACAACAGATGGGACCTCAAGCTGATTATATGATGCGGATGATGGGCATCAGCGATGATCCAAAAGTAATGGCGATACAATCTTTGATTGTTGAAAAAATAGTCGACAAAGTTGCAGATGCACTTGGCATTCGCGTATCGAGTGATTTTATTGCGCGAAAAATGCAAGACCCTTATTTTGTTTTGCAAGAATTGCGCGACAGCGTTCCATTGAGCGTGATTGATCAACGTGGCAGCATTTCGGTGCCAATGTTACGCTATTTTTTACAAGCACATGGTGTTTCACTTAAAGATTTTGAAGAGTCGATTGAAAATGCATTGCGTCGATCACTGGCACGTAATTTGATTCTTTTGTCATCGTATATTTCAAACGCTGAGTTAAAAAAAGCTTTTGCTGATCAATCGCTTGAACGCGAATATGGTATTCTCTTTTTTAATCTCGACACCTATCTTAAACAAGAAAAAACCAAACCGCTCACCAAGGATGAGCTCGAACCGTTTTTCGCTGAACAAAATAAAATTATGAAACGATACTGGTCTCCTGAAAAACGATCTGCTCGTGTGTGGGAATTTAAACCAGAAACATTTGGCGTGACAATTACTGATCAAGAAATTGAAAAATACTATGCTGATCATAAACAAGAATATCTTGAATCACCAGTACAGGTGCAAATTCGTCGCATTCTGTTAAAGGTGGATGAAAAAAATCCTGCAACTCAAGTTCAAGAAAAAGCACAGAAAATAAAAGAAGAATTAGTTGGCCACTCAGATCGTTTTGGTCAACTTGCACAACAACATTCGCAAGATAATTCAACTGCTGCAAAAGGTGGATTAGTTGGTTTCATAAAACGGGGCGATCTTGAAGATCAAGCAATTGAACGTGCCGCATTTCGTTTGCAAAATGATGGCGATATTTCCGATATCATTACCACCAATCAAGGAATTGAACTATTGCAACGTGTTTCACGTAAAGCAGCGAGCTATCAATCTTTAAATTCAGTAAAAAACGATATTAAAGCATTGTTGTTAAAACAGAAATTTGATGAGCAATTTACAAAAGAAAGCCGCAGCGCTGTTAATCAACAACGCACAACCGGTGATGTGCTTGAAAAAATGAGCAAAGAACGTAACGGTTCAACGCGTAGTGCAAATGTATCAAGACGCGACACGAGCTTACTTTCGCAACGAATATTTAAAACACCACTCAATGAGCACAGTTTCTTTATTGATGATAAAGGCACTGGTGTCATTGTGCAAACAACCAACATTGAAAAAAGTGTTGAAGTGCCGCTTGATACGGTAAAAAAACAGGTCGAAGATGATCTTTATTATGACAAAGCACGTCAAGCTATGAAAGCTGCCATTAAACAAGCAAGCTCAAAAGCAAAAACGGGCAGCAGCCTTGCAGCGTTGAAGGGCGAATTTGGCGTTTCGTTTGAATCGACCGGCATGTTTAGTCAAAGCGATGAAAAAGCAACAAAAAAGCTTGAAGAAAAACAGTTACCCGTTCCAGCTCTTCTTTCGTTAACACAATTGGGGGCAGTTACCTCAAACGATCAAGGAGACCGGGGGTATGTTATTAAGTTCGAAAAACGACAACCGTTTGACGAAGCTCTTTTTGCGCAGAAAAAACAGGAAGTGATAGCGCAACTAGCTCAAGAGAAAAAGGAGCGAATTTACCGCGGTTATATTGCGTCTTTGTGTAGAAATGCTACAATAAAAATCACTCCAGACAATGAATTATCAACCGAACGAGTACCCTTGGAAGACCTACCATCATGACAACTCAAGCAATAAAACCAGCAGCAGCAACCGTTATTCCCGAGCAGGAAAATGACAAACTGAATAAAAAGAAAATGCTCGAAGTTACCTTTGCTCAGATTGATAAGCAACATGGTAAAGGCTTAGTAATGTTCTTGGGTGATGCTCGGCAAGAAAGAATGCCAGCAATACCTTCAGGCTCAATCCTTATTGATGAAGCGGTTGGCATTGGCGGGTACCCAGTAGGTAGAATTGTTGAAATATTCGGTCCTGAAGCATCGGGCAAAACGACGTTGGCACTTCATGCTATTGCTCAAGCACAAAGAAATGGTGGTATTTGTGCCTATATTGATGCTGAGCATGCACTTGATATGACCTATGCGAATAACTTAGGTGTTAATGTAAATGAGTTGATCATTTCGCAGCCAGATTATGGTGAGCAGGGGCTTGATATTGCAGAAATGTTGGTTCGCTCAGGAGCGGTTGATATTGTTGTCGTTGACTCAGTAGCGGCTTTGGTACCAAAAGCTGAACTTGATGGCGATATGGGTGATGTGCATGTTGGCTTACAGGCACGACTAATGTCGCAGGCACTTAGAAAACTGACACCAATTGTGCATAGATCAAAAACGGTGCTTATTTTCATTAACCAAATTCGCCACAATATTTCGAGCATGCCATTTGCAAACAAAGAAACAACAACCGGTGGTAATGCATTGAAATTTTATGCATCACTCCGACTTGATGTGCGCCGTATTGCCAGCCTGAAAAAAGATGATGTTCATTTTGGTAATCGTGTGTGTGTTAAGGTGGTAAAAAATAAAATGGCACCACCGTTCCGCAAAGTTGAGTTAGATGTACTTTTTGGCAAGGGTATTAGTAGTGAGCTTGATCTTTTAGATGCAGCACTCCATTTTCAGGTAATCATTCAATCTGGCGCCTGGTTCGCTTTTGAGCAAAAGAAATTTGCTCAGGGCCGCGAGCAAGTACTGGAGCATTTGATTGAAAATCCTGAATTTGCTCAAAAAGTACGACTTAAGGTAAAAGAAACGATTGCAGAAGCAAAAAAATAACGTTTTTAAAGGGTTATAACACGTTGAAATCTATTAATATTCAAAAAACTGACCAATTAATTAATGACCAAATCCGCGTTCCAAAAGTGCAAGTGATTACCCACGATGGTACCAACTTGGGCATTGTTACTCGTGACGAGGCACTTAAAATCGCACGGGCAGCTGACCTTGACCTCGTAATGATGTCAGACACTGGCCAGATGGGCGTTCCTGTTGTAAAAATAATGGATTTTGGTAAACTTTTATATGCCAAAAAGAAAAAACAGGCCGAAGCTAAAAAGCACCAGAAGACAATTCAGGTCAAAGAAATAAAAATGCGAACCAAGATTGGAGAGCATGATTATTTGACCAAGCTTAAGCAGGCGGTGCAGTTTTTGAAGGATGGTAAGCATGTCAAAATCACGCTTATGTTTAGGGGGCGTGAAGTGGCATCGATTCATGAACGAGGTGCTGAAATGTTTGCTAAAGTAAATCAAACATTTGCAGCTGAAGGATTAGAAAACGTTGCTCAAGAAAAAGATATGAAAAGTGCAACGATATGGTCACGGATTTATTTTATAAAGTAATTGAAAGTCTTTATGCCAAAAATGAAAACGCACTCAGGTGCAGCAAAACGGTTTAAAAAATTAAAGAGTAACAAGGTTAAAGGTGCAAAAGCGGGCCGCCGTCATTTGATGACAGGAAAATCGGCTTCAAAAAAACGTTCTATGAGACGAGCTTTGTACGTTGGAACGTGTGACATTCGACATGTTAAATCGCTTTTGTAATAGTTGATCAATAAGGATAAGTATTATGACACGAGTAAAACGCGGTATAGTAACCAAAAAAAGACATAAGCGTTTATTAAAAGAGACCAAAGGGTATTGGGGACAACGTAGCAATATTGTTAAACGTGCAAAAGAAACATTGTTGCGCGCGATGGCGTTTGCTTACAAAGGACGCAAACTCAAAAAGCGTGATATGCGCGGATTGTTTATTGTGCGCATTAGTGCCGCAGCAAAACAAAATGGTACATCATACAACCAATTTATGCACGGGTTAAACAAAGCTCAAGTTACCTTAAACAGAAAAATGTTGAGCCAGCTTGCTATTTACGAACCAGAAGCATTTTCAAAGCTTGCACAAATTGCGCAACAATAGGTTATTGACACTCTTTAGTTTATCTATGATACACTAAGAGAAAGTTGAATTTCGTGCTCGAAATGTACGTGCATGAAAAAAGGAGAGCTTATGGAAATTTTGCAGGCACTTGAACGAAAAATAGTACAACTCATTGCATTAACTAATGAGTTAAAATCTACTAATGCGCGGTTAGCTGAAGAAAATGAACAGCTTTTGCAGAAATTAACCACCATTCAAAGTGAAGAGCTTAATCACGAGCGATTACGCACCAAGATGTTTGTTGATGATTTGATAAAAAGTATCGATTCTTTAGTTGGTAACGAAAAATCATCATGACACGTGAAGCAAAAAAATATACCGTACAGATACTTGGAGAATCGTATACGCTGGTGAGCGATGAAGCTGAATCACATTTCATGGAGGCGGTCAATCGCGTTGATGCGCTCATGAATCAACTCAATGTAACAGTGGGCAAAGGTCAAGAAAAGCGAATCGCGGTTCTTGCTGCTTTACAGCTTGCTCATAATCAAGTTGCACTTGAGTCTGAAATTCATACGCTAGCGCAAAGATTAGTCGCTCGGATTGATCAGTCAATAGCTTAATTGCACCGATATTGGTGTGCAATGTATTTTCGTTTCCCCCCTGTACAACTATGGCTCAAGGGAAGATTTCCATCTCCTGCCATTTAACTTAATGAGTACATACAATTGAACGTGCGGTGTTTCGATCGCTGTTGCGTTGCACATAAATAGGAATTTACATGATTACATCTCTTTTATTACCGTTGAGCGGCGTTGTGGCTGTGCTCGCGTTCATTGCAGGAGGAGTTTTGCTCTTTCTTGCGCGCGCAAAGCATAGTCAAGCTCAAAATCTTTTTGAACAAGCACATGTAGCGTCAAAAAATATTAAACGTGACCTTGAAAATGAACGTCGCGAATCTCTTTTGAAGCTTAAAGATGAGCTCCACAAAAGACGGAGCGAGTTTGAACTTGAAATCAAACGTGAACGTTTGGAGCTCGAGCGTTTTCAAGGAAAATTAAATACAAAATATGAGGCACTTGAAAAAAAAGAACAGCGTCTTGAAGAAGTTTCTCAAGAAATTCAACAAAAAGAACGCAATTTATCACGTACTTCAGACCGCTTAATGGTGAGCGAAAATAAAATTAAAGCGGTTTATGCAGAACTGATTGCAAAATTAGAAGCAATCAGTGGCATGAAACGTGAAGAAGCACGCAAAGAGCTGCATCAAACACTTGAAGAAGAAGTGCGCATGACGAGCCAAAAGTGGGTACAAAAAGTTGAAGAAGAAGCGCGGCAAACAGCAAAAGAAAAATCAAACAGCATAGTTGTAACAGCCATGCAACGTTACATTGCCGACCAAGTAGGACCACATTCTTCAGGCATTGTACATTTGCCAAATGAAGATATGAAAGGCCGGATTATCGGTAAAGAAGGACGCAACATTAAGTCGCTTGAAATGGCAACAGGTATGGAATTTGTTATTGGTGATGCACCTGAAATTATTACTATTTCAGGTTTTAATCCAATCAGACGTGAAGTTGCACGCCGTTCTTTGGAAAAATTAATCATCGATGGCAGAATCAATCCGACTCGCATTGAAGAAACAGTTAGTCAATGTGAAAAAGAAATCGATGAAATGACGCAAGAAGTTGGCAATCAACTTATCCTTGAATTGAATGTACAAGGAGTTCATCCAGAAATTGTAACGCATCTTGGTAAATTATATTTTAGAACAAGTTTTTCTCAAAATGTTTTAATGCACAGTAAGGAAGTTGGTATTTTCTCTCGCATGATCGCCGAAGAACTTGGTTTGGACGGTAGTTTGGGGTTACGTGCCGGTTTGTTCCATGATATTGGTAAAGCAGTGAGTGCCGAAGTAGAAGGCCCCCATGCTCTGATTGGTGGTGACATTGCAAAACGATGTGGTGAAAATCCGCTTGTTGTCAACGCAATTGCAGCTCATCATGAAGAAATATGTTTTGCCTCTATTTACAGTCCAATTATTATGATTGCTGATACTATCTCTGCATCACGCCCTGGTGCGCGCCGTGAAACACTTTCTGCTTATATTAAGCGCTTAGAAAAACTGGAAGACATTGCCGGTTCATTTGAAGGTGTCAAAAAATCGTATGCGTTGCAAGCAGGACGAGAAATTAGGATTATTGTTGAAGAAGATTTGGTAGATGATGATGCAGCAATTTCATTGGCGCGCAATATTGCTCGCAAAATTGAACAAGAAATGGCATTCCCTGGACAAATTAAAGTTAACGTAATACGCGAAAAACGCGCGATAGAATATGCACGGTAAAAAATGAAAACAATACGAATTTTGCTTCTAGGTGATATTGTTGGCACGCCCGGGCGTGCCATGTTTCAAAAACATATACAACACCTCAAAAAAACATATCGCATTGATGCAGTAATTGTAAATGGCGAAAACAGTGCGCAAGGTCGCGGCATTACGCAGCGCATGGTAAAGTTTTACCGTCACAATGGCGCTGATGTTATCACCACTGGTAATCATATTTGGCACCATAAAGATATTTACGAATATCTCAAACACAACGCCGATGTTTTGCGCCCTGAAAATTTTCCATCCGATTGTCCTGGCAGTGGCATAACTACATTCAGCATTAACGGAATCACCATTGGTGTGGTAAATCTGCAAGGACGTGTTTTCATGCGTGAGCATCTCAACTGTCCATTCAAAACAGCTCAATCAGCATTAACGTTTTTGCGTCATAAAACACCGATAATTGTTGTTGATTTTCATGCTGAAACAACATCAGAAAAAATGGCTATGGGTTTTTTCTTGGACGGACAAGTAAGTGCAGTGGTTGGTACTCATACTCACGTGCAAACAGCTGATGAGCGAATTTTGCCCCAAGGAACTGCCTTTATCACCGATCTTGGTATGGCTGGTGCGCGCAATTCTATGCTTGGTATGAAAAAAGAACCAATTATTCAAAATTTTCTCACGCAAATGCCAGTAAAATTTAGTGTTGAAATGGAAGGCCCCATGATTTTGTGTGGCGTATGGATTGAAGTTGATACACAAACAGGTAACGCACTAAAAATTGAACGAATTCAGATCATTGATGATGAGATTACGGTTCAACCGGAAGATGAACGATAATTAATCTTCATTGCTCATTTCATCGACCGAACGCTTATTGCGTAATTTAACATCATTTATTGTTGGCTGACTTAATAACAGAAGATGTTCGCCATCTTTGGCAAACGGCTCGTGATGAGGAAGGTTGTATTTTTTGTAAAACGCATGGACAACATTTTGGTAATGAATCGCATCGGGCCCGTTCATTAATTTGCCATGTGCACCATTGTGTAGCTCAAATAAATAAACATGCTGATGCCCTGTTTGCCGCAAAAGCATATACAACTCTCGTGAACATTTTACCGGAATTACTTTATCTTTTTTTGAATGCACTAATAAAATTGGTAAATCATACGGTAAATAGGGTGCAGTTTTAAGCGGCACTACACCTTGCAAATCAAGTTCAGGAAACTGTGATTGCGCTATTTTGAAACCAATTTTTTCTGAAAACGGTACCCAACTTACGCCAAATCGTTTTAATAAATGGTTAACAATGCTTTTGAGCGTGTCAAATGGTGATTCAAGCACGAGTGCTTTGATACAATCGGGCTGGTAGAGTGCTACGTAATTAATAATGACAGCAGAGCCGCGAGAAACGCCGCCTAAAATAAGGTGGTGGCTGGGCAGTTCGTTTCTTGCAGCTTGAATTGCCTCATGGAGACGAGCCATATCTTTTTGCTGCCCTAAATTAACCGCTTCTTTGTGGTATTCATTTTCATTTTTTGCATCAGCGAAATTAAATAAAGCGAGTGGATCTTTCATTATCCAATGGGGATTGCACACAATTGAGCCATCTGGCTGTATACACCTGATTTGTGAAAAAAGAGCTGTTCCTTGATTAGAGGTTGCACCTAATCCATGCGCAAAAAGGTAACTTATTGGTGCTGTTTGTTCTGTTGGAGATAATTGAGTTAATTGTCGAAGGTTAAACGAAAGGGATGATGCCTCACCATAAACAAGCTGGCACAAACATAAAAAAGCGGAAAATAGAACACGAAAGTGCTTATTGCTCATTACTTATCTCCCCCTGACCTTCCCTTATCTTTTAGTATAGGTACAAATAAGTAATTCTCTCAACAATTTAATTGACAATTTCTAAATCATATTCGGACTAAATTTGTATTAATTAATTCAAAAATACCTTGTTTATGATGTTTTATTTTTTTATACTGCTCTTCTATCAGAATTAATTCTTTATCGAGGATGTATATGAAATTGTATCGATTATTACTATTTTTTATTATGCAGGCTCTGTGTTTATGTTCGCATCTGACTAACACACAACCAAAAAAATTTCGTTCAACGTTTAAGCGTTCGTTATTTGTTAAAAAACGAATACCGAAAGTAATCAATTACCCTAATGGAAATTTCATAATCCAAAATTGTGCTATTTGCTGCGTTATTGTTGATTTAGATGAAGAGTATTCAACAGTGATGAGTTCAAGAGGAAAAAGATGTGTTCATCCAAGATGCTTGGCAACTCTTCTTGATGAATCGTCTGGTGATGAAAATTAAATTAGTGGGGTTAAAATTCTATAACAACGGGCTGAAGCAGTTAGGTATACCAGACAATTAAAAATCATTAATGATTCAAAAATAAGTCCAGGAAATACGCACATAAATGCAAATACGGCAAATGCTTCTGCACGTTCAATCAAACTTTCATCATAATAAATACTTTTTATACCATTATTTTTAAAAAGCGCTGCTGCTGCCAAAAATGTTGAAAAATGAAATAAAACACCGGCAAGAAAAATAACGTAAGCAATAGAATATTCTGGATATCCAACCGCAAATCCGATAATAATAGCGCTTTCTGCAAGCCGATCAGCAATCAAATCGATGTATGCCCCCATTGGATTGTTAAGTATCTGTTTTCTTGCCACCGAACCATCGAGAATATCAAAGAGTCCGCACACAAGGAGCAGCACTAAACCGATCAATAAAAAATGCTGACTAATTGCTATACCGGCAAACAAACCACTAACAAGTCCGCAAGCAGTAATACTATTGGGTGTAATAGTAGGCGGAATTCTTGAAGAAAGTGCATTAAATATCGGTTGAATGTGCGGTCTAAAAACGGTTTCTAACATGATTACGATTTTCTAATTTTGAGTTTATGTTCAAGTTGCTCAAGCGTTATTGTTTTAATTGACGAATCGGTTACTCCAGGTTTGCCACTTTTTGGAATCAGGTATGGTGCACTGCAAGCACCTTGCGTTGGCTTACCACTTTGTTTCCATTCTCGTACGCCACCTTCATAAGCCCAAATGTTCGTAAAACCTGCTTGATCAAGAATGTGCCACGCTTCTCTACTTGCAGAACATTCATAACTTGCGCAATACACGATAATTTCAGTATCTTTTTCCATTTCCCTCGTCGCTTCGTTTAGTTTATTGTAAGGAATATTGATAGACCCGGGGATTGAGCAATCGTCATATGAATCTTTATCCAGCACATTTATCAGTAATAATTTATTACTCATTAGTTCTCCTTTTTGATTTTCACTCCGGGAAATAATTTTTTTAATCGACCCTGTGGCAGCACAGGTAGTAATTCCGTATACATAAATGCGAGATTTTTTTTAAATTCGCCTTCAGGAATTTTTCCGTGTTTAAATAATCGTGCTTGTCTCTGTATTTCAAATCGAGTAACTTCTTCAATTTCACTATATTTATTATCAAGTTCGCGCTGTGATAAGAGTTCTTGGGCACTATTTCTTTTTGTTTGATTTGTCG
>CAZUJC010000024.1:13203-14663 GCA_964620245.1 uncultured Pseudomonadota bacterium | reverse complement strand
GAATCGAACCACCGACACTGCGCTCTTCAGGCGCATGCTCTACCACTGAGCTACCTCGGCTCTTTTAAATGCAAAAAAATGAGACAATTGCTATGGTACCGATATCATTTTTTTTGTCAACACTAAAAAATTGCCAAGAAATAAACCCTTTGCTACTCTTTAACTACGTATAGATAAACTAAAACATTACCTATGAGTATGTATGAAATCACTTCAGGCCGCTCTTAATGAGTTCAAAACCACGTTTTCCACAGCGCTAAAATCGGCTACCGATGAGCATGCATTAGAACAAGTACGAATCACGTTTTTATCGCGCAAAGGTCACCTAAGCGCACTCATGGATCAACTAAAAAATCTCTCACTTGAAGAAAAACGTACCTGTGGACCGCTTCTTAATGAATTGAAACAATGGGCTGAAGAACTGTTTTTGACCCACAAAGATCAAATGGTCAAATCAGCACAAGAAATTGCACTTTCAAAACAAAAACATTTTGATGTAACTGCCACATTGCCGCATGCTTTGCGTGGCTCCCTGCACCCACTCACTCACCTGAAACAGCAAATTGAGAACATTTTCATTTCAATGGGATATCAAATTGTTGATGGTCCTGAGGTGGAGACCGATTATTATAATTTTGAAGCACTTAATATTCCTGCTGATCACCCCGCACGGGACATGTGGGACACCTTTTGGCTTGATATTCCTTCGCTTCTCTTGCGTACCCATACATCACCGGTTCAAGTTCACGCAATGGAAAAAAAGGAGCTGCCATTGGCTGTTATTGCACCAGGGAGATGCTACCGGCACGAGGCAACCGATGCAACGCACGATTTTTTATTTATGCAACTTGAAGGATTGGTCATCGATACCAATATTTCGATGGGCAATCTCTTGGCAACATGCAGAGCATTTTTACAGGCGATTTTTAAAAAAGATGTTAAGATGCGGATTCGACCAAGCTACTTTCCGTTTACTGAACCGAGCATTGAAATTGATATCACCTGTCCATTTTGTACAAACGGATGTTCAGTGTGCAAATATTCTCGCTGGATTGAGACCTGCGGAGCTGGACTTGTCCACCCACGCGTTTTACAGGCTGCAGGGATTGATACCGAAAAATATGGTGGGTTTGCTTTTGGTTTTGGCCTTACGCGCCTCGCCATGCTCACCTACGGAATTAATGATATTCGATTGTTACATTCGGGAAAAATTGAATTTCTCGAACAATTTTCATAACCAGTTTTGAAACTAACAATGACAATTGTCATGTTTAATAATGAGGAGTTGGTATGGCAGATGTCGTAAAAGCAATTATTCCTGCAGGCGGTTTAGGAACACGTTTTTTGCCTTTTACCAAAGCAGTTCCCAAAGAGCTTGTGCCAATTCTTAATAAACCAGCAATTCAATATATTGTTGAAGAAGGCCTTGCAAGCGATATTTCGCAATTTTTTGTGGTAAC
>CAZUJC010000024.1:0-13103 GCA_964620245.1 uncultured Pseudomonadota bacterium | reverse complement strand
GATATTATTATTTCAAAAGTACCTGCCATGTTACAATTGCTTAAAATTGCTCGCCAAGAAAAAGCAAGTGTCATTGCAGTGCAAGAAGTACCAATTGAACAAGTTTCTTCGTACGGTGTAATTAGCATTAAAAAACAACTCACCCCAAATTTATTCCAAGTTTCACATGTTGTTGAAAAACCTGATCAAAAAGAAAGCCCCTCAAATTTAGCAATTGTCGGTCGCTATATACTTTCAAACAAAATCTTTGCTTCGCTTGAACAAATTGAAGCAGATAAAAAAGGTGAATTACAATTAACCGATGCGATCAGCCACATGATGCACAATAATGAAAAAGTTTTTGCATTCAAAATTCAGGGAATGCGTTACGATGTTGGCAATCCAATCGGATGGATAAAGGCAATTATAGGATGCGCGCTGCAAGATCCACAATGCGCACCACACATTACCAAACTACTTGAAGATCGTGAGTTAATCGAATCGTATTCACTTAATCGATCGAAAATTGTAGAACACTCGCTTTGAGCTATTCTGTTTCTTTAATTAGTTGAGCTAATTTTTCCTTTTGGGCTTTGTTGGAGATCTCAAAAAATGGTCCTATTAATTTGGTATTAACCGATTTAAACAACTTATTAAAATGCAGCTTAAATGAACCAAATTGCGTATTTTGCATTAACTCTACTGACGATTGACCATTGACCAGAATTCGTCCAACTAATAGCAAAGCATTATCTTTCGTTAATTTTTTGCTGCTATCCGCAATTGTGTTCAGTGAGTTTATCAGTTTCTGGAATTTATTAAACATTGCCAGATTTTCATTTCGCGTAACTCGATTTGCCATTAACCCAACATGATCAGACGCTTTTGTACCAGCAGTTATAATTTGATCAAGATTTGAAGTTTGTGCAATAAGTGGCAATTGGCGAGTATAGATCTCAATTGCTAAATCATTGATTGCAACATTATCCTTAAATTGAACCGCTGTATCAAGCGCTTGCTGATAGAGCTGAATACTTTCTGCATTTTTATCGGCCGCTTGAGCAAGTCTTGCTTTATCTATTAAATCTTCAATATCACTTTGTGCTTGCGCAATTTTATTTTCCTCGGGCGAACGACTAATTTTGATGATCACATCTTGGAATTTGGTCAACAATTCGTGCAAGTTGTTTAACTCGTTTGTCAGTAAATCTTGTTCCATACACCGCAATTCAACTACGAATAGAACCCCGGTTAAACAAATAATTTTTGTTATTTTCATGAGTAACTCCTATTTTTTTCTGATCGTACTCTTTATTCAATGCAAATCGCAACAATTGATACTTTTCGTATTTGTTGCAATCTGAAAATAATATTTCTTATACTCAAATATATACAATGAAGGGGAAAAATATGAAGAGATTCTATTTTTCAATTTTAATCAGTAGTTTTTTTATTAGTTATATCCAGACAGATGAAAATTGCATGGATAACAGCAAACATACCGACACCTGTGATGGATTTGATTACAAAAAATATTATTACGTGAATGATTGTTATTGCCCATGCAACCGTTATCAAAGATCATTCAAGCGATTACGTTGCGAACGCTGTTTACATTTTAATGTAGAGCGTGAACAAGTAATGGGGCATTATGCATGCATAGAGCGATAACGCAATAAAAATGGAAGCACTTGGTCAGGATTTAATGAAATAGAATCGATACCTATCTTAATTAAAAAATCACCTATTTCAGGATAATCTGATGGTGCTTGGCCGCAAATACCACTATGTTTACCATTTTCTCGCGCACTCTCCACTGCCATTTTCAACATTTTCATCACCGCAGGGTCTCGTTCGTCAAAAAGCGGTGCCAGAAGCGCTGAATCACGATCCACCGCCAATGTTGTTTGAGTTAAATCGTTTGATCCAATCGAAAAACCATCAAAAAACTGACTGAACTCTTTCATCAAAATCACATTTGACGGTATTTCGCACATCATGTACAATTGCAAATCGTTTTTATTACGTTCTAGCCCATTCTGCACAAGTAAGTTAATTACTTTTTGCGCTTCAACAATTGTACGCACAAATGGAATCATTAAAATAATATTAGTAAAACCCATTTCTTCGCGGGCTTTTTTCATAGCTTGACATTCAAGAGCAAAAGCTGGCTGATAGAACGGACTATAATAGCGAGAAGCTCCACGCAACCCAAGCATGGGGTTCTCTTCTTGTGGCTCAAACAATTGTCCACCAATTAAATTACGGTATTCGTTGCTTTTAAAATCTGAAAACCGCACAACAACCGGCTTGGGATACAATGCTGCAGCAATTGCACCAACACCTTGCGCTAAAGAATCTATAAAAAACGAACGTGCATTTTCATAGCCATCAACAATATTAGCAATCTCTTTCTGAATTTTTTTATCCTTAATTTTATCCGGGGCAAGAGCTGCCATCGGATGCATTTTGATGCGATTACTGATAATAAATTCAATTCGAGCCAAACCAACACCATCAATTGGCAAAAATGAAAGATGGAATGCGCGATCAGGTTCTGCAATATTTATCAGAAGATCAACCGGTAATTCGGTCAATGACATTATATCGATTTCTTGTTTTTTAAATGGAATTATTCCTCGATACACATATCCCTGAGACCCCTGAGTACAGTCGACCGTAACTTCGTCACCATTTTGTAGCAAACTCATCGCATCGGCTGCACCAACAATAGCAGGAATTCCTAATTCACGACTCACTATTGCTGCATGACTCGTTCTGCCACCACGTTCAGTAACCAAAGCCGCTGCTTTTTTCATGAGCGGAACCCAATCAGGGTCGGTCATGGGTGCAATTAAAATGTCACCTTCATTGAACGAATCAACTTCTTTAATGCTATTTACCACGCGAGCTTGGCCAGTTGCAATCGATTGGCCAATGCTTTGACCCGTTACCAATCGTAATTTGTCTCTTTGCGATTCCGGTAAATCGATTTGATAGGTTGATGTAAAAGATTTATTTTTTTCTAATGCATGAACCGTTTCTGGGCGCGCTTGCACAATATACAGTTTTCCATCAACGCCATCCTTTGCCCATTCAACATCCATTGGTGTCCATTTACCATGAAGTTCACTATAATGTTGTTCGATTATTAAACCCGAACGGGTGAGTTCAAAAATTTCGTCATCGGTAATGCAAAAATGTTGCTGCTCTTTTTTTGTAGTTTTCAGTTGAATAACACTACCTGTTTTGTTCTTTCTACTATATATCAGTTTTAATTGCTTTGAACCGCGCTGTTTTTTTACTAATGAACGAAATCCTTGTTCAAACGTTGGCTTGTGCACCCAAAATTCATCTGGTGTCACTAATCCTTTTACGATGGTCTCACCAAGTCCCCATGAACCGTTGATTATTACCACATCTTTAAAACCTGATTCGGTATCCAGCGTAAATAAAACTCCTGAACTTGCTTTATCTGACCGCACCATTTTTTGCACCGCAATTGAGAGCGCAATCTTCATATGTTCAAACTTTTTTTCGATTCGATACATAATCGAGCGATCAGTAAACAATGAAGCAAAACTTGAAAGACAAGCTTTGAGCAATTCTTGTTCACCTTTAATATTTAAAAAAGTTTCCTGTTGTCCTGCAAAAGATGCGCCTGGTAAATCTTCAGCAGTTGCCGAAGAGCGCACCGCAACATCGCATGTTTTTTGTTCATACATCATACTTAATTTTTTATACGCTTGAACAATTTCAGCAGCAAGATCTTCAGGCAATGTACCGTGTTCGATGAGTGATCGAATCTGTGAACCATTTTTTTTTAATAATTCTAAATCGGTTTTTTCATTTATTTGGTTGAGTAATTGAGCAATTGTTTCAGTTAAATTATTGTATTTCAAAAAATACCAATAAGCATCGACAACAATTGCAAATCCATTCGGAACTCGAATGTGTTTTTTGCTCAATGAATTCAACATTTCACCCAGTGACGCAGTTTTACCACCAACTGTCGGCACATCGCTCATTCCAATTTCTGAAAAAAAACGAATATATTGCATGCAATCCTTTAACATTCAATGATAATTATTCTTTGTCTTGTAAAAAAATCTATTTTTCTTACACTATGCACTAATTGAGTACAATTATTTTTAACACTATACCATGAGAATTAATATGAAAAAATTATTTATTATTGCTCTTGCATTAACTGCCATTACTCTTTTGCCTGAATGTGGCCGCAGAAAGAAATGCTGCACTCAAGAATGTTCAACAATTGTAGCTCAAAATGAAAAACGTATTTCGGGTCCATTAGCTGAAAAAGAAGCTGGCTGGGATAAAGAAGATTACGCGTAAAAATTGGGGAAGTTTTCTTCCCCAATTTTTTTTATTTTGATCGTTTATAGGTCCCCATCAACTCAGCCTTATCCAGCACATGCCCCTTCATTGCTTTCATCAATTGATCAACAGTGGGTCGAGATGGCAAAGTAAGCATTGCATCCAAAGCAAACAATTTGAAGAAATAACGATGTTCACCTTTTGGTGGACACGGTCCGTAAAACTGTGGTTTTCCCGAATCGGAAACACCTTCTTGCGCGCCACCAAGCGATGAAACACGCACATTTTCTTCAAGTCGCCGCACTGTTGCTGGAATATTGTACACTAACCAATGTACCCATGTTTTTTTTGGCGCATCAGGGTCATCGACAATGAGAACAAAGCTCTTGGTTTTTGGTGGCACCCCCTCCCACAACAATTCTGGGGATGCATCTTGCCCATCACACGTATATCGTTGACCTATTGGTTGACCGTGCTTAAAAGCAGGACTCATTAACTTCATGGCATAACCTCCACTTACAAAAAACAAACAATTTGCCAAAAACAATTTCGCAAGATAATAATTATTTTTCTGCATTAGAATACCTCACATTTTTCTTCGACCATTTTTTTTCACTGTACCACAACAATTTCACAAATTTCCATAATCTGCACCCAGAGATGCGATTTCTAGATTTTTATTATTTTGACTGTTACGCTACAGTCATCGATAAAATAAAAAAAGGAGAACTCTATGATAAAAAAATTCGGGCTTGGTATTGCAGCACTTGTGATTATTGTTGGCATTATTTTATTTTTTTCGTCAGGACGTTTTAATCTTCAACAAGAAATAGCCGAACAACAAAGTTGTCCAGCTTTTCCATCACGCACGGTAACTCGCACGCCATTTCCAACCCCACCTCTGTATTCAAAAAAAAACTTTAACTTAGGGCAAAAAATTAAAGGATTAAGCGCAAAACAACTCGATGAGCATAATACGTTGTATGAAGGATACGTACAAAAACGAAATGAAATTGCGCAAAAATTAACCGATGTTGATTTGAGCAATCAAAATAGAACCTATTCTGCCTACCGTGCTCTTAAAATAGCAGAAACCTATGCTCTCAACGGTTCCCTATTACATGAACTTTATTTTGAAAATATGAGTAATTCAGGTTCATCGGTCGGTCCGCAAATGAATCAATTAATTGAAAAATCGTTCGGTTCATTTGAGCAGTTTAAAAACGATTTGATGGCTGCAGCGCTTTGTTCTCATGGCTGGGTATTAACTGCCTACAGTCTTGACGACCATTTAATTCACAATTACGTACTTGAAGCACACAACCAAACAGTTCCAGTGCTCGCACTGCCCCTCCTGGTGCTTGATGTGTACGAACACGCCTACATGATCGATTTTGGTATCAAACGCGCTGCCTATCTTGATGTTTTTTTCACACAAATTGATTGGAACATTGTTGAAGAACGAATAGATCGCTGGATAAATCCACTTAACAAATAATATATGTTCTATGCTAAACGAGAAAAATGCACTGGTATTTGTTCTGTATGATGGCATTGAAAACTCTGTGTTTGAAAGCCAGGTAGTGGCACCGTTGCGCGCAGAGCATCACGCCCATCCACACAAAAAAATGTATGTGGTTAGTTTTGAAAATAAACCACACCGCATTCAGTTATCTTTACCATTCTGTACCGTTGTATTGCTCAAAAAATATCCATTTATCGGGCGCTGGAGTTTAATATTCGCCATTCGTTCGCTCAAAAAAGTGCTCGCGCTTCTGTCATCTTATGATCTTATTGCACGCGGCCCGCTTGCCGGTTATTTAAGTTTAGGTGCTGCGCAAAACAGTTCATGTGTGCAGATTACTATTCAGGCACGCGGTTTGTTGGCAGAAGAATATCGGTACATTCATGCAAAAAAGAAAGGAATACAAAAGTTGCTTCACACTTTTCGTGCACAGTTGTTTGAACAGCTTGAACGCACCGTATATTCACCAATTGATTCTCACTGCAAAATTACTATTCAAGCGGTGAGCAGTGCACTGAAAGACTATTTGATTAAATTTTTTCATACCAATCCAGAAAAAATCACTCTCGCAGAGTACGATTTTCCAAAATTAATTTCTCAGCAAGAAAAAAACGTGTGGCGCCTGTCCATGCGTACCCAATTAAAAATTGATCTCAATGCACCGGTGTATTGCTACAACGGTTCAGCAAAAAGGTGGCAGTGTCCAGAAGAAACAATTATTTTTTTTAAAAAAAAGTTGGCGATACAAAAAAATGCATTTTTGCTTGTGGTGACACATGAAATCAAACTATTTGAACAATTGATAACGAAGCACGAAATTAATCCTTATTCGTATCGCATTATTTCAGTGCCACATCAAGAAATATATTCCATTTTAGCTGCAGGAGATTACGGCATTATTTTTCGCGAACCGCACCTCCTCAATTGGATTTCGCGCCCGACAAAAGTATTAGAATATCACGCTCTCGGGCTTGATATTATTCACAATAATACCATTGCGCTTCTTGCTCACCCCGATCAAAGAAGCAATCCAGCAATCAGCGCTGATAGTAGATTGGAAAGTGATCCACCAAGAACTGCATAAAGCCCAAGTTGACACAAGAGCGCACGTTTTGCTGGTACAAGTGCACCAATACCACCAATTTGAATACCAATGCATGAAAAATTTGAAAAACCACACAATGCATAGGTCATAATCGAATTAACACGCGCAGACAGATCCATTTTCACCATTTCGCTGTAGGCAATCAGTTCGTTAATAGTCACTTTTGTACCAAGCAATTCACCTGCCTTTAACGCATCATTGCCGGTAAACCCAAGTAAATAACCAAATGGTGAAAACAAACGGGAAAATATATAGTTCAAACTTAAATGAGGTATGTGAAGATTAACATCAGCCAAATAATAGTTAACAGTTGATGAAGTTAATCCGAGTATATAATTAACCAGAGCAATTAATGAGAGAAATGAAATAAGCATCGCGCCAACGTTGAGTGCCAAATACATACCATCGGTCGTTCCGGTAGAAATTGCATCAAAAACAGTACCTGTTGTTTTTTCAGGCTCAACTTCAATACCCGCACCTGTTTTTGTTTTTTCTTCTTCCGGCAACAATATTTTTGCAATCAAAATTGAACCAGGAATTGCCATCACGCTTGCAGTCAGTAAATGCACCATTGGAACGCCCATCTCACCAAAAACTGCTAAAATAGCACCACTCACGGTGCCCATGCCACTCACCATAACTACCAATATTTCAGATTTTGTCATTGAGCTCAAATAGTTGCGAATAAGCAACGGTGCCTCTGTTTGACCCAAAAAACTATTGGCAACGGCGCATAATGTTTCAGCACCAGAAGTTCCTAGAAACGGTTGGACACAATACCCAATGAGTGCAACAATTCGTTGAATGATACCGTAGTGAAATAAAATGGCCATCAGTGCACCAAAAAAAATAATAATCGGTAGCACTTTGATCGCAAAAATAAATCCCCACGGCAACGTTGGATTGTTTAAATTACCAAAGACAAATGAAGCTCCTGCATCAGCACAGCGGTACACCGCTGTCACTGCATGAGCAATTGATTGTACAATCCGCTGTCCAACTCCCGTTCGCAACGTAATTAAACCAATTATAATCTGGAGAATAAGAGCATTGATGATTAATTTATAATTTATGGCACGACGATTTTTGGAAAATAAAAACGCAATCGCCAGAACAACAAAAATACCAATAATGTTCATGTATCGATTATGTTCAAGAAAATAATCAAAAATCATCGCAATGCTCCAGTAAGCGTATAATGGTGAGGCAAAAATTGTTGTTTAAGTATAACTCAAATGAAAATGAGCTCAATGATTAAATGAGTGCTTTTTTGCGACGATCTTCATGTTCTTTGATCATGAGTGCTTGTATAATATCGTCAAGATCACCTTCCATGACCATGTCCAATTTTTTGAGCGTAACGTCAACTTGATGATCGGTAACACGATTTTGAGGATAATTATAGGTGCGCACCTTTTCAGCTCGCATTCCAGTACCTACCATCTCTTTTCGTTTTTGGCTTTCTTCAAGTTCTTGCTTCTCTTGTTGAGCGGCAAGCAAGCGTGATTGTAACATTTTCATCGCTTTTGCACGATTTTTGTGCTGCGAACGTTCTTCTTGGCACGCAACCACAATATTGGTTGGTAAATGAGTAATGCGCACTGCTGAATCGGTTTTATTAACATGCTGTCCACCTGCACCACCTGCGCGGTAGGTGTCGATGCGCAAATCTGAAGGAGAAATAGCAAGTTCGACTTCCTCAGCCTCAGGAAGAACGGCCACGGTTGCAGTTGAGGTATGCACACGGCCCGAAGTTTCTGTCTTTGGTACACGTTGAACACGATGCACACCAGCTTCGTGTTTTAAATGACCATACACGCGCGATCCTTGAATGTGCAAAGTTGCTTCACGAATACCACCCAAGTCAGTTTCACTCATATCAACCAGCGAAACCTGCCAGCCTTTTTTAAGTGCATAATTTGTGTACATTTTAAGGAGATCCGCAGCAAAAAGTGCCGCTTCCTGGCCCCCGGTACCACCACGAATTTCTAAAAAGACCGAGCGGTCGTCGAGTTTATTTGCTGGATAGAGCATTTCATCAAGTGCTATTTGATGAACTTTAAGCTTACTTTCGAGCTCCTGCACTTCATCCTGAAAAAGAAGTTTCATTTCAGGATCTGTATTGGTATTTGCCTCTTTTTGAGCTTGCGCAATCTCTGCACTGAGTTTTTCAATTGACGCATGCTTTTCAAGTAAGGTTGACAACCGAGAATGTTCTCGTTGCAACTCTTGGCGCTTTGCGTAATCGAGAGAAAGAGAAAGGAGCTGATTATTCAGCTCCTCAAATCTTATTTTTAATGCTTGCCAGGGTATTTCCATAGCTGCTTATTTTTTTTTGTCTTGTTTGTTATAACGCTTGTCGAACTTTTCGATACGACCCGCAGTATCAATTACTCGTTGCGAACCGGTATAGAACGGATGACAGTTCGAACAAATTGATACACTCAAATCTGAATCTGTCGAAGATGTTCTTAGTGCGTAACCACAGGCACAACGAGCGGTTACTTCATGTAATTCTGGATGGAAATCTTTTTTCATAGCTTTACCTGTACTGACGGTTATTATTTTTACTCATTTAGTATTGATCAAACCAACTAATTTGTAAAGTTACTACGGTTTAATTTGAAATCGATTTCACGTAACTCGGCACTTCCTAATCCGTAACTATTACCTTCATGCATTTCTCTGAGGTTCTTGACATATTGTATGGGCGTTACACCAAGAGAGACCTTCTTTGGATCTGCTCCATTATTCATAAGCATTTGAACCATAGAAGTGCTTCGCTTATCAATAGCAGCAATCAATGGCGATTTACAATTTAATTCACCATTAACATCTGCTCCATACAATTGAATTTCAGTAACCGCATGATTTACGTTATTTTTTTCTATAGCAACAAATAAATTTTTCGTTGCTTCAGGCACATTGGTGTCAGGAAACCGATAATTTTCAATTTCTTCGTGCAAACTGGCTAGTTTTCGCTTAAAGCGTTCCTTTTCAGACTGCTCCATGCTCAACACCGGCATTGCAATAACCAGCAACAAAGCTGCAACAGAATTATTCATAATAACCCCTAAAAACTCTTTAAATCGAACAAAATTCCATTTTCAAGGTATCAAATATGTTGCAGTTTGTCAAAAACAGCTAAATGCAATCAAGCCTTTTTTTAAACAAATAAAGTGAGCCCAATACAAATACACCAATAGATATCCAAAGAGCTGCCATGCAAATGCCAAAATGTATAAAACC
Source organism: uncultured Pseudomonadota bacterium (assembly GCA_964620245.1). Taxonomy (GTDB): domain Bacteria; phylum Babelota; class Babeliae; order Babelales; family JACPOV01; genus JACPOV01. Next base: position 2,907 of record CAZUJC010000024.1, on the reverse strand, counting down.
TGGCTGACCCAGCGTTGCTGCACGCATCCCCTCAAACGCATACACCAATGGATTAAAGAGGTTAAGCACCGCCACCTTTGGCACTGCTTGGTACATAATAATCCACGAAAATTGAAATCCACCTATGGTAAAAAGAAGCCATCCCCATCTAATCCAAAATCGACCATACCCAAGTGAATCTTTCACCCACAACGCCACGCACAACGCAAAAAAACCAAACATGATATTGGCACTTACATAGGTAATCACGAATTTTAAAAGCGAAAATTGTGCAAATCTAAAACTTGGCAAAAACAAAAAACCGACCGGAAAAATGAATATATTCAGAATAATCGATTTAATTGCATACACTAATCCGGTTTTAATGCACACGAGCTGGTAGGTGGTTGGCAACGAAAGTTCATAGGTAATAGATTTACTTGATTCTAAATCGGCCACTAAATCGCCTGCATCGGTTCCCGTACAATTAAAACACATACCAATTGCAGAACTGGCAAGCACAAACGATCCAAAACCGGCTGGTACACCGACGAAAGGCATTACATATTCACTTATGAAAAGAATTCCCACCGGTAATATGATTGCATCAATAAGATTACTCCAAAAACTATTAAACAATGAACGCACATCGCGCCACGTAAGCCATAAAACAACTTTTAGTGCAGTCCACACTGAAATGAGCGATATCATTGTTTTTCCTCTCCTTGCTGATTGATCAGATGAATAAACACTTCTTCTAAGGTTTGTTTATTATAGATTTTTTTTAGATTATCAGGTGTTTCAATTAAAACAATCGAGCCTTTATCAAGTACACACACACGATCAGAAAGCACTTCAGCTTCATCAAGATAATGAGTTGTCAAAATTATGGTCATTCCATGTTTTTTAAGTGAAGCAATCATTTCCCACAAATCACGGCGTACCTGGGGATCAAGTGCAACGGTTGGCTCATCCAAAATTAAAATTTTGGGTTGATGCATTAATGCTCGCGCAATCAACAATCGCTGTTTGTAGCCACCGGATAAAATATCGGGAGAAGATTGTGCATATTTTTCGAGCCCGAATTCAGCAAGCAAGTACGCAACCCGCGCAGTAATTGCATCATCAGACATGCCAAAATAGCGACCGCTAAAAATTAAGTTTTCTTCGACCGTTAATCGCCGTTCAAAGTTCGGTTTTTGCGGGCAAAATCCCAACATGCGGCGATATGCAATGAGATCGTGATAAATCGATTTTCCGCGATAAAGAATATCACCCGATGTTGGTGGTTTGAGGGTACCAATAATCGATGAAAGTGTTGTTTTACCAGCACCATTCACCCCTAACAGGGTAATAATCTCGCCCGCAAACAAATCAAGCGTAATATTGCTGAGCGCATACACTTCTTTACCACCAATAATATATTTTTTATTGATATGCGAAACGTGCAGTACTTTTTCCATGTGTACCCTTTTGAAAAACAAATAAATAAACAAAATTGTGCATAACTTTTTATGCAAAAAAGAGAATAATTAAGAAAAGAAGTAAAAAAGAGAAAATAGGCGATTATTAAATCGTCTTATTTCTTGGTAAGTCGAGAACACATCACTGCAATTTTCACGGTACTATTCTTTCAGACTATGGAAATGAAGATATATTCATTCTAGAGCAATCAAATTCACCAGTCAATTATTTTTGACAAATTTATGCAACCCTTTATTAGCTTTTTGAGTTTTTACCAGTTCTGGTTAATGATCACCAAAAAAATAAAAAATCATTATCTTCCTAATCATTGAATCATTCACTAGTTTATGGCTATTATTTTACCTTAAGGCAACAAATAGTGACTCTTTTTTTGCAACAACAAATTTTAATTTCATAGGAAAGAGCTAACATGAAAATAGTTCGTTTCGCCTCCACTTTTTGGCTATTTTTTTTAATTAATTCTTCAATTGAAGCAACAGTATTCATTGGCGAAGAACCCGGAATTTATTCTCGCCACGATTTTATCGTAATTTCATTAGGTGTTAATTGCCACCCCGCTACCTTTACCAGAAAACATGATTTGAGAGATTTAGCATTCCCATTTGATTGGTGCTTAACACCCTATCCCGCGTTACATGAGTTTATAAAAGCCGACTTTAAAAATTATTTTAAAAAAGAAAATTTAGTTCCATCAACTGAACAGTATTATAGTGACGCCGTAAAAAATTTTTTAGCTAAATTAGCACTTATAAGAGTGAGTAAATATGAAAGCTGGGTCTTAGATAAAAAATCGGGCATGTTTTTTATTCACGATTTTCCCAATAATCATCGAGCAACTATTGCACAACGGCATGAAAGGTTCGCCGATAAATATCAACGACGTATTAATCGCTTTAAAGACATTGCAGCTTACAATAAGCATGTTTATTTCATTCGTTATCTTGATATTTCCAAGAGCCAAGCAATCGAACTTGATCGTCTTTTGCATAAAAAATTTCCTAAGCTAAAGTTCACTCTGATCACAATTGCCGATACCGGCGATTTTAAATACAATTGGGGATACCCTACCATTAGAAATTATTATCTACCGATACATGATGAACTTTTTTGGCAACTTTTGTGTGAAGATATTGCAATGGGGAAACTCAAATAGTTTAATGTCCCATAAAAATAATTTTATTGCGCTTGCTACAAGCTACCCAGTACACTGTAACCATGAAAAAATTGTTATTCATTTTTTTTATTTTTTCATGCAAGTCAACTCAGTGCATGTCAGACCTGTTTTGTTCGGTAGATTTGATGCCACTTATTGCAAAATTTTTTCTTACCTCAACCAATGAAACTACACATCCCTTAGCGCTATTAAGACCGATAGCCGCTTTGGCACGTATTAACAAAAATTGCCATGCGATAATTCATGATTTACTCTATGCTCAAACTGAA
>CAZUJC010000023.1:0-16334 GCA_964620245.1 uncultured Pseudomonadota bacterium | reverse complement strand
GGATTTGTATCAATCTTTTTTTCAAATTGACCAATCACGTACCCATTGCGGGAAAAAGAAAGAGCTCCATTGCCACTTTCTTGCACAAAAAGTTCCTCTTTATGAGCTGAATTAAGTTGTCGGAGATAAACGCAACCTTTCTGATCTAATGTTACATACTTGTTACTATTGGGTTCAAATGAAAGCGAAACTATTTTTTCTGCTTCCATTCTAAAATCTTTTATCACTTGTTTGGTAGCAGTATCAATGATAAAACAATCTCCGGTTGCGCTACAAACTCCCAGATATCCTTGTCCAAAACTAATTTCGTATTTTTGTAAATTACTTTGTATCGGAAACAAGGTCGTTGAATTATTATTTGCATCCCATAATGCAAGTTGATTTGCCACGATTGCTAACTTGGTCGAATCTGGACTGAATTTCATGCGGCATACTGAGCCCTGTCCAAAATCAATGGTAGCTAATTGTCCTTGCGTGCCCAAATTATTCACGATAACGCAATCTTGATTGTTTGCATTGTTCTTTGTTGGATAAGCGAAAATACCATTTTGTCCAAAAGCAGTCACTGCATTTTTTTCCGATGCAACAAATGCTCCAAGAACAGCTCCATTCTTATCAACAATCATCCCATTATCTGCCACTTTATTTGTCAGAACTACTTTGTCACCTTCAAAATTAAGACGTAGCTTTAACTCACCGAGACTTACTTGATGTGCCGACGATAGAAGAAAATCAGTCTTTAATGATTGTATTGCGTATAATGCACCAATTTCCTTATTAACACGTTTTGATAGCCTATCTGGCAGCTCCGACATTTTTACTGTATCAATATTTTCAGGAGTTACATTTGCATAAAGATGCTGCGCTAATTTAAAAACCAGCTCTTTTTTTAATGTTGAAAAGAACTTCTCATTATTATTCTTACTATTGTTGTTTAATTGATTTGCAGGTTGACAATATTCTATCGCTATCCACAGTTTTGTTAAATCTTCAAGATTAGCAGGTAATGATTTAACTGTTTCATATGGATTAGAACAATACTCAACAATTTTTTTTGTTTCTTGAATACGGAATGGGCTTTTTATTAATTGTTTTTTTTCTAAAAGTTCCCTATCTATTTGAGAATGTTGAACTAATTTTCCAATTTGTGTCTTCTCTAAAAAATTTTTATGCTCACTAGGCGAGCAACCAAATTTGCCATCAATGCAATTAAAAGTCGGACGATTTGGTAATGTCGCATTAATTTTTTCATGTACACAGATAAAAATAAACAACATTGAAAAAAAGTAATACATAAAATCCCACCCTGTATTTTGATAGTAATTATATCACATTAATTACCATATATTATTCTTATAAAATTTTCTATGGGAACATTTATAACAAAAAAGCGCTCATTGCTGAGCGCTTAAAATTATTAAATCTTTAATTCGTTATTAATTGTTATTGGACCGAGCAGCATCTGCCGCTTTCGTTGTAATCTCAATAAGTAGCTTCTTGATCTGTTCCAAACGATTATTTAAAATTTCCTCTTGATGTTTGCGCTCAATTCTTACTTTCACAAGTTCTTCTTGAAGTTCACGATTTTTTTCGACCAATTGTTCGTAGGTAAGATGTCGATCCTTTCCTGTAGAACGATTTGTATCATTTTCCATTGCACATGCATTGCTCACTACAATGCATACAAAAAAAAGAATCGCGTTTTTAGTTTTCATATAAATCACTTATTTTTAATACACGTTTTTAATCATCTATTTTTTTCTTCTCGCTCACAGAAATAATTTGTACAGGAGCAATATGTGCTTTCTCTTTAATCGCTTCTGCCAATATTCTTGTCAAAAACATAAAACGTTCGTGCAGTTCTCTATTTTCTTTTTTTGCTTGAGCAATCTCATTTTTTGCATCTTGCAATTTTTTTTCGCTCAGAGAAGTCTGTACTATTTCACGCTCAAGGTTACCAAGCAGTTTCAGCTCCTTACCTCGCGCTTGCTGTATTTGAGCAATTTCTATGCGTTGGTTCATGGTAATCATTTTGTCACAAACTGGGCATTTGCAATTATCGGTTATCGTTAGTTTTTTTGCCAAACAACTTAAATGGAATGCGTGTTCTTTTCCCAGATTAGAACACGGTACATAAAAATTCTCCGATTTAAACAACATCGGCTGCTTGCATTCTAAACAGCATGAATTATTCATTGCCAAAGCACTCTGTGCAATCAAACTCATAATCAAAATAAAGATGTATCTTAATTGTGTTTTTACCATATTTCACTGACCAATCGACTTAAAAGACTACGTTCACTGCTGTGCAAGAATACGGTACCAAAGAGCGATTGCCCTTTAAATTTATTCGTGGCAACCACCACACCGTTACTGCTAAAATCAAGATAGGGCGAATCGATTTGATACGGATCGCCTGCTAAAATTATCTTACTTCCTTGTCCGACTCGACTGATGAGTGTTTTAACTTCATGCGGTGTTAAATTTTGCACTTCATCAATCAAAATATATTGATACGGAATCGATCTTCCACGCATGTAGGTGATCGCTTCAAGGCTAATTTTACCATCTTTTATCAGTTGATCAAGCGGCGCAAGTTTTTCGTGACGTTCAAATTTCTTTTTTTGTTTATGACGATCACTTCGTTTTCCTGAATACACTGGAACTTCATGTTCATACATCTCTTCTTGTCGACCACGATTTACCGTGTGCGTAATAAAATCCATGTTATCATAAATTGGCTGCATCCAACTATGTAGTTTTTCTTGAATAGTACCAGGTAAATAACCAATATCAGGCCCGAGTGGAATCACGGGACGCGAAACAAGCATTTTTTCGTACTGATCTTGTTGCAAAATCTGATAAATACCAGCAAGCAGCGCTAAAAATGTTTTTCCTGTTCCAGCAGGTCCGAGCAATGTTACCAATTGCACGCGATCATCAAAAAGCAAATCAAGTGCCATTATTTGTTGCACATTGCGTGCCTCAAGCGGCCACCCTAAATTAGGCATACTCACCTGTTTAAATTCTTTATTTCCTAAATAACGAAAAATTCTATAGTTAAATGGATTGTTATTGCTTTCTAGGAGAACAAATTCATTCACAATCAAATGATGGTGTTCAACTATTTCCTGCAATTCAACGGGAATCTCTTTTTTGAGAGAAATTGAAGGAACACTAAAATGTGTCCACCCTTTGTAGAATGTTTCGGGAGTAATATACCCTTTCAAATAATCTTGAGCAGCAATGCCAAGTACATCAGCCTTAACTCGAGCATTTAAATCTTTTGAAATAAATTGAACTTCGTAGCCAAGTTGCTTGAGCCCTAAAATGGTAAGCAAAATTAAATTATCAACAACGTTTAAGCTCATCGAAGGTGGAATAGTAACTTTGCGGTCGGGAGCAAAAAGCACACGCAACGTGCCTCCACTATCCAGTTCGACTCCATCGCGCAATGAACCGCGAGCCCGCAACCCATCAAGATAACGAATCACTTGCCGAGAATTATAGCCACGATCGGTACTTTCGCCCTTAAAACGATCGAGCTCCTCAAGAACTAAAACCGGAATGCCAACTGAAGCACTTTTGAAACTAAAGATTGATTCCGGATCATGCAACAACACATTGGTGTCAAGAACATAAATACGCTCTGCTGCCATAGGATTCCTTATTGTTTGCAAATTCTGGACTTCTCTTCCTTTTTGCTTGCACCGTAACACACTCAATTTTCATACGCAATGAAATATCTTCATTTTATGCTTTTATTGCGCAACAAAAACCGAATCGAGTTCATAGCAAAAAATAACAATTTTGGTATACTTACGTTATTAAAAAATGGTATTTTACCATCTCGCTTTAAAGAAGGTAATTCTCATGGCCGATTCTGTTAAAGATCTTTCAGTTCTACGTCACTCTGCTGCTCATTTACTTGCTCATGCGGTTATTGAGGTTTTTCCGGACACACAACTCACCATTGGTCCCGCAACGGAAGATGGTTTTTTTTATGATTGCCTTCCCGCCAATAACTTTAAAGAAGAAGATTTACCAATTTTAGAAGCAAAAATGCACGAAATTGCAAAACGTGATTTGCCGCTTTCGCACACACAAATTAGTAAAGAAGAGGCTCGTAAATTATTTGCAAAAAACAAATTCAAGCTCCAATTGATTGATGAAATTCCGGGCGACACTGTTGGTCTTTCCAAGCAAGGAGATTTTTATGATCTATGCCGAGGTGGACACGTAGCTCGCACGAGTGATATCAACTACTTTAAATTATTCAGCATTTCCGGCTCCTATTGGAAAGCTGATAAAAAAAATCAAGCACTGCAGCGAATCACCGGCACCGCATTTTATTCTCAAGCAGACCTTGATGCGTTTTTAAAACAAAAAGAAGACGCTGCGCTGTATGATCATCGTCGCCTGGGAAAACAACTCAATCTTTTTTCTTTTCATGAAGCAGGAGTTGGTTTTCCGTTTTTTCACCCTAAAGGTAAATTAATTGTTAATCTGCTCATTGATTATATGCGCACAACACAAACCAAGCTGGGTTATCAAGAAATTGCAACCCCACTGATTTTGTCTGACGAACTCTGGAAAATGTCGGGCCACTATGCACATTACAAAGATAATATGTATTTTGTAAAAATTGACGAAAAAGGATACGCACTCAAACCAATGAACTGTCCAGGTTCATATCTGCTTTATCAAGAACGACCTCATTCATATCGAGAACTGCCCCTCAAATTTGCAGAATTTGGCCTTGTTCATCGACATGAATTATCGGGTGTTCTACATGGATTGTTCCGCGTACGCGCCTTTACTCAAGATGACGCACATATTTTTTGCACCAGCGAACAGCTTGAGCAACAAATTATAGAAATAATTGAATTAACCAGGACCGTTTTCAATCGATTCGGATTTAGCGACATTAAAGTTGCACTCTCAACAAAGCCAGACAATGCCATGGGAAGCGAAATTGTATGGAACCAAGCAACTCAAGCGCTAAAAACTGCTCTCGACAAAGCTCACATGAACTACGTAATTCAAGAAGGTGAAGGAGCTTTTTACGGTCCTAAAATTGAGTTCAAAATTAACGATTCAATGGGACGCGAATGGCAATGTGGCACCATTCAAGTTGATTTTTTTGCTCCAGAAAATTTCGATCTTTTGTACGTAAACAGCCAAGGAACCAAATCAAGACCCGTAGTGATTCACCGAGCAATTTACGGTTCACTTGAGCGGTTTTTTGGCATTTTGCTCGAACATTTCAAAGGACACCTGCCATTTTTTATATGTCCAACTCAAGTAAAGGTTCTGACCATTACTGACGAACAAAAAGAATATGCGCAAGAAATTGCAAATAAATTGCAGGATGGTGGTATTAGAACCGAAATCGATAGTTCATCAGACCCGATTTCAGGAAAAATAAAAACTGCACAAATAGAAAAAATTCCTTGGATGGTGGTGGTTGGCAAAAAAGAGATGGCGCAACGTACAATTACCCTGCGCTATACCGATGGCAAACAGGAACAAAACATCGCAATTGATGATCTGGTGGAAAAAGCCAAACAAGCATGCAAACAGTAGCATACTCTCGAATTTTTAAAATACGCATGACTATGCTGCCATGATTCACTCAGTTTACAATTTATAATTAGAAAAAATATTGACTTTAATTTATCTCAAATTGTAACATGAATATTGAAGATGATATGTATCATTAATCGTTCTTCTAAAAAAAAGGAGTGCCTCATGGCAATGAAGAAGAAAAAAACTGTAAAAAAAGCGGCAACCCGTCGTAAAACTACACGTAAAGCTGCAACCAAAAGAAAAGCTACCAAAAAGGCAGCTAAAAAAAGATAAGCTTAGCTTTCTTTTTAAAATTTAAGCGCTGATAGCGGTCAAACGTTACCAGCGCTTATTTCTTTTGCAATAAATTAACGTGATTTTTTTACCCCAACCCGTTTGCAAACCGGTCGCAATGGGCAGAGTGAACAAAATGGTGAAATTGGGACACAAATTTCTTGACCCCACACCACCAACCATCGATTGATATTAATCCATTCACTTTGTGGTACAATTTTTTTCAGTTCAGTTTCGGTTTGTTCAGGCGTTTTGGTCTTAACAATACCAAGCCTATTGGAAACACGGTGAACGTGAGTGTCAACGCACAATGCCGGAATACCAAACCCTTCTGCAAGCACTAAATTCGCCGTTTTTCTCCCAACTCCTTTAATCGAGAGCAAATCTTTTTCGGTTTTTGGTACTATACCATCAAACCGCTCAATAAGATCGGCGCTAACACTGTGCAAAAGACGCGCTTTTCGACGATAAAAACCGACCGGATAAATCTTTTTTTCAAGCGTAGTTACCGGAATAGTTAAAAATTGGTCCGGTGTTCGGGCAATTTCAAATAATTTCATGCAAATTGGTCCGGTAACGGTATCTCTCGTACGCAAACTAAGTAAGCAACTAATAAGTACTAAAAATGGATCGCGTCCAAAATGCTTGGTAATTTGAAATACCATCGGCTTACCAAGCTGTTTGGAATGTTCGCGCAAAATTGAAATAATGCGAGCAATAGATTCAGATAAAGTCTCATTCATTTTTAATTCCTCACATTATTTTCATGAAAAAAAATCGACCGTCATAAATAACGGTCGATCAAAAAATTATCCTTATTATGAGGCAATATTCATCCGCCACTTACTGGTGGAATTTGCCCTAAAATAAGAACTATACTTAATAATGAAACCATTAATCTGTTCAATGACAACATTCTTAGTCCTTTTCATTTAAGATTACATAAATTAAACTATTCACCGTTAATATAATTTTTCCACCGCATAAATTCAAGAAAAAAACATGTTTGATCTATTAGTTTCAATTTTCAAATTTATTAATAGTTATCCTGTTCTTCTTGTTGCCGTTTCAGTTTCTTTTTTGTTTAAATTTTGGTTGCTCATCATGACAATTTTGTATGGAATTCGGGCACCTAAACTCCAACCTCCTTGGTTCTTTTTATTACCCGTACTTGCCGGAGCAATGTTTTCAGATGCTTCATGGATCCTCTTCAATTCGAACCGGCTTTTTTTTGTTTCTTGTAGTCGACAGCTTATTTGTCTCATTCGGTTAGCTTGGGCTATGACTATTGTACAATATCAATCTCTAGGTCTTTTTATCGAAAGTTTGACCGAAAAAAATTATAAGCTTCATTTATATCAAAAAGGATTGATGATTGTCAGCGCACTCATCTCTAGTACTTTTATTTATTTAGCAATTTTTCAATTTGAAGAAGCGCAAAATCGACCAGCCTTTGAACTTAATTTTTTGTTTCCTTTTAGCTCGTATTACATTTTCTTTTTAGTTCTTCCAAGCATCTTTATTGTTCTGCACAAAACTCGATTAGTTTCGGTGCCAACAATTTTAAAAAAACAATTAAAGCTTTTGATTCAATTTATTATTGTTCCTCAGCTCTTTTTTGATTTTATTCAAATTTTTCCGTTCACTTTTTCTCAAACATACACCGCGAATAATTTTGCTGTTGTCAGTATTTCTACGATGCTGCTCACCTTTGGGCTCTATTTTACCGTAAAACAAATCATCGGATTGCGTTTTTTGAACTTTCAAACCCACGTATATGCATCAACCGGTTTTAATTTTATTGACGATTTTAAAGATGTCCTTGAACAGTTAAGCTCTGCGCTCACTAAACAAGAGTTGACTCATATTTCCAGTTCATTTTTCAAAAATGCGTTTCGTTTGCAAGCGAACCGCATTTTTCTCCATGTGCGCAAATTAACCAATGAAAAAACTTCCGATGAATATAAAATGGCGTTTGGTCGCGAAGCAATTGTCGAACATTTCATCTCATCGCATGATCAGCCAGACAATACGATCGCTACCTTTTTGCGTAAAAATAAAATTATAATTGCAGATGAAATTGCATTTACCAATTTTTATGAAGATACGCCACAAGGCACGCAACTTGTTAATTTCATGAATCATATTGATGCCGATATATTTTTACCAATTTATTTTAGAGATTCGATTATTGGTTACATAATTGTAGATCGCAATTCCCGCCCAAATGCATTTTACAGCCGCATCGAACGTGATGAAATGGTTGTATTTGCAAGCTATGTGAGCAATGTGGTGCACTTGATGCAAAACCGCAATCTTGAAAACGCCATGGAACGTGAAAAACAGATGCAAGAAGAGTTATATCGCAAGCATCAAGAAATCAATCAGTACAAAGAAAGTATTCAATCTTTTTTGCGTACCACACAACAGCGCAAAATCGGTCTAATTTTTTACAAAAATCGTCGGTTTAATTTTGGTAACCAGGCCGCAAAAGAGTTGATTGGCATGAATCCAAATGCTCTAGAAGGCCATCCGTTAACCAAAGCTCTTAAATCTGTGGCAACTCAAGTACAAGAATACAAAAGCAGCCAAACAATGTTTACTACCGATTCACAGGGTAATAAACTTGTCTTAGCTGCGCTTGCTCACCTTGATGAAAACTCGGTCATCATTATGGTATATTATCCAGAAATCGCCGATATTCTAAAAAATCAGTTTGAAAAAATATCCAATCCAAGTGAATGGGACTATGTTTTATACCTTGAAACAACCCACTCAGGAACACTTATCAACCAACTTATTCCAAGCAGTTCACCACGGTTGCTACAATTTAAAATTGAACTGTTAAAACTCGCTCTGACCAAAAAAGCGCTATTGCTTGATCTGGCACAGGAAGATGGACTCGCATTAGCTGAAATTATTCATCATATTAGTTTGCGCGAAACACTGCACATTATCACACTCACCGCTCCGGAAAAAAATAACGAGACTGGATTCAAACTTTTTGGGCTCAGTCAACTGTTTGGGGGTACTAATGATACGCCATTGCTTGAAAAATTACACAACACGGGAACACTTTTTATTCAAAACGTTCATTTTTTACAACAAGAAACTCAGCTCTATTTAGCTGAATGTATCAAGTATGGTATTTCACGCCGTTTTAGAAGTGAGCAGAGAAATTCGATCAATGTACGGATTATTTGCTCCACCAATCAAGATCTTGCCACGTTAGTGCAAGAGCGTAAATTTTCAACTGAACTCTTTGCTGAATTAAAACAAGCCACTCTTTCGTTTCCACCCCTTGCACAATTATCAGAACATGAATTAACCGATCTTACCCATGCATTAACTGAGCAAGCAATTAAGGCGCAACCGTTCAAAAGCTTATTAGAACTCACCGATCACGAAACAAATCGGATCGTAAATATGCGACCGCTCAGTTTGCATGAACTAAAAGCCAAAATTGAACAGTTTTTAGTTCATAAATCAAAAAAGAATAATATTTATCACGAATCGCACTTTGATCCTGGGTTTAATGTCACCGACCCGGAACTCGTCCACGCAGCACGATTGGGAAAAAAAGCGTTGAGAGACCCTAAGATCATGGCATTGTTGTGGCAAAAATTTGGTAATCAAAACCAAATTGCGCAATTTTTAGGAGTCAATCGATCGTCTGTCAATCGACGCTGTAAGGTGTACAAATTAATCTAACGATTTTTTTTATCGCAATAATAAATACGGTGCACTCATGAGAAGAGCTGTACAATTAATCAACACACCATAAAAAAACAGCAGTGAATCGGGAACATGATACACAATTCGCTGTACAATAAGAGCACACACAAAACACAGTGTGACAACACCCATCATTTCGTACATGACTGAAATATGTCGCGAAAAAATAAAAAGAAGGCACAGTCCATTCAGATTGAGACACCCAAATAAAAATTGATCACTTATTCCACTGCTACATTTGGAACGAAAATTTTTAATGAGCTGCGCACAGAGCACACTTATAAAAATCATCCATACAATTAATGCTAACAAAAACTCAATCGTACTGTTCATTGCCTTCCTTTTTCTGTTGCTAAATTATAACCGTTCTTTTATGTTGTACATGAAATCAAAAAAGGATGCTATGAATCATACCGAATTTGAAAAAAAAGGAGCAGAGTTTTTACGCTATTTGCAAATCGAGCGCAATTTATCACCGCATACTGTTCGCGCTTATCAAACTGATTTGCGCAGATTCGGTGCATTTTGGAACACAATTAATTCAACTGAAAAACAAGCAATTCCTATTTCTCGAGCTTTTGAACGTTATTGCGTTGCTCTTTATCATCAACAAGTTGAAAAAACATCAATTGCACGCAAAATTTCTTCAATGCAATCGTTTATCGAATATCTCAAAACATGCGGCATTTCTCTTTCTATTTCATTAACCCGACCGCGCCTTGATAAAAAACTACCTGAATATTTGAGCATTGATGAAATTTTTTATTTGCTCGACACCATTAAATTACAAGACTTACCAACGCGCCGCCCCTACCGGGATAAAGCAATATTTGAACTGCTCTATGCCACCGGCATTCGTTGCTCTGAATTAGTTGCAATAAAATTTGGTGACATTGATCTCGAGCAAAAAACAATTCGCATTTACGGTAAAGGAAGAAAAGAACGGATTGCTCTTTTTGGACAAAAAGCGAAAGAAAAAATTCTCACCTATTTGCAACATGAACGACCAGAAGCAACCAATCAGCAAGAAAAATTATTTCTTAACAATCGGCAAGAACCACTCACGCCACGTTCGGTACAACGAATAATCGAAATGTTTCGCACCTTTTTAAAAATAAAAAAAGCAATCACGCCACACAAACTGCGCCACTCCTTTGCTACTCATTTACTCAATCAAGGAGTTGATTTGCGCGTGGTGCAAGAATTACTTGGCCATAAAACGCTCGCAAGCACCGAAAAATATACGCATGTGACAACTCAGCAGTTGAGCGAACTGTGCGATACTCTCCACCCATTAAACAAATTCGAGACAGAATCAGAATAAAATAATATGGAATCATCAGTTTCATCATTAAAAAAAATTAAAATTATCAGTCTCATTTATCTGATAGCTTTTTCGGTTATTATTGTACGTCTTATTTATTTGCAAGTGTATCTCAATCAAGAACTATACAAACGGGCACAAAATAATTTTTTGCGCACCGAAAAAGTAAATTCAAGGCGAGGAAATATTCTTGATTGTCATGGTCGATTATTAGCAACGAATAAACCCATTACCAATATTTATTGGCGCGGAACCGGAAATAAAACACTATCGGCAGAACAAAAAATGCTGTTAGAACAAGTTGCACAATTAATTTCTATTGAACTTGATTCCACTTTGCTTACTAACATTAAATTTGTCGAACGCACATCAAAAGAAACATTGTTATGTTCAAATGCTTCATTTGAACAGCTCAGCAAAATCACCGAACTGTTTCCTGATAATCCCAACATTTCAATCACCACTCAACTCAAACGGTGCTATCCGCACGGCTCCAAAGCCAGTCATGTGATTGGCTATATTAGTACGATTGACCAACGGATGACCGGAAAAATGGGAATTGAGAAAATGCTGGAGCCAACACTGCGTGGCCAAGAAGGCATGATGATCAAAACGATGAATTCGTTGGGCACCAATCTCTATGCACAAGAAATAACCAAAGCACTTGCTGGCCAAGACATTATCACCACTCTCGATCTTGCTGTGCAAGATTTAGCTGAAGAAGCATTTCCAGCCGACCAAGCAGGTTGCTTGTTAGTCATGGATCCACACACGGGTGCAATTCACGCGGCAGTTTCCCGGCCTGCTTTTGATCCGTCCGTTTTTCTCGAGACGATTTCGCTTAATCAATGGCAAGAATTGCAAGCAAAACAACCTTTTTTAAATCGCATGTTGTGTTGCTACCCGCCGGCATCGCCTTTTAAATTGGTAACGCTTAGTGCAGCACTCGAAAATAAGATTATTACCCCTGAAACAACTACCTACTGCAAAGGGTTTACGCGGTTTCGCGGGCGCAAATACCATTGCGCAAAACATGAAGGCCACGGCTCGCTTTCAATTCAAGAAGCGGTTGCACAATCATGCAATATTTTGTTTTTTGAAATTGCAAAACGAGTCTCAATCGATACGCTCGCAGATTATGCACAGCGATTTGGGCTTGGTCAGAATACCAATATTATGTTCCCAGAACAAACAGGTTTGGTTCCTTCAACCGAATGGAAACGGCGGGTTAAGGGTGAACCATGGTGGCCTGGCGAAAATTTGTCGGCGGTAATTGGACAAAGTTATTTACTGGTTACCCCACTTCAAATTGCACGGATGATTTCAAGTATTTTTGCCGGTTATTTGGTTACACCACGCATTATTGTTCATGAACCAATTTGTACTCAGCCACTTGCAATAAAACCGGAAACACGTACATTTCTAAAAAAAACGATGAAAGAGGTCGTCGCACAAGGTACTGCACAACGTGTCAACAAAATAAAAAATTTGAAAGTGTATGCAAAAACAGGAACTGCGCAAACAATTTCATTAGAAAAACAAGAAGCTGGAGGAAATGCCCCCGCGTACTTAGAACATGCATGGTTTGCTGCCTATTTTCGTTACA
The DNA here is from genome assembly GCA_964620245.1 of uncultured Pseudomonadota bacterium. GTDB lineage: Bacteria > Babelota > Babeliae > Babelales > JACPOV01 > JACPOV01. The sequence continues at coordinate 3,807 of CAZUJC010000023.1, read as the reverse complement.
AAAAAAGCACGCCATTGGTCATGGTATTATTAATCGAAAATGTTGGGTCATCAAAAGAAGCAACCAAAGTAGCAAAGAAATTCTTGGTCAATTACCGCACTATGCAAGATCAACAAGAAACACCAGTGGCAAATTAGTATATTGCCGATAAAAGAACGCACTCTACTACGGTATTAAACTAATACAATGAAAAAAAGCAGCGAACACATTAAAGTTTTCACTGCTCCTTATCGCTACAAAAAAAACAATTTTATTTTTTTGCGCTTTTTGCTTTTTTAGCTGCTGCCACTTTTTTTGCAAGACGGCTTATTTTGCGCGCAGCTGCTTTTGGATGAAGAGTTTTTTTGCTTTTTGCACGGGCAAGTTTAGATTCTGCATCACGCATTAAATCAAGAGTGAATACAATTTCATCACCTTGATCAAGCGATAACAACACTTTTTTTGCGCTGCTTTTTAATGAACTTTTTCGCGCTAAATTAACTTCGCGACGTTTTACGTTTTGACGTGCTTGTTTTTTTGCCGATTTAGTATTTGCCATAGTCTACCTTTAAGAAATTTTAGACAACTTTTTCAACTTTTCCAGCTTTGACACATTTAGTACACACAGCGCCACGCGTTACTTTTTTTGGCGTTTGCCCTGTGAGAACAAAACGGATTTTATGAACGTTTGGGTAGACCCATCGTTTTGTGCGGTTATTTGCATGACTAACGTTATTTCCAACGTGGGGACGTTTATCACACAGGCAGCAGATTCTTGACATAATTCCAAACATCCTTTCAAACATCATGGAGATTTTTATAGCTTTTCGCCTTCATTTATTCGGGCGCGCTTATCTTTTGCCAAAAGCACCTTTTTAAGTGCCCAGGCCGATATAATATCTATAGTATATATTAAATGTACTATAAAATCGTAATTTTTCAATCGGTCTTATGTATCAGTTGGTAATAAAAGGCATAATTTTTGACGAATTTCAGTGTCCTCGCCAACAAAAGAACAACAATTCTGCGCCAGAACTACCAGCCCTCTTAGTTTTCCTGGCCACTCAGACGAAAATCAGCGCGTGGCGAAATACCAAGTAATTCATACACCTCTTGCGCATAAAGCACCTCTTTTTCAAGAAGCGCATGTGCTAATTTGTCCAGCTTATCTCGATTGTTTTTAAGCAGGTCTCGCACTGAATTCATCGCATCTTGCAATGTTTTTTCAACTAACGCATCGATTCGTTCGGCTGTTTTTTCAGAATAACGGTATGAACGATTATCTTGTTCATACATAACCGGACCCATTTCTTCAGTCATACCCCCACACACCATGCGGCGCGCAAGGTCTGTTGCATGCTTAAAATCACTGCCAGCACCGGGAGTCATAACATTACAGGCCAACTGTTCAGCAGCGCGACCACCAAGCGCTACAAAAATGTGCGACATAAAGCGATCTTTGGTTTGTAAAAGCACATCGCGTTCAGGAATGAAATGCGTAACACCCAGAGCACCACCGCGAGGAACAATGGTTACTTTGTCTAATGGATCACCATGTTCTGGCAATAAAATTCTCACCAAAGCATGTCCTGCTTCATGAAAAGCGGTAATTTTCTTTTCTTCTTCGCTCATTACATGCGATTCCATTTTTTGACCCAACGTTACACGGTCACGGGCAATTTCAAAATCGTGCATAGACACAACACTGTCTGGTGAACGTTTTGCTGCCGTAAGCGCCGCTTCGTTTACCAAATGTGCAAGATCGGCACCAGAAAATCCGGTTGTGCTTCGTGCAATGCGCTCAACATCAATGCCTTCTTCTGTTTTAATTTTTTTGATATGCACGCGTAAAATATCTTCGCGGCTTTTGAGCGTTGGATACGGAATATGTATTTCTTTGTCAAAGCGACCTGGACGCAGCAATGCTTTATCTAACACATCAGAACGGTTTGTTGCTGCAATAACAATTACTGCAGAATCAACGGTGTTGAAACCATCAAGCTCGGTCAATAATTGGTTGAGCGTCTGGTTTCGTTCTTCACTGCCACCATCGCCACCACTGACACGATGAGAACCAATCGAGTCAATTTCATCAATAAAAATAATACTTGGCATATGTTTACGCGCTTGGGCAAAAAGGTCACGGACCCGCGCAGCTCCAACGCCCACATACATTTCAATAAAATCTGAAGCACTTACGCTAAAAAATGGACAATTTGATTCGCCTGCGACCGCTTTAGCAAGCAACGTTTTACCGTTTCCTGGACTACCAACGAGCAATACACCGCGAGGAATGCGTGCACCAATGCGACGGTATTTAAGTGGATTTTTCAAGAAATCGACAATGTCCATCAGCTCTTCTTTCGCTTCTGGCATTCCAGCAACGTCGGCAAAGGTCACTTTCATTTGTGAAGGCACAAACATTTTTGTTTTGCTGCTGCCTTTAGTCAATGGATTTGCGCTCGATGCCGAAGAAGAATTATTTGCTTCAACAACTTTTTTATGAGCTTGAAGCAGATCAGCCATTGCAACTTCATTTTTTCCTTCTTTTGAAGCTTGCAATGCAGCTTTGTTCATTAAATCTGCTAAATCGGCGCCAGAAAACCCTGCAGTCTCTTGTGCAAGTGCTTTAAGATCAACATCAGCAGCAATTTTAATTTTTTGTGCATTAATCTTTAAAATACGCTCACGCGCTACCAAATCTGGATAGCCAACAGGAACAACGCGGTCAAAACGACCCGGTCGTAATAACGCTTTATCAAGCACTTCAGGCATATTGGTTGCAGCAACAACAATAATTGGAGAATTTGATGATTCAAAACCATCCATTTCAATTAACAGTTGATTCAATGTTTGTTCACGTTCATCATGTCCACCACCAAAACCACTGCCGCGTTGACGACCGATTGCATCAATTTCATCAATAAAAACGATTGCTGGAGCATGGCGACGTGCTTTTTCAAATAAATCACGAACACGTGCTGCACCAACACCAACAAATACTTCAATAAAATCTGAACCCGAAACACTGAAAAACGGGCAATGTGCTTGGCCTGCCATCGCACGCGCAAGCAATGTTTTACCGTTACCTGGGTCGCCCACTAAGAGTACACCACGAGGAATACGCGCACCCAAGCGGCGATATTTATCAGGACTTTTTAAGAAATCGACCACATCCTTGAGAGCTTCTTTTGCATCATCCGCACCAGCTACTGCATCAAAATCTTCAGTAATCATCGATGGCATAAACATTTTTGCTTTACTTTTGCCCATCGAAAAAATGCCACCACTGCCGCTGTTTGAACCGCGTGCTTGCCGGAAAAAGAACCATGCCGCAATTGGCACAATAAGCAAGAAGCCTAACAAAAGCATGTACCAGGTGCTTAACGGATTTGAGTTGGCGGCAATAGAAAATTCTACATTATGTTGCTTTAAAAAATCCCAATTATTTGTTTGTTCAGGAATGGTAACTTCAAATCGGCTTCCATCGTTCATAACACCGTACACTTCTTGACCGGAAACATGCACCGCTTTTACTTGTCCATCTTCAATCGATTTTAAATAACTCGAATAGGTAAGACTTTTAATATGGCGCGTATAATCGGTTAATTTGGTAAGAAGACCTAAACAAGCCACAAATAAAAATACGATAAAAATAAGGTTTTTAGGACCGCGAGAAATTTGGTTGAAACGCATTTTTTTCATAATAACTATCCTATCGGTCAAGATTTCATATACACTCTTTCTGTCCACCTTACATGATCAAAAAAGAGCTTGGATTTTACTAGCTGCACTAAACTTGGCCGCTGAGGCCAATTACTCTGTCTT
>CAZUJC010000022.1:0-17294 GCA_964620245.1 uncultured Pseudomonadota bacterium | reverse complement strand
ACGCCTTTGCAGTTTATTTAATCACAAAATTAATTAATCGATCTGGAACAAAAATAACATTTACTATTTTTTTATCTTCAACCCATTTTGCTATCATTGCACGAGCCATTGGCTCAACAAGCTCGCGAGCACTCCCTGGTACTATTTTTAATTCGCCGCGAAGTTTTCCGTTCACTTGAATCATTAATGCAATCTCTTCTCGTGCCGCTAAGCGTGGATCATAGGTTGGCCATGCACAATTTTGCAGTTCCCTACTCAGTAATTCTTCAAGCAATTCGCTTGTAACATGTGGAATAAGCGCCGACAACGCAACGAGCAATTTTTCAAGCGTTTCATCACCCAATTTCATCGAATGAGATGAAACATCATTCAACCATTCCATGCACGCAGAAATTGCGGTATTGGGTTTGAAAATTGCAATTCGTTCTTGATATTCTTTTAAAAAACGATGGAATCGTTTTGTTACTTGCATATCTTCTTTCTGCCCAGCAGGAATTCGATTTTTTGGATCAATTAAATAGGTCCATAAACGATTCAAAAAACGCTTAATTCCTTCAAGCCCACTATCTTGCCATTCACAATCAAGTTCTGGTGGCCCCATAAACAAAATGTACATACGCAATGCATCGCTGCCAAATTGTTCAACAATATCATCAGGGTTAACCACATTGCCTTTTGATTTTGACATTTTTTCAACGTGGCCTGACAAATCAGAATATTTTGTCACCATTCCTTGATTGAAAAGATGTGTAAACGGTTCATCAAATGGCAAATACCCTTGGTCATGTAACACTTTAGTGTAAAAACGTGCATACAATAAATGCAAAACTGCATGTTCAACACCGCCAACATATTGATCGACCGGCAACCAATAATCCATGTCTTTTTTATCAAATGGTTCATTTTTTAGATGCGGATTTGGATAACGCAAAAAGTACCAACTTGATCCAGCCCACTGTGGCATGGTATTTGTTTCACGTTTTGCAGGACCACCACATTTTGGGCATGTAGTATTTACCCATGCTGCAATATTTGCAAGTGGTGATTCACCAGTACCGGTTGGTTGATAGTGATCAACTTCTGGTAACACAACTGGTAGTTCATTTTCTGGAACTGGCACAACACCATCTTTTGGACAATGTACAATCGGAATTGGTTCACCCCAATACCGTTGGCGAGAAAAAATCCAATCGCGTAACTTGTACGTAACTTTTGGTGTTGCTAATTTATTTTTAACACAATATTCAATAATTTCTTGTCGCACTGTTCCAGCTTTTTTACCTTTAAACGGTGCAGGCTCAAGTAAGATGCCATTAACCATATCAGTGTAACAAACTTCAAGTGCTTCCACCTTTTTTCTCAATTCAGGATCTTCGGGCACTAATACAACCTTGAGTGGAATATTATATTTTTTTGCAAATTTAAAGTCTCGCTCATCATGCGCAGAGCATTTTACTATACCAGTTCCGTAATCTGCAAATACAAAATCTGCAACCCAAATCGGTAATTTTTGTTTACTTACTGGATCTAGAATATATCTTCCGGTAAATACACCTTCCGGATCTTTTTGTTCTCGATCTTGAGATCGTAATTCTACAATTTCTTTGCAACGAGCTAAAATTTCATTTTTGTTGAAAATACCTTCAAGTAACTGTGGCAATAATTGATGATCTGGAGCAATCGTTACAAAAGTATCAGCACAAAAAGACTCAAAATGCGCTGAAAAAGTTTCAATTTCAATGCTCATGCCATCAACTGGAGCTTTAAATAGTAATCCTTCACTTTTGCCAATCCAATTACGTTGCATTAATTTTACTTTTTCAGGCCACGAAAGACGGTCAAGGCCTTCGAGTAATTTATCAGCGTATTGAGTAATTTTAAGCACCCATTGACGAATTTTTTTCTGCGTAACGGTTGTTCCACATCGCTCACAACGTCCGTTTACCACTTCTTCATTGGCAAGACCAGTCAAACAAGAAGGACACCAATTAATGGGTAATTCTGCTTGATAGGCAAGGCCGACTTCAAACATTTTCAAAAAAATCCACTGCGTCCATTTGTAATATTCAGGATCCGTAGTGTTAATTTCTTTCGACCAATCGTACAACGCACCAATTTTTTCAAGCTGCCGCTTAAAATTTGCAATATTACGCGCAGTGCCAAGTGCCGGTTGAATTCCTTTTTTTATTGCATCATTTTCAGCAGGCAAACCAAAAGCATCCCAGCCCATTGGGTGCAATACATTGTATCCTTGCAACCATTTCATGCGAGCGTAAATATCTGAAAGCACATACCCGCGCCAGTGACCAACATGCAGGCCAGATCCAGAAGGATAGGGAAACATATCTAGACAATAAAATTTCTTTCCATCACCGGTCGGTCGAGTTTTTCCTGGAGGGTTTGTTGCCCAGCGCTTTTGCCAGCGCTCTTCGATTGTTTTAAAATCGTAATTCATAAGATACCTTTATGCGTACGCATTATAATTGCAATACCCTAGAGTTTACCAAATTTTCAAAATTCTTACAGTGGTACTTTGTTCTTGCGATTCATCTAAAAAACCAGCAGACTGGTTACTCATAATGATCTTCACCCACTGGCCCTAAAGGATCACCTATGTCAACTCCTGGACAACAAACTACACAATCCCCAACAACACAAAAACAAGATGAACTTATTTTGGTCGTTCCACGCGCCGAGTTGTTTAAAAAACAACCAGCATGGTCGGGGCTGAAAGAGGTTAATTTTGACGATTATTTAACTATAATTAAAAATAAAAAAGAATTTTTACCCCGCTCGGCTATGGAGCAAGATCCGCACTACAAACAAATTATTCCGTATTTAATTTTTAAACATAATGACCACTATTTTTTAATGCAACGTACCGCTCAAGCAACAGAAAAACGGTTGCAAAATAAATATTCACTCGGTATTGGTGGACACATTCGGCAAGAAGACATGCAAACTGATTCGTTGTTTGATTGGGCAACGCGCGAATTTCATGAAGAAGTAAATTTTACCGACCAACTCACGATTGAACCACTGGGTATTTTAAACGACGATTCAAATTCAGTAGGTCAAGTACACATTGGATTTGTTTTCTTACTCACTGGCACCACACCAAACATTAGCATCAAATCCGAACTTAAAAGCGGCACACTGTTAACACTGGAACAATTGACACCATTTTTTGCAACTATGGAACCGTGGACCCAGCTCGTTTTTGAATTCCTCAAAACTCGCTAAAAAAAACAAAAGCCTGAACTAACCATTCAGGCTTCACTTTTTTGCAACTCTTGAAAAAAAACAAAACTATCGTGTGCACATAAGCACAACCAGTATACTCGACTTAGAGTGCAGTAAAAAAAAGGAGATAATGCATGTTTTTTTGGAATATTTCTGGCGCCGTTGCTGCGCTAAAAAAAAACAGTGTTTCATGGTTGCATGTTACTATCTACTCCGCATTGTTAATTTTATTTTATTTTGCGCATGTGATGCCCTGCCACCTTGCAACAACTATTTATTTGGTTTTTGTCGATGCGGCAAAAAATTATCTTGAATGTAAAACAAGTGGTCTTGATTTAGAACTCGAGCTCTTTACGCATTATGATGCAAGCTTAGCTTTCGCATGCGCACTGATCACCTTCATCGGAATTGCATGGTGTTTTTTGGTCACCAAGCGTCGTCCATTAACCGAATGGATAAAACAGTTTATTACTATTGCATGCATTGTATGCATTCGCATGATGATAATTCTTACCATCTTAGTTTCCAGTTCGCTGATTGCACTTGGAAGCTATTTTGGTTACCATTTATCACTTTTAGAACCTGCACAACCAACAGGAAATCTTTTTTCGCGATTTGTTGCTGCCGTTAATCCGGTTAATTTATTGAAATCAGGTTGGAATGCACTGCTCAGTTTGTTTAAAGCACAAGAAATTTTTGAAAAAATGAATACCTACAGTTTTGGTGCTTATATTGCAACATTGATTATTGGATTAATCAGTACTGTAATTTTCTTTCTGCTTATAGGCAAACACATGAATCGAGTAATGAAACATGCAAAGTAAGTTTTGATTAACAAATATTATTTTTGCATGTCAAAATTCACACTGCATATTTATTTAAAAAAAATATTATTCTGTTAAAATAGCATTAAATTTCAACATTTTCATCAAGAAATGACATAAGCCATGCTTAAATTTTTTTTTGCGTTTATTTTTTTTTCAGTATCAAAAAATAATAGAAAAGAAAAAGATTCGAAAACAGAAACAAGCAAGCTAAAAAATGCCTACAAAGAAAAAGAGAATATAGAAATTTCCCAAGACAATTGGAATATCTTATTAAAGAATTCAGGTACCTTAAAAAAAATGTTAGAGGACATAGAAGAACCCAATTTTGATCAATCGATTCCTTTCGCGCTCGCTGCCGAACCTATAAAAAAACTTATTTCTCTTCTTGCACAGTTGGATAAAAAAGCAAATTTGCAGCAACACATAGATGCGCTCAATACCAATGATCTTGCTGACTTACTCAATGTTGCTCATTATTTAGAAGTTATACCGGTAATTAAAGCGACAAGCAAAACGCTCGCAAAAAAAATTGTTCAACATGATCCTGAAATTGACACTATTTTTACCACTAACAATGCACAATTACTTAAAAAAATTGAATATATTTTTCCGATCATTTCTAAAAAAATAAATTCACACATTCTGAGCCCTTTGCTTCCTCAACTGAAATATTCAGAAATAGTACTCGACAGAGAGAGTGAAAAGTTAAAATTCAATAGTTTTAGTGGCAAATTTCACCATATAACTGCTGAAACAGACAAGAGCAATAATCAATTAGTTTTAAAGAAAAAATCAGGTTTTAGTCCTGATAACAATACTGTTTTTAATGTCTCTATCAACGGAGATATTCATCTTCATAATTTGAAAACTAGTGAGCGCACAGCTATCTCTGGTTATGATAACTTAATCGGATTTGGATACAAAGGGAAAACGCTTGTAGTAGAAAAAAATAAAATACTGCAAATTATCGAAACTAAAACACGTAATTTAATTAGACCCATCGATACTGGTACTCATTTTACGGATGAGATCAGCTTCAGTCCTGATAACAAAATAATTATGCTTAGTTTTAATGACAAAGATAAAACCGTATTTTTAGCAGACAGTTTAACCGGTAATGAGATACAAAGATTCACTGGTCACCAAACGTCTATACGATATGTTACATTTTCGCCTTGTAAGAATTATATAGCAGTTACTTGTTATCCGCAGCTTGATAATAATGATCGATATATATGGAACGTAAAAACAGGCGAGTTCATAACAACAATGAAAAATTCAGAAGTTTGCGAATTTAGTAGCACGGGCGAAACATGCCTTTTAGGAAATCGTAATAATTTGTCACTTATTAATATGAAAAACAACACGATTATCAAAAATTTCACAAATTATACAAACTATGAGTATAGTAACGATGGAAAAATTGTTGCATGCTCTTCCGAGAATGGCATCATTGAATTATTCGAAACCAGTACGGGCGATTTTATCGGTAGACTTACAGGTCATAGCAATGAAATTCCAGTTCTTTTGGCTTATGGGAAAAACAATTTTGTAAGCTTTTCAGATGATAATACAGTTCGATTTTGGGATACTAACTCAAGAAGCTGCATTAAAACACTCCCTTATAATTCCGAATACAAATATGGTTATTGGCAAGAAAGTTTTGGTGATAGAAAAATAAAAGCATCCAATTATGATGGTCTTGGTCTCTGGAACACAGAAACAGGTACCTTTTATTCGTTACCAAAGGTAAATTTCAAATTTTCATTTGACGGAAATAATAATTTAATTACTAAGGATGAAAACCGAAATGTATTCTCAATTTGGAATACAGACAATGGAAAGCAAATCAATAAATGCGCATCATCGGCAAAAATATGTTTCCATGGTATAAATCCCACCAATAGTTCGATAATAACTATGTCCGAAAATGGTCAGATTAGCTTGTTGCGCCCATCAATTGCTTCCGAAAATCTTTCTGCTCAACAAGCGCTTACCTTGGCTTATATCACCAAAAAATCGCACACAACTCCGTTAGACATTTCTGACAATAAACAATTATTAACATCGTTTGAACAATTAGACCCACAATTGCAAAATGTGTTGATTAACAACTATCAGATTCAAACGCCGTCAACAAAATTTGCGCGCAAAGTAAAAATTGGTGCACTCATTATTGGTACTGGTGCGGTACTTTATGGGGGATACAAAATAGCCAATTCAGATTTTATGAAAAATCTATTTTCTCAACGACAAATCACTCATACAAAAAACAATTAATTATTGCTCCAATAAATTTTGTAAAGCAGAAAGCCCAACACGTTTGCGCATGAAATTAACAAATGGCTGAGAACCTTTGCGCAAGGTGCAAGCAAATTTTTTATTTTCATACTCAACTGCACAGAGGCCAAATTTTTCATCAAATCCACCGTTCCAATTAAATGAATCGACGAATGACCAGTAAAAATAACCGCGTACATCAAATCCATTTTTGATCGCTTTTGAAACTGCAAACAAATGTTTTTTGATAAATTCATCGCGCAGATCACCAACTGCATCATCAACACCATTTTCAGTAATAAAAATTGGTTTACCAACTTTTGCTGCTTTTTCAATTGCCCAATATAATCCTTCTGGATACAGTGCGGTTTTGCCAATCATTGTTTCTTGTGCACGCCCACCTTGATCAGAAATGATCAACGGTGGATATTCGAACAATGAATTTTGTTTGATAATCGTGTGTGAATAATAATTGATCCCCATATAATCGATCGAAGCTGGTGCATCAGGATTAGAACCGCGCACTAAATAGTTCCAATTAAAGTTACCCGTTGTAAAAAATTCCAACGTAACATCATTGGTCAAGCGACCAAAAAATTTACAAATTGCCCACTCGAGCGGATTATATTCATGAAATGCATGCAACGGTTGCATCAAGTGACAAATACCGAGTTGTGCTTGGGCATCGCGAGATTTAATAGATTTTGCAATCTCAACGTGCGTATTGTACATATTTTTAAGCACATTTCCCGCTAAAATGAGTCGATTTTTTTTGCTTGGTGGTAAATTGCCCCGGAAAAAACCTTCAAATGCATACACAATCGGTTCGTTGTACGTCATCCACCAATGCACATTTTCTTTAACCATGTGTTCAAACACATAGTGTGCAAAACGAACAAAATAGCGCATGTTTTCGACTTCTTCAAAACCACCTTTTTGCATAAACCATGGTGGCAGAACGAAATGGAACAAACAGACCATTGGTGTGATACCACGTTTGATACACTCTTGTGCAATTGCACCATAGTGCATCATCATTTGATCATCAAACTTTCCTTCTTCAGGCTCAATTTTTGACCAATCAACACTGAAGCGATACATCTGAATACCAAGTTGTTGCAGAAGTTCAATATCTTTTTTAAAGCGATTTAAATGGTCGTTACCAATGCCGGCTTGTGGACGAAATTTTTCCAAGGTCCATGAATTTTGCACTTGTGTGCCATGTACCGTTTTGTTGCCTTCCATTTGATACGCAGATGTGGCTGTACCGAAAATAAAATTTTTTGGTAAATGAATATAGTTGTCAAAAAATGTTTGGCTTGAAATGCCATTCATGATTTGCCAGTTCCAATAATCTTCGATTCCGTACAGAAAATTGGTTGTGAGCACCAAAAGTGCGCAAACCAATAAAGACCATTTTAAATTCATATAATTCTCCATAAAAAAAGTGCCTATCGATCTCAAAAAGAGTTGATAGGCACTAACATTGTTTTTTTACAAAACAGTTTACACCGTTTTTGTGTTTTTTGTTTGCTCAAAAGGCGGCATACCTGCGTGTTTGCGCATTAAGTTTACAAACGGTAGTGCATCGGAGCGTAGTTTGCGTTCCAGTGTCCCGTTCTTGAAATCAACTTTATATAAACCATACTTTTTAGTGCCGTTTCCTGAACTCCAACTAAAGGAATCAATCGGGGTCCAATAGTGATATTCTTGAATATCAGCACCTTCTTCAATTGCTTTAGAAATTACATACAAATGACGCATGAGATATTCGGTACGCATTTTTTTGCTTTTAACACCTTCACCGGTATCAACACCATTTTCGGTGATCCAAATTGGTTTACCTACTTTTTTTGCTTTTTCGATACATTCTTTAAGCCCTTCAGCATACAAAGTGCCGCGACCAATTTTTATTTCTCCTGGTCGTGTTGCTTTGATAGAAAGTGCAAATGGCGGATATTCAAACGGTGAATTTTGCTTAATCACCGTATGCGAATAATAATTTAAACCAAAAATATCGATCGAACTTGGTGCTTTTGGATTTTTATCGGTCACCAGACCCAACCAATTAAATTCACCATTGGTAAAGTAATCAATGGTTAACTGGTTATTCAGATAGCCAAATTGATTACAAATCAACGATTCAAGCGGATTGTAATCATGATATGGATGCAACGGTTCCATAATATGCGCAATCATAAATTTTGCTTTATCATCATGCGCTTTAATTTCGTGCGCAAGCTCTACATGCGTCGAATACATATTTTTGAGCACTTGCCCCGCAAGCCACAAACGACCTTTTCTGCTCGGTGGTAATTTGCCAATTAAATATTGAGACAATACAACACCCGCAGGTTCATTGTAAGTCATCCAATGTTCAACACCTTCAGCTTTTAATTGGCCATGTACAAAATGCGCATATTGTTTAAAATCGGTGCCATTTTCTGCATTTTCAAATGCACCTTTTTCCATAAACCACGTTGGCCAGGTGTGGTGAAATAAACACACGACCGGTTTAATACCAGCATTTTTGAGTGCTCTGATCTGTTTTTTATAATGATCCATTACTTCTTGTTTAAATTCTTTGCCATCAGGCTGAACTTTTGCCCATTCAACCGAAATTCGGATCGTTTTCATCCCTAATTCTTCAAATAGTGGAGCATCTTCTTCGAAACGATTCCAGAATCCGTTACCAATTCCTGGCTGCGGTCTTTTTGTTTCTTGAGTCCAACTGTTTTGGGCCATACCACCAATCGTTTGCAAGCCAGAATATTGGGGATCTGATGTACCACCACCGCCAAAATTTTTAGGAAGATGCTTCAAATATTTTTCAGCAAATTCTTCGCTGGTACGATCGGGCAACAAGTCCCAATTCCAATGTTCTTCAATTGCATGAATTGCATTGACGCTTATTAAACTGAATACTGATAATAATAGTATCAGCAATTTTTTTCTCGTTCTTTTCAACATAAAAACCTCTCTATTTCCATTAATTTATATTTTAAGCAGGTACCACGTGCAGCCTTTTTTGGGCATTCACACTAATACCTCGTTTTTTCAATTCTTTGCGCAATTGTTCAGCATTAAAAAACTGAATTGCATCAATGCCAATGTCAACTTTGCGCGCACCAACAATATTTTCTTTTTTGTCATCAATAAATACAATATATTCTTTTAATAAATGCTTTTTTGCTAAAAATTGTTTGAATGCATGATAATAACGACCATTGGGTTTAAGTTCAGTTGTGCATGCGTTCGATGAACTTGCAGGATATTGTGGTCCGTCATAAAACAAGGCATCAAATTTTTCAAACAAATGCGGAAATTTAGCTTGCATACGTTGCAACGATTCACTGCCAATATTTGAAGCGAGCACTTGCACATAGCCCTGTTGCCTTAATTGATCAATAATATCAACCACCGCATTATCAAGCACATGCATATTTGCAATTTCGTAAATTTCTTCTTTGTGACGTTCAATTTGCTCAGGAAACCGAGCAATAAAATTTTCAATTGTGCGATCGCACGATGTGACTGAACCAAAAAGCAGTTCGCTCATGAATGAAGGAGAAAGAATTAATTTTAGAAGTTCCCAGCGATTATCAGCATTTTTTATAACGCTAACTGCACGAGCAAGCATTGAAGCAAGTGGCTTTTGTACAATTACTCCATGAAAATCCCATGCGATGAGTGCATTCGTGTTATTTACTGTAACCGGAGTAATTTGACTGCGAGAACGAAAATAATCAAAACCAACAAGAGACAGCCCACCAAGTATTAAGCAGGAAATAATTAATCGTGCTTTTGAATGCATACGTCCTCCATTTATCTAAGACAATTGCCTACACAGAATAGTTTACCATAGAGGTGAAAACTATCAACCGATGCTACGTTTAGACATTTTTTGCAAAGAAAAAATGCCAAATCGCAAGCAATGCTCTGTGTTCTTACGCACCATTAGAATAAAATGTGTAGTTCGCCCAAGTCAATTTGTCGACCGTTTATTAACGGCGACGACTAAAGAAGCGTGAACGACCGCGCGGGCGACTTCCACCTTGGCGACGTCCTTCTTCACCTCGTTGTGCCGGAGCAAACGATTCTTCAGAAACTTCTTCAGGAGCCACATTCATAAACAAGCGACTTGTGCATGCTGTTAAAGCACGAACTAACTGTTCATGAGTAAACTGAGAAATAATTTTTTCTAATTCTTGTTCATGAACTCTACTAAGTGGTTGCTTTGCCAGTTGCTCGACAGATTGCTGAGCTTTGATTACCTGTTTTTGTACCATTTCTTGTGCGGTTGGCAACGCAATTGGATCAATTGCAATGCGGTAGCGACGCGAGAGAGAATTTAAGCGGAACTGTTGGTAGGGGTCAACAAGCGTAATAGCTACACCTTGCTTACCTGCACGACCGGTTCTACCAATTCTATGAATATAACTTTCTTGATCTTCAGGCAAACCATAGTTGATTACGTGCGTTACATCTTGCACATCAAGTCCACGTGCTGCAACGTCAGTTGCAATCAATAGATCAAATTCTTTGTTTTTGAATGCTTTGATTACTTGGTTTCTACGAGCTTGGCTCATATCGCCATTTAACGCTTGTGCTTTATATCCACGTTTTTCAAGCATTTGTGCAAGATCAGCGGTCATCATTTTGGTTTGGCAAAACACAAAACCATAAAGATCTTCAACGCTTTCAATAATGCGGCACAATACTTCAAAACGTTGGCGACGATTTGCAATAGCATAATATTGCTTGGTGTTGTCGTTTGCAACGCTGGTTGCATTAACACGCACACTCACCGGGTTTGGCATGTGACTTTTCATGAGATCGTTAATACATGATTTGACCGTTGCAGAAAAGAGCCACAATGAACGATCATATGCAGTTGCGTTGATCAATTCATCAACTTCTTCTTTAAAGCCCATATCAAGCATAACGTCTGCTTCATCAAGAATAACAATTTTTGTACCATCTAAACGCAATGTTTTGCGCTTAATATGGTCGTTCAATCGCCCAGGTGTACCAACAACTATGTGGGCACCGTTGCGCAAATCACGCATTTGTTTGTCTATTGGAACACCACCATAGATAGAAACAATAGAAACGCCACGAAATTGGGCTAAATGGGCTAAATTTTGATAAATTTGTACTGCTAACTCGCGGGTTGGTGCAATAACCAATCCCTGGACTTTTTTGATAGTCGGGTCAACATGCTGTAACAATGGCAATCCAAAAGCTAAGGTTTTACCTGTTCCTGTTTGCGCTTGGCCATGAAAATGGGTGCGAGCGTTAGCAAGAAGGACTGGTAAGGTTTGTGCTTGAATTGGTGTTGGTTCAGTGTAACCAAGAGTTGCGATTGCTTGTTTAAGTTGAGAATGTAGTTCGAAATCGTTAAAAGATTTGTTCATAAATAAAGAATCATCCATCGTAAGAGATTAAAAAGGCTCCTCGCAGAGCCCACAATTGCAACTTTTGCAGTGATCCCTTACGAGGCAAATTACTTTTTTTATAGTAATTTTTCTATTTGTCAATTTATGCACTTCTAACTGTAGAGAAATGCACCTTCTCTCATCATATCAAATTTTCCCAAATTGACAAGGGCGCAATTTTAGCTATACTAAAAAGTATCTTATTAATGGAGGGTACAATGTATTTTAAGAATATTTCTAAATTAACACTTTTTGCTCTTTTATGTTTGAGCACAGCTCAACCAGTTATGCAAGCTACAATGCCTGGCCAAACAAGCATAGTCACGTCCGATTCAACGTTCGAATGGGCACTCAAAAAACTAAGTTTTAACATTCCGATGAATTTTCACTCAATGTACAAAGGTGTCTCAGATCACCCGTGGATTACCATCTCTGTTTTAGGTGGCATAACGTATGGTTTTGTGAAACTTACTGGTCTTTTACATAGAAAAGTAATTGCCGCAAAAACACTTATTACACAACTGAATAAGTTTCATGATCATAAAACCATTTATACAAGAACCCAAGAAGACGTTTCGTCGTTAAAGAAAGATGCAACTGATAATGCATTTAAACTTGGTGGCGTAAACCTTAAAAAACAAGTTGAATATTACTTTGATAACTGGACTGCAACAAGTACTGAACAACTTATTCATGTAATTATTTCTCACTTGGTTCCATTCAGATCGTATCTCCTTACGATTCCTCAGTTACCGACTGCATAATTACTTTTTCTGCAAAAAATAAAAGCCTCGCCAATTACTGGCGGGGCTTTTTCATTGCATCCAATTTGCCAATTGGAAAATCAAATGATATACTATTTTTCACTTATTTTCTAAATAATATGTTTAACCTTCTAACCACTCTCAAAAGGCATTTTTCATGTCAAAAGAAATAACAAAGCCCCAGCAGTTTTGTAAAGTGCAAACTCAGTGGGCTGATGATGAATCGGCACAATTTAACCAAGAGCAACAAGATCAACTTGCTGCGCTCTATGAAGGTGAAATTGCCAAACTCTCACAAGGAAAAATCGTTACCGGACGCGTAATCAAAGCGGATAATGATGGTGTTTTGGTCGATATAGGTTTTAAATCGTATGGCCTTATTCCTTCTTATGAATTTTCTAAGTTAGATATACAAAAAATTGCACCAGGCAGCGACATTGAAGTAATGCTTGAAGATTTGGAAAACGTTGATGGCAACGTGAGCCTTTCTTATGAGCAAGCAAAAGCAATGCGCGCATGGGATACCATCATGAAGCTCTTTGAAGAGGGCAAACCTGTTGAAGGTATCGTTACCCATAAAGTTAAGGGTGGCTTGAGCGTTGATATTGGCATTCCAGCATTCTTGCCAGGTTCACAAGTTGACCTACAACGTGTTGCTGATTTTGATCAATTCGTTGGTCAACCAATCACCGCTTACATTATTAAAGTAAACAAAAAACGTGGCAACGTTATTATTTCTCGCCGCAAATTCCTCAACGAATTGCGTTCAGAATCTCGCAAGAAGATTTTGGGTACCTTGTCAGAAAATCAAATTATTCAGGGTATTGTTAAAAACATCACCAATTACGGAGTATTTATCGACATTGGTGGCGTGGACGGACTCTTGCATATTACCGATATGACCTGGGGTCGCATTGCACATCCAAGTGAATTAGTAAGAATCGGTGACAAAATCACGGTAAAAGTACTTTCGTTTGATAAAGATAACGAAAAGATTTCTCTTGGCATGAAACAATTGACCGAAAATCCATGGGATAAAGTTGCTGATGGCCTCACACTTGGATCAAAAATCAAGGGTAAGATCTCAAGCATCACCGATTATGGTTTCTTCGTTGAAATCCAAAAAGGCGTTGAAGGCTTGGTGCATATTTCTGAAATTTCATGGACCGATCGCATCGACAACTTGCACAAACATTTTAAAGTTGGTGATGAAGTCGAAGCAGTTATCGTTTCGATCGACAAAGACAACCGCCGCATGTCACTCAGCATTAAACAAATGCAAGACAATCCATGGAAACAAGTCAGCGATAAATTTAAAGTTGGCCAAATTGTTAAAGGTCCAATCACTAACATCACCGACTTTGGCGTTTTCATTCAGTTAATGCCGGGAATCGATGGCTTAGTTCACATTTCTGATCTTTCATGGACAGAACATATTGCGCATCCTGCTGATGTATTCAAACGTGGACAAGAAGTTGAAGCAGTTATTTTGGGAATCGACGAACAAAATAAACGCGTGTCATTGGGCATCAAACAATTGACACCAGATCCATGGGCAACAATCGAACTTTCATACCCAGTAGGTAGCACTGTTGAAGGTGAAGTTTCCAAAATCATCAATTTTGGTGCATTTGTAAAACTACCAAATGGTATTGAGGGCTTGGTGCATATTTCAGAATTGTCCGATCAAAATGTTGAAAAAGTAGAAGATATACTCAAAGTTGGCCAAAAACACCAATTTAGAGTTATCAAAATCAGCAAAGACGATCACAAACTTGGCCTCAGCCTGAAAACGAACGATTTTGTTCCTGAAAAAGCAAAAGAAAAATCGGTTTCGGCTGCTCCTCAAAAGCGCGGTCCAGTAAAAACAAGAACAGAAGAAATGGCAGCAAAACCAAAATCTCTCTTGCAAATTGAGCTTGAGAAACATGCTGCACGTCAAAAAACCGCTGCTGATGATCAAGCAAACGAAGACAAGGAATAAACATTCATGGAACGCACCCTTGCAATTATTAAGCCAGATGCAGTTGCCGCAAAAAATAGCGGCAAAATAATCGATCTTATCGAAAAAAATGGTTTTACTATTGTTCGTATGCAAAAAATGCAATTAAGCGACACACAAGCGAAAGCATTTTATGCAGTGCACAAAGACAAATCATTTTTTGGTGAAATGACTTCGTTCATTTCTTCAGGCCCCGTGATTGTCATGGCTCTTGAAAAAAATGACGCAATCAAATCGTGGCGTGAATTAATGGGAGCAACTGACCCTAAAAAAGCAGCTGCTAACACTGTTCGCGCACTTTATGCGATCGATATTGGAAGAAATGCAGTGCATGGTTCAGATGCACCTGAAACTGCTGCGCAAGAAATTGCTTTCTTTTTTCCTGAATTAAAATAAATAAAAAAAGCATCTTTAAAAAAACGGCCGGAAAATTATTCCGGCCGTTTTTTTTCGTTTTCTGTAAATTGTTTTTTTTTTCGTTATAATGAGCTCACAGAAATACGATTAGCAAAAAAACGAAAGCATTGAACTCTCATGCAACAATTAATAACAAGTTTCTTTTTGATTATCTCATTAAGTATTTGTGCAATGGAAAATGAAAATAGCGCTTCTACTCATACAAAAATAACTGCTCATCATCTGCTTAATTTATATAAGCCACTACCTGCGCAATCACAACGTACTTCGCAAGAGGTCAAAAATATTTGTTGGTTACCAAATGGTAATCAAATAGCGGTTGCCACAAAAGGATCTTCAAACTTTACTCTTTTAAACATTACCAACCATTCATTGACATGGGATCCACGTAGTTTTTTTGGTAAGCAGGGAAAAATAAATTCAATTGCTTGGAATCCACACGGTAAAGAAATTATAGCGGCATTTGAAAATGATACTCCTGCGCTGTGGCACTTGCAGGCCACACCAGATGAAAATAGTAATGTAGCACCCACCGTTGAAATGCTTTCACTACCCAATTCAGTAATGCATATCGCGTGGAGTCCAGATGGCACCAAAATAGCCACTGTTAGATCTGGTAGCAATGCGATTCAAATATGGAATAAAAGAAATGCTGTACTTGAAGCTCACTTAGTCCACGGAATCGATCGTATTACTGGTGTATTGTGGAATAATTCCTACATTGCAATGGTTAAAGTTGACGGTACGTTCTACTTGTATCAATTGAAATCACAAGATGACGAAAATAACTATGAATTAATTAAAAGTATTAATGCACGCCCCACCAGCTCAATTGCTTCAGGTCCGGACGATTTGCGTATAGTTGCAGCATGTGGCTCTGATGTAATAATTGTTGATACTGAAAAAAATGACACACCAGTTCAACTGACACAGCATAAAAACAGAGTAAATCATATTGCCTGGAACCATAAAAGTAACTTAATAGCATCTGCATCTGATGATCGTGAAGTACGTATATTAGATCCTAAAACACGCACGTGTTTATCAACTCTCATCTTAAAAAATTGTGCCGTCTGTGCAGATTTTAATACAAGCGGAAATCAAATAATAACGGCTGATGAAAATGGCCTCTTGGCAGTATGGGATATAGAAAAAATAATGTCCTTCAAACAAGATCCCCTCAGAAATATTTCACGCCCCCAAAAAGAATTATTAACCAAGATTTTTGAAAATGGCCAATTAATAATCGATCCGAAAGATAAACAATTAGTTGATCTTTTTAATCAATTACCTCCAGAAATAAAGTATCTTTTGCGTAAACACAAACTAGTTGATGAAAATGAACACCACGGTGTTATAAAATCAAAGATAAATAACATTTTTTCTAAAATATTTGGGCAAATTGTAACACCGCTAAACAAAAATTAAAAAAAAGGAACAGAATGAATTTTTTATTGTTGTTTAGTATTTTATCTACCATTGCTATAAACGCGATGGAAACTGGAGACTCGCAAAACAATACACAGTTATCTCTACTGGCACAGAATGCGATCTCTAAAAAAGTTAGCCCCAAGCCGCTTTTTTGTGAATATACGCAGGCCGATGGGTACGCAATCGGCATGAACTCTGATAATAAATTGGCAGTTCAAATTTATTCAAACGTTTTTCAAATCGCTACACCTAATGTGCAAGAAAAGAACTTTGAGTTCGGCACAAATGGATTTAGTCACGATCCAGCTATTTCATTGTTGTCTTGGAACTCCGAAGGAAAACACCTTATTTCTACGGGCGGTACACGAGTAAAAACATGGCATTTGGATGATCAAAACAACGAACTATCGTGCATTAAACAATCTCAGTTTCCAGCAAAAATTGCCGCTGCTTCATGGCATCCAGATGGAACCAAGTTCGCTTTAGTACATGAAAATTCTTCGATAATTCATATTTTTGACCAAAATGGTAATGAAGTTTTCCAAAAACACACAAATTGCCCTGACTTATCGGCTCTTTGTTGGAATCTACGCAACCTTATTGTTGGTACAAAAGCTAATAAATTGCTTCTTTTTAATAATAATCCCCTCCAAAACGAAAATGCATTTAGTACAGTTACCGTGCACAATCCATCATCTCATCCAAAAGCAATTAGTACAATTGCATCGCAGAGCAATGGAACTATTTTTGCTTATTGTATTGAAGATCAAGACAATATTTATCTGGCAAATGATAACCCTGATCAACAACTAGCGGTCTTACTACAAAAAAAACCCACTCAACTTAAATGGAGCAATGCTCAGAACATTCTTGCCGCACTATATGCGGGAAA
>CAZUJC010000021.1:0-17977 GCA_964620245.1 uncultured Pseudomonadota bacterium | reverse complement strand
AAATGGTTACAAGAAAATGTCACAGGTGAATTTGCTCGTACTAATAAAGATGGTGAAGTAACAAATTTTAATAAATTAAAATTGCCCGGTTCAATTGCATTGTACCTACAAGATATTGGTATAGCCAATTTTACTCTTGGCGCATTGGTTTCTTGGAATATGTTTGGCGACATTGCAAAAGACCAATTTAATGGTATTAAAAATTGGACTGGCAGACAGTGGGAAATCTTGCGCAGCTATTTGCGCGGTGGCCCCGTTATTCGTCGAATCGACACATGGAACCGCGATCCTCGCTACCGTTTTGCCGATGTGATTGGCAAAGAACATGCTAAACAAGTATTAACACGCGTCATTGAATATATTCGTGATCATGAACGTTTTGACCGGGCAGGAATTGTGCCCGCAGCTGGTTATTTACTTGCTGGCCCTTCACGTTCTGGTAAAACATTTATGGCTGAAGCACTTGCTGGTGAAATTAAAGATGCATTAGCATTACGCGGCATTACCGATAAATTTAATTATCTTAACTTCACCGCTGCCGAAGTTCTTGAAATTTCTATCACTAAAGTAATGGCATATGCACAATTCAATGCACCGTGCGTTCTGTTTATTGATGAAATTGACATGCTTGGCGCACAACGTGACCGCAATGCACAATTGCTTTCTGAATTGTTAACGGCAATGAGTGGTGCAATGATGAGTAACGATAATTCACGCCAAGTGATTATATTGGCTGCAACTAACGCACCACAAAACCTCGATTTTGCACTGTTGCAACCCGGCCGTTTTGAAAAAACATTGTGGTTCACGCATCCAACATTTGAAGAACGTGCATTATTCTTGGTCAAAGAACTTGATAAACGCAGCATTATGACTGTTAACCCTGAATACATTTATAAGTTAGCAAAAGAAACTGAAAACGTTTCATTTGAAGGACTTCGTTCAATTATCATTACTGCATTGCAATATGCTCGCTCTGAAGGCACAACGCTCAACGCAGCGCATCTTGAACGTGCGTTTGATGAAGAAATTCGTCTCATTCTTCTTGAAAATCCACATTTAACTGCCCAAGAACAGCATTTAATTGCGGTTCACCAAGCGGGGCATGCACTTGCAGCTTCATTGCTGAATAGTTCACATGCAGTTGCAAAAGTGACCATTTGCCCGGTTAACGTAAAACCTAAAGAAGAACCGGTGTGGATGAAATATGTTGATGAGAAAGAAAAACAAGAGTCGGTTGAATATGGTAAACTGTTCACCATTCGCAAAGAGCGTTCTGGTATCTTTAGCAGTCACGAAGATCTGCTTGCAGAATGTACGATCGATCTTGCAGGGTATGCAGCAGAGAAATTGTTGCTCGGCAACACCGCATACACCTACCACCGCCACGACAATCAAAAAGCGTTGGCGATGGCAAAATACATTACCTTCAAAGGCATGAAAGAAGATCAATTACCAAAAGAAGTGCGCACCCAATTGCAACAAGAAGCATACGCATTAGTGCAAAAGTGTGAACAAGAAGTAACAGAATTGCTGTCAAAAAATATTGATAAACTTAAAATCATTGTTGCTGCACTTGAAAAGCATTACATCTTAACTGGTGATGAACTTGAATATGTGCTCAGTGGAAAAAAATTAGAAGCTGAACCAGAAAAAGAAACTGCACCTGCAGTTTCTTAAAAGGAAATTTATGAAAAAACTACTTTTATTACCACTATTATTTAATGCATCTTGTGCATTAGCACATGACGAAACTGCTCAACACCATGCTGAATTAACTGAAAAACAAAAAAAGATTTTGAGTAAAATTTTTAATGCTGCTTTACCCGAAGCTGAATTACCGCTCAAAAACGGTTGTGGTTTAATACGAGATTCTCAAGCAGATTCTTATAATCCAGAACAATATCCGCATTGTGCAAAAGTTCTTGATTTTTTGACACGTAGCTATCAGCAAATGAAACAACTTGATCGAGAAGGACTTGGACTCTACTATGCAACCGGATGTCATGGAGACTCCACAAGAACAAATCTTTAATGATAATTGGTATTCAGAAAAATTTAGAAAGAGAGCAGGTTGCAAAAAACAACCTGCTCTCTTTTTTATTTTATTCCATCAATCAATTCAATTCTTTTTTTGTAGCGCCCTTCTTTAAATTGCGCTGACAACCATTCGCGCACACATTCAAATGTTTGCGCTTGTGTCAAATAATCGGCGGGAAGCGCAATCATGTTTGCATTGTCATCTTCTTTTGAAAGTCGTGCAATTTCTGGCTTCCACACTACTGCGGCATAAACGCCGGCAAATCTATTTGCGGTCATTGCCATGCCAATGGCAGTGCCACAAAGTAACACCCCACCGTGCGCTTGTTGTTCTTGCATTGTTTTCACTGCAGCAATTGCAAAAATTGGATAATCTGACCGTTCGGTTGTTGATGCGCCAACATCGATCCATGTCACTTCAATTAAACCAATGTGTGTTTGTTTTTTTAAAAATTCTTTCAGTTCGTAACCGCGATGATCGGCGCCGATTACTAATGATATGTGCATTGAATCTCCCTGTTATGTTTTTAAATCATAGGCAAGAACATCACAATCTTTTTTTCGTCGAGGCAACACATCACCTTCTGGTGTCAAATACCAGCGCATTGCAGCTTGGCGATCGGTTTTTTTGAACCAAAGGTCAAAATACGGCACGCCTTCATCGAGTAAAAAATCTCCATCAATGTCGCGCGCATCAAACTTAACTAAATAGCTATTTTTAAAATTCGTAAGCCGTACTCCAAAGAAAAGTTGATACTCAGGCGAGAGTTCATCGATTAGTTTAATTTCAACCGGCTGGTAAATACAACCATCAATTTCTAAATAGATTGACCACATCGAATTTTTGTCACTCAGCGAAGTTTTGCCATCTTCTGAAATTGCTGCAAGCAAATAGAACGAAATATAATGATTATTTTCTTCAAGCTGTCTTCGCTCAAATTCTTCGTAGCGATCACCACAAATACCATGCTTTTGCGCATATACTTGCGCATACATGCAACGCACTTCATCAGAAAGCCACAGTGCATCAAAATGCGCTAATGTGTCAAATTGATCATACAAATGCAGCGATCGAATATTGCGGCGAACTACATTTGTGTCATAAGTTATTTTGCGACCTTGCGGAAGTTGTTCTTTTGCCCAATTAATATAACGACACCCAGGAAGAAACATTGTAAACAAAATAAGCGCCGCCAAACCATTTGGTATCTTCATAAATGTGCCTCTTTTTTTTATGCTAAGGTAGAAGTTCGTTACGTAGCCTAAAAAAATAGTCCCTTCTTGACAAGAAAAGATCACCATTGATGTTTCATCTTATTACTCTCCTTGCACATCGCTATCTTGTTGAAGCTACGCATCAGCGCACGCTTAATAACATGGTAAAAGTTTGTTTTCTTTCAATCGCGGTAGCATCTGGAGCACTCGCACTTACCTGGTCTATTATGCGCGGTTTTGAAAAAGCAACGTATCAAAAATTAAAAAACATTCATGCTGATATTATTGTTGAATCGTTTGAAGAACCAATAGATCCCTACTTTATTGCGCAATTTGCACAGCATCATCCAGAAATTGCCGCATACAGCATTTCAAAAACAGCACAAGCACTTGTTACTTCAATTCACAACGACAATCAATTACCACAAGCGCTGTTGATTAAAGGAGTTGATCCAGTTGCCGAGGCGCGGACTACAGCACTCGAATCAATGCTCATCAAAACACACAAAGAACGCACCTTACAAAGTGCGCTTGATCACCAACAAGTTGTTATTGGTAACAGATTAGCGCAGCTTTTAAATGTGAGCATGGGAGACAAAGTCAAACTTTTTTTTGCACAGGAATTTCACTCAACATCACGCAAAATAACGCTTGAGAGCACCGTTGCTCGCATTGGTGGCATTTTTAAAACCGGCATTGAAGAATTTGATGCATCCATGATGCTTGTTTCGCTTGATTTTTTTGACGATTTATTTGAGCAAGAAATTTCCTCAGTTGCTTTTGCGATTTCTGCAGAAATCGATGAGCAACAATTTATTACAACACTGCGCACACAACTGCCATATGCGGTCAACTCGTGGAAAGATTTATATCCTGCAATTTGCGATGCATTGCGCTTGGAAAAATATGCGATGACAACCATTTTGGCACTTATTGCTCTTGTTGCAAGCATGACTATTATCTCACTTATTTTTATGCTCATTAGCCACAAACTACGAGACATTGCCATTTTGCTGTCCATGGGGTGTTCTGTTGGAACGTTACGATTTCTTTTTATTACGATTGCAGGATGCATTAGCATTCCAGCTTGTTTGTGCGGCCTAGTGAGTGCTTATCTTATTGGATTTATTATTAAACATTATTCACTCATTGAACTACCTGATGTGTATTACATTTCACATTTACCTCTAGAACTTGAACCGATTGTGTTTATGTTGATTGGTGCTGGTGTCATTTTTTTGACACTCTGTGCTACGTTACTTCCGTTACGAACACTTAAAGATATTGAACTTCCCCTTATCTTGCGTTAAAAAAGGAATACAATGAGTATTAATTATCGTTATGCAACTCTACGCTCAAAATTAAGTTCGCTAAACCTTGAAAAAAAACGCGTTCTTGTTCGCGCTGATTGTAATGTTCCGCTCAAGAATGACACCATTGAAAACGATTTTAGGTTGCGTGCATTGCTCCCCACGCTGCAATTTATTGCACAGCGTGGAGCAAAGATTATTCTTGCAACGCATCTTGGTAGACCAAAAGATACTGATCCTGCATTATCAACAAAGAAGTTAATTTCCTGGTTTGAACAACATGGGTTTACAATTGTTTTTGCACCAACCGTAGAAAATGCACAAAAATTGAGCACACAACACGATCAATCGCTCGTTTTGATTGAAAATTTGCGTTTTTTTCCAGGAGAAACAACCCATGACAACAATTTTGCACAGCAGTTGGCACGGTGCGGAGATATTTACGTTAATGATGCATTTGCCGCGGTACACCGGAACAACAGTTCGCTCGCACTCACACCCTTATTTTTTTCGTTCGAAAAACGGACCATTGGTTTACTCATTGAGCGTGAAATTCAGGCGCTTAACCGGCTCATTGATTCACCTGCTCAACCTTTTTTGGTTTTGTGCGGTGGCGGAAAAATAGAAACAAAAATACCGCTCATTGCGGCAGTTCTTGAACAAAATGCAACAATTGCTCTCCTTCCTTCGACCGTTTTTACTTTTTTGAAAGCGGAAGGTCATGAAATTGGTGCTTCTTTGGTGGAAACTGATCAATTAAAAACGGTGCATTCACTTTTAGCTGCAAAAAATAATAAAAATAAATTTATTTTCCCGGCCGACTATTTGGTTGCACCCAGCATTACCACAAAACAGTGGGATCTCTCATTCGTACCGGCAGCCCAATTTCCCAAAAACTATTTTGGTATTTCGATTGGTCCGCACACGGTCAACACATTAAAAAAATATATTGAACAGGCGCAGACCATTTTTTTTAATGCAGCGGTTGGGTTTCCACAACATCCAGAAACGTTGGAACCAGCTATCGAGCTTCTCAAAGCAATCGGGCAATCGGCTGGTTACACCGTCGTTGGTGGTGGCGATTCGGTCGCACTCGCGTTCAAAGCAGGTGTTGCCGATCAAATTGATTTTCTTTCAACCGGCGGCGGAGCAACGCTGGCCTATGTTGGCAAACAACCACTTCCAGGGCTAGGCTCTTTTTTAACCAACCGGACAAAAACTGAATAAGTGAATGCAGTTTTGAATATGCTCATCAAGTTCATCAAGTTCGCCATTCACCCGATCAAATACAAAAATACCTTTATTATCATGTTTCATGCGCCACGCATAATGTGCTGGTTGAACAAAATTGAGTTCATGCGCAATTTTGTGCACCGCTTCTTTTTCATCGTGCCCATTTCGTGACATACTTTTTTGTTCTATTGAACGAATTTGCTTATTAAATGGTGCATCTACCATATAGGAACTGTATTGATCTGCTTCATGCCACACATTGGCGATTCCGTGATTGTCACCTTTGTGAACCCCCGCAACTCCTCTGAAACAATCAAAATCAGGGTTGTCCACAAAAAAAGCGGCGCGGGCAAGGTTGAATCCGTTTTCATGGCATAAATCGTACAGCACAAATGCCGCAACATTATCTCTTCCATGAATAGATATCATTCTACGCGGAATTTCGCTTAAATGGCGCAGGATTTGATTGTGTTTATTAACATCGTACATTGGCTTCATTTATACTACCTTTTTTTAGAGGTTTGCTCGACGTGTCTCCTTTTTTCTGCTTCATATTCTCCAGGACCTAATTTAATTTACTACGACGATCCCTTCTTTGGCAAATCCCCCTTCACTCCTTTTCTCCACCGCATTTTTATTCCAGGTGCCTTTTTAAAACAGGTTACCAAAGCAGGTAATACAAAATCAACAAACCTGCCCCATTGTCCATCTGGGCTTACTTTTGGGTAAAATTTCGTGTACAGTAAAATTATTCGAAGGGATTGCTTGTTTTATGATGAGGTATCTTTGGTTATTGCTTTTTTTTAATCCGGTATTCTTTTTTGGGTTGTTAGATAGTACTCAATTGTATGGACGGAGCCCATTCCGTACCCCAGAACCACACATGCCAGTTCTGTATACAAATTGGTCAAATGAATCTAAGAAACATGAGCTCGCCAGCTCTTATTTTCAAGAAGGACCCCTTTTTCATTTATATGATGAAGCTCATTTTAAAGAACATCTTTTACCCTCCAAGCCTATTCCTTATCGCTACTTTCCCGAAGAATCGGTGAGCGGATCACACCTTTCGTCCCTCATTGAAGAATTGCTAAAAGAAATTAAAAATAAAAAGAAAAAAAAATTTGCGCACTTTAAAGTAATTAAAAAGCGGGATTTTAATTTTAAAAAACAAACAGGATTTTTAGTTCTCAAATTTAGGAACTATCCGTTTGTACTCAAATTATTTATCACCACACCCGAACAGTTTCTCAAGCCATTTGATTACGGTTTTGAATCATGCTGTTTTTTTATGATGGGAGGAGGCGTCAACCGCTATTTGAGTGGATTCACCCGCATTAAAAATCTTGAACGGCTCAAACCATATATCGAAAAAAACGAAACCTGGGCACATAAACTTGATTTTCCGCGTAAATGGTTTTGGAAACCGCATGAAAATAGATCTTTTATGCTCACCGGTATTAACATAGGTCGACTAGAAACAACAAATCAAATCGAACTGCCATCAGTCTATGCATTGGTGTGTGATGAAGTTGCAATTGGCCATACTTTTTCACTGACCAGTAAAGAAGACCGCGATACTGCACTTGAATTAAGTAATTTTTTGCAGCAACAAATCGATCCGCATATTAATAACTTTGTTATTGATAAAATAAATCAGAAAATTGTATTGATCGATACTGAACATTTTCCCACCATGGTTGGTCTTGAACAACCCACTACTTGCACAACCTATCTTACTTGGTATCTGGATTTATCATGGAAAATGTTTCAAGATTCTTTTTGTAGAACCAAACGTACAAGAAGAAAGTTTCAAACACGTGCCCAAAATTCTATGAATTTTTTTTCAGCCAGTTATTATTCGTAAGGTGCATAAAAAAATAAATCGGGAGAGAAGCAATGGCGTTCCTATTTTTATTATTTCTTTTTGTAAGCAGCATACCTGTACCGCTCAATGCTTATATCTACCCACCGTTAATCGAACAAATTAGTTTGTCGGAGCACGAACAAGAGCTTTGCAAAAATTGCACCTATGATGAACTTTTCGCAGCAGGTCGCATTTTTAAGATTGCTGGACAACCCCAAGAAGCGATGCGGTTCTTTCGGCCTGCACTGTTCAAACAACCACGCGAGCTCGCAACAAATTGGGAGTTGGGTGATATGTATTTATTAAATGGAGATTTTCAACGTGGCATGGCCGGATTTCGTGCGCGATGGCAACGGGAAGAAATTCATCAAAATAAATTATGGAGTGGCGAACCACTTGCGCACAAAACAATTTTAATCTATTGCCAGTGGGGATTGGGCGACACGTTTATGTATTTACGTTATTTACCATTGATCAAAGATCTGGGCGCTCGTGTCATCTGCGCATGCCAAAAACCGCTTATACACATTCTTTCTTTGTGCAATTTCATTGATGAATTAATTCCATTAAAATCAAATCAACTACCACCGTTTGATTATCAAACTCCAATTACGTATTTACCTGAAATTTTCGGAACCACGGTCGAAACAATTCCGCAACCGATTCCTTATATTTTTGTTCCACAAGAACGAATTGAATTCTGGGCAACCAAAATTAAAGATGATCATTCGTTTAAAATTGGTATCTGTTGGAGTGGAGAAAATCGGCCCGATCCACAAACATGGACTCGTTCTGTGGCGCTTGAAAAACTCGTACCACTTCTCCAACTACCACATACAACATTTTATTGCTTACAAACGGGCCATGCAGTTGATCAAATTAAAATATTACCTCAACCATGCTCCATGGTAACATTTGGCGAAACCTTTGATAAAGAACACGGGGCATTCGTCGATACTGCTGCCCTTATGAAAAATCTTGATTTAGTGATTACCGTTGACACTTCAATCGCTCACCTTGCCGGTGCGTTGGGTGTGCCAGTGTGGGTAATGCTTCCCTATGCAAACGAATGGCGTTTTTTTAGAGATCGTACCGATTCACCATGGTATCCTACTATGCACCTTTTCCGCCAACCAGTGCGTGATGATTGGCAAACGGTAGTTGAACAGATTATGATAGCTCTCAAGCCCCTTATCAGTTAGCTAAAAATGTGGGAGAAGTAAATGAGTAGATATGGCTTCATTATTGGGTTTTTTATTCTTTACAGCCCGTCGATTGCACGGTGCACAAACCGTAAAATTACCGATTACTCCGCAGAACAACTGTACCAGATTGGAAAAAACTTAAGAACGGAAGGTGAATATCAAAAAGCGGTTATTTATTTTCGTGAATCATTTAAAAAAGATCCACTTAATCGATCAAATTCGTTAGAACTTGCTTTTGCCCACTTAGCATGCGCACATTTCACTAAAGGTTTTGAACTTCTTGATAGCCATTTTCAGGAGACAACACCATTACCAAAACAGTGGCACGGGGAAGACTTAACGGGCAAATCGATTCTTATCCATTCACCACATTGGGGATATGGAGATATGTTCATGATGATGCGATTTATCAAATCACTCAGATTGCTTGGCAGTGGATCTATTATCATTAGCGCTCTTCAATCACTCGTCAGTTTTTTACAATCACATCATTATGTTGATTTTTGTGTTCCCTGCTGCCCAGAAGAGCCCGGATCATCTGGATCGTACTGCCAAACCAAAATGCTACCAATTGATATAACCTCAATTCCTCAATATGATTACGAAGTTCACTTGTGGAGCTTGCCAGCTTTACTTGGTATAAAACAAAACACCATTCCAACACCTCCCTATTTACAAGCATGTCCGCAACGAAGTTCTGCGTGGCGGTCACGATTGAGCAGCGATCAAAAATTGAAAGTTGGCATCTGTTGGCAAGGAGCGCAACGCAACGATCTTCAAATGCAACAACGCCCAATTCCGTTCGAACTATTAAAAAATCTTTTTTCGATTCCCAATACTACTTTCTATAGTTTGCAAGTTGGACACGGCTTAGAACAGATTAATGCACGAGAACAGCTGGAAAACTTCGTGATCCTGCCACATTTAGATAGTGATTGCGGTGCTTTTGAAGATACAGCAGCATTAATCGAAAATCTTGATCTGATAATTTCTATCGACACTTCAATTGCTCATTTGGCTGCCGGACTAGGAAAAAAAGTATTTGTTCTTCTTGCCTACGCTGCCGATTGGCGCTATTTGCTAACTCGCACCGATTCACCATGGTATCCATCGATGAAACTTTTCCGTCAACTAGACAAAGGAGATTGGATTTCGGTAATCGATCACGTTCGCACCGAGCTTGTTCAATTAGCACAAGCATGCACTAATAAATAAGTGCTATTGGAAAAACATTGACACCCCGGAGCATTTTTTTGGTACAGTGAAAGTAAAGATATTTTCGCTGGGGGGATGGACAATGTGCAGAACGCATGGGTTATTTTTTTTCATATTTTTTTGTGCAATTAATGCTGAACAATATCAAGATATAATCATAAACAATCAAGTTGTGTCTCATGGTGTGCGCGAATCGGCGGTACGCTACGAGGCGATTAAACAATTCTTGGCTCACTATAAACGTGACTTTTCAGTGCTTGATATTGGTGCCGCACAAGGTTATTTTTCTTTTCGAATAGCGTACGAGTTTCCTCAATCACATGTTACTATGATTGAAGGCGATTATAAAAACGGCTCCGGCCCAACAACAGCTCATGCACTACTTGAACTGTGCAAAAAAAACAGCTCGCTCACTCATCTCATTTATTTACAAAAACATCTGGAAATTAATGATCTTGTCAGATTGGCACAAGTTGAACATTTTGATGTTATACTCGCGCTGAATGTGATTCATCATTTCGGCAAAAATTGGCAAGCAGCAGCAGATGCGCTCTTTAATCTTGGTGATTATATAATTGTCGAAGTACCACCATCAACCGATAAAGTATTCGCGCACAATGCACACATAAAACAAATGGAAGAATATTTGATACAAAAAGGCGGCACCATTATTGCACAAACGCCACGCCACACTGATCCCACTGCCCTTTCACAGCTTCGTTTATATTACATTGGTAAAAATAATATTCCCTACAAACATTGGTTTTATGGTTCTTCTGCGGCGCAGAGCAATAGTTCATATTATATTGAAAGCAATTTTCAAGAAAAAAAATTTACTAAAACTGAAGGCGGCTCTACTTGGACGCGTGATTGGTTTCCAGGAATTAATTTTGTTACGTTTAAAACATTGAATGGTGTTTGGCCGCAAACAAAAAACATCGTTTCTGCGTTAATAGAATTTGCATCGAGCACACATCGCGATTTATTACCTTGGAATATCATTGTACAAGGTAAAAAACTCAGAGCTATTGATGATGAGGGCACTTTTCACGCAAACACAATCACCAGCCTTTTACAAACAATACAATTTGCAACTCTTGAAGGTGCGCACGAAGTTCAAGATTTTATTCTCAATCACCTGTATCCAATGCAATGGTTATCTCAGACAAAATCGGGTTGCGATGCAACGCGATCAAACACGATTAAAGCCGAAGTATCATTTGGTGAACTCATCGACAAAATAACTATTCTTCAAATTAAGCAACGTAAAATGACTTGTCCGGAGAAATTAAGAAATGTAACGTATGAACTTGAAACATTACGTGCAACACTAGATGCACAAGTAAATCCTACCCCTGAGTTACTGCAACTCACCAGCGAACTTGAAACCATTAATGAACTCTTATGGAACATCGAAGATCAAATTCGTGAGAAAGAATTACGCAAAGAATTTGATGATGTTTTTATTGCACTTGCGCGCAGTGTTTACATCACCAACGACCGTCGAGCGGCAATTAAACGGCACATAAATGAATATCTGGGTTCAACAATTATAGAAGAAAAAATGTACCAGAATTACAATGCCCCAAGTGCCCCACTGATTGCTTAAGCAACAGCTTTTGGCTTGCGCCATGAGTTAACCCACGTAA
This sequence comes from uncultured Pseudomonadota bacterium, assembly GCA_964620245.1. Classification (GTDB taxonomy): domain Bacteria; phylum Babelota; class Babeliae; order Babelales; family JACPOV01; genus JACPOV01. Next base: position 6,246 of record CAZUJC010000021.1, on the reverse strand, counting down.
CTACTTTTGTGCTTGCATCACGCACATAGGTGCGCGCTTTTGCATACATCGAATTGTGCATTTTGATGTTATAAGTCATAAATTCTTGATAGGCACCATAGCGAACATACAATTGTTTTTTATTTTTTTCGTTACCCGGTTGTTGCAACAATTGCTTGTAAAGCTTTGGTTCTTTTATTTCAAGCTCAGTTTGACCTTTAACTGCTAATGCATGAATTCGCTTATCAGATTTTATTTTTTGACGTTTTGTCGTTCGTTTTGCGTTTTCTGAATTGAGCAATTCTTGATAATATTTTTTAAAGTCGGCTTGATTTTCGGCAGAAACATATTTTTTTAAAAATAAATCAAAATTTTTTGAATCCAGTTCACACTGTTGTTTTTCTGCGAGTGCTGGTGCGACAACACACGCAGTTTGAGCAAAAAACACACACAGCATCATGATTTTGTAGTTCATTATTCTCTCCCCCTTTTAACTATTAGTACAGTATTTCTTCCTTCATCCGATTAATCTGCTCATGAAATGCATGATCAGCTTCTGCACGATCTTGTACTTGGCGAAAAGCATGAATGACGGTTGAATGATCTGTTCTGCCCAAATACAATGCAATTTCATGTAACGATTTATCGGTAAGCTTTCTCATAAAATACATAGCAAGTTGGCGCGCCCAAGACAACTCTTTGCTTCTTTTTTTTGAACGCAAATCTATCAGCGTATATGAATAATGCGAGCCAATAGCTTTTACAATACGTTCAAAATCAATGTGTTGTCGTTCACTATTATTTTTACCATTGTTAAGCAATATTTTTTTTGCAAGTTCCAACGAAATTGGTTGTTTTGTTAAATGCGCAAATGCGTTGACACGAATAAATGCACCCTCTAACTCTCGAATATTTGAATTTACGCTTGCAGCAATAAATGTTGCAACTTCGTCGGGCAATTCTTCATTTTGAATGTCTGCTTTGCGTTTTAATATGGCAATTTTAGTCTCAATTGTGGGAACTTGAACATCAACAACCAATCCACTTGCCATGCGCGAACGCAATCGTTCGGCAACACCATGAATGTTTGCCGGATAAGAATCACTCGAAAAAACAATTTGTTTATCAGCATCATACAGCGTATTAAAAATGTGAAAAAACGCTTCTTGCGTTTGTTCTTTATTGGAAATACATTGCACATCATCAATAAGCAGCAGATCAATATTTTTATATTTTGCCTGAAATTCATGAATTTTATCGAATCGAATTGCATAAATAAATTCACTCACAAATCGATCGGCAGGTTGATAGAGGACATCAACATCTTTATAGTTATTTTTAACTTCGTGAGCAATCGCATGTAACAAATGTGTTTTGCCAAGCCCGGATCCACCATAGATAAATAGTGGATTGTACAGCTTGCCTAGTTTTTGCGTAATGGCATAAGCAGCTGCATAAGCCATATGATTGTTGGGGCCAACAATGAACGTATCAAAAACAAAATTTTTATTTAATTGGTGTCGATATGGAGCAACATGCGTTTTTAAGAGTTTTGCATTTTTTTTCGTTGGTACGGGAGGCACTATCAATTGCGCAGGCATTACTTTAATGGTATCAATTTCAGGGTGAGGAGTTTGAGCAATCTCACCATCTTGCGCGAACACAATTTTGAGTTGATCAACATTCAATAACCGGCTTAAATGAAGATGAAAAATAGATAGATAGTTTGACTTAATCCATTCTTTCACAAATGCATTTGGTGCTTTTACGTGAATCGTTTTATTCAACGAATCCCATTTGGTCAAGGTCACCGCTTTCAGCCATGTTTCCACAACACGACTTCCGGCCTCTTCGCGCGCGATCAATAAAAATTGTTCCCAAACAGTAGTTAACACAATACAGCAGCTCTAAAAATTTAAAAAAGTGTTCAAATGATGGTTGTTTTTTAACGCAGTGTACCATGATCATTCATTTTTAATCAACAACACCCAAATTAGGTCATTGGTAGTTGTTTACAATATGCTTCGATTCCTTTACAAATACCAGTGGCAATTAATGTTTGGTAGGTATTTTCGCTCAGCCGAGCGGCTTCTGCCCGATGTGATAAAAAACCGATTTCAACCAATGCGGCAGGCATGTCGGTTCCAATTAACACCTGCGCATTAGATTTTTTTGTCCCACGATCGAGAACATCGCTGTAGCGATACTGCACGGTGTTCATCAAGTTATCATGAACACAATTTGCAAGCAATTGTGTATATTTATCAAGATGTGAATACCACACTTGTAAAACATCTCGGCTCGAAACAGTAGCTGCATCTATTTTTTTATGCAATAAACTCCGCGGTGTCCAATGTGTTTCAACGCCACGTGCTTCTTTGGAACTACCAGAATTGGCATGTATTGAAATGAAAAGATCAGCGTCCTGATTATTTGCAACCGATACTCGTTCATCAAGTGGTACAAAACAGTCACGATCTCTGGTCACGCAGACATCAAAACCACGTTCTTTTAAAATTGAAACAACTTTTTTGCCTACTTGTAGCGTAATATCTTTTTCTTTCACCTGATGGCAACCAACGGTGCCGTTATCATCCCCACCATGCCCAAAATCGATCACAATCTTTTTTTTTTGATGAATATCGGCCGATGCGTAACGCAATATTGGGTTACTCGCCTGCTTAATCTTTTCCAGTGTTCGTTTGTCATGAAAACTAATCACTAGCGCTTTTTGTGCGCTAATTACATCGCACGTTGAATAATCAAGTGTCACCATTTCAGGATTATACGAAATTAAGATACGAACGCCTTTTACCGGCGACTCAACATGGGTGATCGAAATCGAAAAACCGTCATGTTTTAATTTGTTTAGTTTTTCAATAGGGTGTTTTGCATCACTCGCAATCGAAACAAGCGGCAAAATAAGCGTTACTTCAATTTTTGTATCAGATTTTTTTAACCCTGGACGCACCGGCAATTGATTACATAACGGCTCTTTATCAAAATAGAGAACAATTTTGTCACTTAATTTTCCTTGATTGTAAAACGCTTTGGTTAACAACGTACTCTTATCTGCAGCTCCAAAGCTGGTAAACCCCAACAGTACAGCTATCAATAGCACATAGTTCGTTTTCATTTTTCGCCCCCCTACTTGTAGGCATGCAACGATTTTGATCTAATAATAGATTAATATTAAAAGAAAAGAATGGTCAATAAATTCAATTAGAATAGATTTTAATGCGGAGCGAACGCAATTGGTGAGATTTCAGCAACATAGGCAAGTCGCCGTGATTTTTCCCACGCAGCAAGAAAAGAGTGCAACGGATACGAAACAACCGTTTTTTCTGTTATTGGAAATGCAGGATCGTGACACATTACTTTTTCTTGAGCCGCATCCCACCCAACAACAACCAACAAATGTCCATTTTTGTATTCCTGTGGCGCACCATCAATAGTTCCACGAACAGAAACAACCACCGGCAATTTTTTTTCGAGTGAGCGGTGAATATCAGCAAAAGAATTGAGCCGTGTAACATAAAAAAGCACCGCGCCACGCGATTTTTCAAAAACATGTACAGTATTAAAAGGCCAACTACCATAGGCATCGAGCCCGGAATCGTACGCACGTGCTGCAAAAAAAACCGGGTCAATCTGTTGCCCAGTTAAATAACTTGCCACCATACTGCATGAAGTTGGTGAACAGAGCACCTCTTTTTTAGGATGATCTAGCACCATTTGTGATTGACGTGGCACGCCACTAATTTTAACCGATGGAAGGGTCTTTAATTGCGTAACTGGTTCCCCCATAAATGATGGATAATGGGCTATTGTTACATATAGACCACAGAGTAGTGATAAATCTGCTCCTTCATGCGCTTCCACTTTGATCCGAAATGCATCAGCACTTTTTGATGCAGGCAATTCAAGCCGCACATGATGGTATTTCGTTCCGGTCACACTTTCATTAAAAAAAGAGCGCTGCGCATCCATTCCCCATTCCACCATGGTATGCCAGTCATGCCACTTTCCGGTGACGGTGTCTCGCACTTGCGTTGCAAATTTAAAATAGCCACGCTCAGGACGAAATGCGTTCCACGCAAAAATGAGTTGAGAAAACGATTCAATGTCTAATTTACCAAACAAAAGTGCCGTCCGAACTTTATTTTCATCACGTTCAGTTTGCGTGAGCAATTTTTTGTACCGCCACACCCAGGTTTGGCAAAAAATCGCGTGATGTACAGAAAAAATCAGCGCAACAAGGCACAAAACATCTTTTTTTATGAATCGCATATACTCTTTCGTTAAAAAGTGCTCACTTGCCCTCATTATAATATCTCAAACTGAATATTATTTTCAATTATCTTCAGCGCAATCTCTTTTTTTGAGCTAACTGCTCACCTTTCCGTTTTTAACGCATCAAAAAAATCTTTTTTTACGGTGCTAACTACACAAAATAGATGTAGATTCTTGTAATTTATTGTCCAAATAGAAAATACTATTATACGGGGAGGCAACCATGCGCAACTTTCTTTGTTGTGTCTTTTTTTTTATGACACTATTCGCTCATTTTGTTTTCTGCACAGAACCAACCTATGCGGTCACTAGTGTGCCAGTTGCTGATTTAGTTGGTCAACCAGCAGATGGCAAAACTTATGGTGCACTACCGCTGTTTACCAAACCGGTAACAGCGTGTCCGCGCATCCACCAACTTTTATTTAATGAAGTGGTTACTATTGAAGAAGAAATCGGTGCACAAGTACGAATATCTCTTCATTCAGTATTTTACGAACAAACACCCCACGGCGCACCACAAACATCATTTTGGTCATTAAAAAAAAATTTCATTACATTTGATCAATTAGTGAGCAAACAAAATTCGTTGTCAGTAATTCCACAGCCAATAAATTTCCGTACAAAAAAAATGGGTAGCTCGCAACAAGACACCGTTTCGCTTCTCTTGCCACATTACGATTCTCACACACATACCCTTTTTTCAGCAGGCACCCGTTTCGTCGTCGCTCAACAGAACGCCAATAACAATAAAGATTATTCTGTTTTTGTCATTGACCCACACACCGTAACTACAAAAATAATTAATCTACCAATGCAGAAATGCATGCACATGAATCATGAAGAATCGATGCATGAAAAAAGAAATCGCTTTGTGAATGTTTTGCGCAGCTGGGCCCATCCCGAACAAGGGTTTATTCCGTATGTGTGGGGAGGATGCAGTTTTACACATTTGCAGAGAGACAATCATTTTGTTGAGCACAAAGAAACTGGTGGAGTAATCAAATTTCATTCCCAACATCAACATAATAAGCCATGCACCGGTTTTGATTGCGCAGGAATGATTGTGCGCGCTGCACAACTATGCACAATTCCATTTTTTTACAAAAATACTGCTACCATGGCCAATCATTTACCAGAAATTAAAGGAACTATGAAAATCGAAGAAGGTGACATTATTTGGTTTAATGGTCACGTGATGATTGTCAGTGATATTAAAAAAAATAAAATTATTGAAGCGCGAGCTTATTCACAAGGATATGGCAAAATTCACGAATTGCCGCTCAATGCAGTGTTTAAAGAAATTACCACATTCACACAATTACGCGAAATCGCACATGAAAAGAAAAAAATTTCTCGATTACAAAAAGATGGCACGGTCGCCCATACAATCACTCACTTAAAATTATTTAAATTAACCATTGATTCCTGATAACCATTCGCTGACTAATCTTTCTGCAACGATAATGTCTTGAACGAACGCTCGCCGCATCAGTGAAACCGGTTCTTCATACCCATACAAAATTGCTGCTACAATTTTTTCATCATTTAGAGTAATTGATGCAAAACGATCGCTTTTTTCATCAGCAAAAACTACTTTTTTGCCAACTGCATCTTTGTTGCCAGCGGCAAAAAAACGTGCGCTAAAAAAATGTGACCCCGAAACGCGCATTATTCCCTGATAAACACGCTCATTACCAACCATATTGTGTGCAGCAATGGTACCCTGCACTGCCGCATCGGACCATTTGAAACTGCGCATCAGCGCACCCGATTTCATCTCTTTTACTTGGGCAACATCACCTGCCGCAAAAACATGCGGATTTGAAGTTTGCAAATATTCATTGGTGACAATACCATTTTTGGTTACGTGCATTCCTGCCTGCGCTGCTAATTCACTGTTTGGTAGTTCACCAGCAGCAATGATAACTATATCGGCACAAAGAGATTGAGTGTTGAGTAAGTGAACACCGCATG
>CAZUJC010000020.1:9699-18540 GCA_964620245.1 uncultured Pseudomonadota bacterium | reverse complement strand
TGGAGGCGGCACCCGGAATTGAACCGGGGATCAGGGTTTTGCAGACCCTTGCCTTACCACTTGGCTATGCCGCCAGCCTCAAATTACTATTTTTAGCAGCAGTGTTTATGGCTCGCATCGTCAATTTTTTGCTTCAATTCTTCTGCCGAAATAACCGGAACATTTTCCGCTGCAGGTAAATCTTGCGGTCTTTCAAAATCAGCTAAATATGCTTGCTGACATGGCCCAGTAACAGGATATCCCATTTTTTTCCATTCAGCTGTGCCACCTTCAAAGGCCCATACATTATTAAAACCAATTTCACGCAACATTTTTGCACCTTCAGCACTTGCTAAACATTTATAGTTCGCACAATAAATAATAACATGTGCATCTTTATCTACATTCTTTTTTGCATATTCTTCAAGTTGCTCAAGCGGCACATTAACAGAACCAGCAATATGGCAATCATCAAAGAACTCTTTATCAAGTACATTAATCAATACTACTGACGATCCATGACCATGTTCTGTTGATCCACCAAACCAGTTACATGCTGAAAGGGTGGCCAAACCAACAAGAATAACTGCCAAAGTCACTTTATTTGGTACCATCATCCTTTTTTTTCCTTTACAATTTCTATTTTTCATTGAATTAATTATCACCAAATTTACTTAAAAATGAGTGAGTATGCAACTATTTTGTTAATGTACGCGCTGAAAAAAGCGACTCCATCGAACGCGTTTCCAAAATTCTATTGGGTGCGAAAACATATCAAATATTAACCATGAATCGGTGCTATCAATCGAAATTAGTCGCCATTTAATAATACCATGAATCAACGAACCATCAAGAGGTCCCCAATAGCGCGAATCGTTGCTTCCTTGACGATTATCACCCATAGCCCAATATTGATTTTCACCAAGTTGAATATCAAATTCATCAATCGATTTTCCGTTGCAACTGATTGGTGTATAGGGCTGGCGAAGATTTGATTCGTTATAATGCCGCAACAATCTTTTAGCTCGTTCAACTTCAAATTCGGTCATTGAATAAAACGGTTGATTTTCATAGGAAACTGCTGGATCATATGAACGAAAATCCCATGGTACAGTTGCTTCTCTATAAATCGCAATCAACGGATATTTATTTACAAACGATTCTTCCAATTTTTGACCATTTACATAAATAACCGGTTTTCCATCTTCAATAACGCCCTTTACATGATCGCCCGGAATACCAATTACGCGTTTGGTCCAATTTGATGGACCCCATACGTATCGCTCAAATAAACGTTTATACCACACATCAGAATACGGAAATTGCGGATCATTAAAAGTGATAATGTCACCGCGCTGCGGTGGTGTAAATAAAATAAAAAATTTATCAGCAAAAAAACGTTCACCCACAAGCATCGTTGTTTCCATCGATCCTGTTGGCACTTGATATAAACCATAAAAATAGGTGCGAATTATAAACGCAATTGGCACTACAATAATAAATGTTTCAAGATACTGTGCAATAGTTGATTTGTTTGGTCTACGCAACCATGCGCGAAATTTGTGAATAACCGTCATTCTTTTTCCTTATTATGTTAATACCAGTAACGGATCAATATGTTTGCCGTGTTCTTTTACTTCAAAGTGTAAATGAGATGCACTTTTTTTTCCATTGCGACCAATCACTTGCCCGGTAGCACCAACGCACCCAATGAGTTGGCCTGTTTCGATTTTTTCACCATACCGAACCTTAATTGTTTTTAAATGTGCATAGCGCGATGTACGATTGCCAGCATGAGCGAGCACAATTGTGTTGCCATATCCTTTTTTGGAATAGGAAACTTCTATAACAACCCCCGGTGCTGCTGCAGCGACTGCTGTCCCTTCAATTGCGGCCAAATCTATACCGTAATGGAATTTCCAACCACGATTAGGACCACGTTCTTTTTTTCGGGGACCAAAGCGAGAGCTGAGCCAAAATTGTGACCGATTTATGGGCCATTGAAATGAACAATCGCTCCTGCGGTGTCCTTGGGTGAGTAAATATGAATGTTTAACTGTCCGATTTGTGCGTGTTCGTGATCGCGCTCGCCTTGTTCTTATTTGGTTTGGTTCTTGATAGCGAGAACCATCAATGCCATTATACAAAACTCGTAATGAATCTTCTAAATTGTAATTTTTTCCAAAATCAACCGCCGATTTAGCCAAATAATCTGGATTACGATTCACCACTTCAAATGACGGAGAGAGCATATCTTTTTCATTCGAAGCAAGTTCTTGTATTGGTCTGCCATTTTCCTTCATCGATTTGTAATCATCAAAAATCTTTTTGTACATGAGCACATACGTATCGTACTCATTTTTTAATTCAATGAGCTCTCTACTTTGTGTATTTAGATTTTCATAGAGATTGATCAGCAATGCAATCACAATGCCTAATGCGGTAAAAAGAATAATATGCACAATGAGTGGCAAACGCGATAAACGATTCTTAATAGCTCTCCCTTTTTTTAACTATCATTCGATAAAATTATCTGCATGCATCCAACCTTTTTTCTTTAGATAACAGATTTTATACCAAGAATCTTCTTTTTTCAAAACAATTACAGGTGTTCCGCGCTCGAGCATACCGATACGTGCCAATTGCTCATTTGGTGCAATAAAAAGCGGTGCCTGATCAATTTTGACAATGGCAGGAGTATCAGTCGTGCGCTTGTATGCAAGCAACAACAGTATACTACTATAAAAGATAATGAGCGCAACACCTATCAACAGAATGCGATACCATCGACGGGCAAAAAACCAAACTAGCAAAAACGAGAAAAGCTCGATCAACACAATAAATTGCCACCCACCGACCATCAGATACGTAGAATGCAGCTGTAAAAAATTTAGAAACGAACTTCCGATCGATTGATTTTGATGTTCAACATTCATCAGTAGTTGTTGAATTTGCGCAAACGTTTTTGGTGACGCCAATTTTTTTGCTTGGTACAAATAATAAAGCGCTTGTGCTTTATCCCCTTGATCTAGTGCGCATATTCCCATATTAAACCAAACAACATCGCCTTTGGATTCAATTGTTTTGTATAAATCGAGCGCTTTTTGCAGTTCATTATTTTCGTAGGCTTGCTGCGCTTGTAAAAAAATTTCATTGTCGTTGCGCACTGCATACAACGAAAAGTTAATCATAAAAAAAATTAAAGATAATCGTGTAATCGTACTAGCCATTGTTCTGCTTGCCCATATAAATTAGTGGATTCTTTAGCATGCATAAAAAACGCATATTCTGAACATTTTCTAAAAAAATCTTCCCATTGTGTTAGCAAATGAGGTGGACAGCCACCAGTTGTTAATTGTTCACTCATTCGTTCTTCACTCATCTCATTAATTGCGCACCGCGCGCGTCTTGCAAACAAACGCATAAAAATATCGTAGAGTTCTCTTTTGGTTGAATCGTTCTTTTGCGCCTGCTTCAATTCTTTACGGGCCATTTTAAATGCTGACGCATATTCGTTGCGTGTTGCATTCACGATGCAATACTGTTTATATTGTGAAATTCCGAACACACTCAGTAGAGCAAACCCAACAATGGCACAACAAAGCCAGAAAATCCACCATGGTAGGTGCCACGATTGCTGCTCATTGATTCTACCGTTAGCCATCAGTGGAATTTTATCTTGTTGTTGCATGTTTGCTGGGAGTTCATTTTTTGTGGTTTGCGCTGATTGAAGGTCAGGTTTATCAACACTATTTTGTTTTGCTGAACTTTCAATCGACGTAATGGTAACAGACACCGGCTTTGTTTTTAATTTTTTATATTCTTTGCTGGAAACATCAAAATAGGTAAATGTTTGACTTGGAATCGCTATTATCCCCGGACGAGTTCCTTGTACAATATATTCCCATATTTTCTTTTGGCGATTACTGCCTCTATCTTGAACATTTGATTTGGAGTCGTAATAGGTCAACTCATTAGGAATGGTCAGTACTGGCGTGTGCATAGTATCGAAATTTCCATCACCCTCAACGCTCAAAGTTAACACAATTCCATCACCTTGGCGCGCTTGATCACGATCGAGCGATAATTGAAAGTTATCAAATGAACCAATCGCCGTTGCGTCCTCACCAGCATCTGGCAACGAATCAACAGATAGCGACACTCCATTAGAATATACATATTTTTGCTCAAATCCTGTGTCAAAAAAAGATGAGAGAAAATCAAATGCATGCGTTTGTTGTGTGCGCGGAATTTTGTATGCGGCACGAACAGCAGGAATCGTAATCGTACCCACCGTTGTTGGAAAATAGCTCGAACGCCATTCTAAATAGTTCATACGCTGGCCATCAATGGCATCAACTCCAGAAAAAGGGCCTTGCAGTGGTTGTGCACCAGGAACTTGTGGCTCTGAGATGCCAATTAAACTGACCCCTTTTTGATAATAAAAACGGATAGTAAATGAAACTTTTTGACCAACATAAATCTGATCTTTATCACAATAAAGACGTATAACAGCTTCCTGGTCATTCGTCGCTTTTGGTACGGCGACAACCGAAACAGAGACTGCATGAGAACGTACTTCTCGATTGCTTGTACGGACTCGTGCAGGCCCGATGGTAAAGGTGCCTAATTTATCGGCCCGAACAACGTAGCGATACACTTTTTTATTTGAACTCACACCGTTAATAGTTGTTTTAATAGTGCTCACTAATCCTTGATCTTCAATGTGTAGCGATTTTAGTCGATCGATAACCGGCGCTGTTGTTTGTTCATTACCACTAATTGTTGCTTCAATCAAAAATGGTACACCAACGCCAATTTCTGTTATTGGTCTGCCATGTTGATTGAGCACATCGAGTGCAACAGAAGTGTCTTGAGCGTGGCAACTCATCATAAACATAAGTGCTAAAAAAGCATTACCAATTTTTTTGACCATGGCGTGCTGGCATCCCTTGTTTAATATCAACTTTTAGCATTTGTTTTAACGCTTGTGCATCATGTTCATCAAGTAATTTCATGAGCAATTGATCATCTGGCGAAAGTTCTCTATCTGTTGGTAGACCGGGTTGCTGCTCTTGTTCTTTCGATTCATCTTGGGTACTCTGTAATTGTTGTTCAGTTGGAGAACCCACATGTTTTTCTTGTTTCCTCTTTTTTTGCTCGGCACCGGATTGTTGATTACCTTCTCCGCCTTTTGGGGAATCTTCTTGTTTTTGTTCAGCATTATCACGAGCATTTTTATCTTCGTTTTTTGGTTGATCGCCGGTTTGCTTGCGATCATCTTGGGGTTTCTCTCCCTGATTATTTCCATTTTGGCCTGCATTACCGGTATCTTTTTCCTGTTTTTCTGACCCGGACTTATCTTTTTTGTCTTGTTGCTCTTTTTTTTGTTTATTCTCTTCGTCAGATTTTTTTTCATCACCTTGTTTTTCTTCATCTTGATCGCCTGACCGATCTTGGTTCTCTTCATTTTCTTGATTTTTCTGATCTTGATTTTGATTTTCTTGTTCATTCTTACTTTTTTGCTGTTGTTGCGATTGATCAGATTTATTTTGTTGTTGTTTGTCTTTGTTTTGTTGGTTTTGTTCGTTATTTTTCTTATCCTGTTCTTCTTTTTTTTGACGCTCTAGTTCTTCATCGATTTTTTTAATCATTTCTCGTGCCTGAGCATGATCAGGATCGATTTCCAAAACTTTTTGATACGTTCCGCGCGCCGTTTCTAATTGTTGCAAATGAACTTGCGCATTTGCTTGGTCAAAAAGTGCTCGTTTTTTTATTTCAGATGATGCAGAGTCCATTTTTTGCGCCTCATCAAAATAGGTAACTGCTTGAGCCCAATTTTTTTGTGAATAAGCCGCTTTACCTGCATTGTATAAATCTTGAGCGCTACGCGGATTATGAGTAATCAGTTCATGAGTAATTTGTTGGGCTTGATCAAATTCATTTTTTTCAAAAGCTTGTGCAGCCTTATATTGCTTCCACCATACCCAAGGATTCAATTCAACTGCGCAACTTTTTTCAACTGAGAAAAATAACAATAGCGTACATGCATAAGAAAATTTCATAATAACCACTCAATCAAAAAACAACTAAACGAACACAATGCCGCTAATGGATACCGTTCTTGCAATGCACCAATTTTTTTATCTTCAAATTTTTCTTTTTCATACTGTTCAACCATCGATGCGAGTTTTTTTACATCGGATTCATCATCAGTTGCATGCATATAAATACCGTTCGATTCATCAGCGAGTGCTTGTAAAATACCTTCATTCAAGCGTGAAATCACAATTTCACCTTTTTCGTTTTTTTCATGACCACGCTGGCGACCTTCTTCATCAACAATCGGCACTGGCGCTCCCTGAGGAGTACCAATTCCGAGCGTAAAAATATGCACACCAAGATTTTTTGCTTGTTCGCGCACTTGCGTTAAATTGCTCGAAAAATCTTCACCATCAGTTAATAATACCACCAATTTATTTTTTCGTGCGGGTGCTCGATCAAACATATCAACAACCCGTTTTATTGCCTGATCAAGCGCCGTTGTTCCTGAAGAAATTGTTTCCGCATCAATTTGGTCTAAAAAAAGAAAAAAAGCGCCATAATCAACCGTTAATGGACATTGCACTACTGCTGAACCTGAAAAAAGAACCAATCCTATTCTTTCAGATTTAAGTTGCGTTACTAGCTGTTTAATTTTTTGTTTTGCAAATGCTAAACGGTTTGGTTGTTTATCTTGCGCAAGCATACTACGAGAAACATCGAGCGCAATAAATAAATCACGACCTTCTTGCTCAATAGTTTCCTCGACAGCGCCCCATTGCGGTTGTAGAAATGCAACGAATAAACTCACAACGCCGCACAAGAGCAGCAATTTTTTAATTACTAATTTTGAAGTTGAAAAACGCGAAAATAACAATGAGCGTCGCGATACTGATGCCAATGTACGCACACCTACAAATCGCCAATATCCTGCAAGTGCAATGCAAAGAGCAGCAATTATTACCAAAAAAACATAATAAAAATGATGCGCGCAAGCAAATATTATGCCAAAAAAAGCAAAACTCATAGTATCACCCACAACAATGAAGCCAATAACTCAAGCACAATTGCGCACGCAGCCGCAGCACAAAATGGAAATAATAGTTCATAGTAGGTTGAAAAAATAGTCGCTTCATGTTCACTTTTTTCCAGCAAATCAATGGTGGCATAAATATGATGCAATTCATGTGGTTTTCGTGCCTCAAAATAACGGCCACCAGTTTGATCGGCAATTGAGCGCAAGAGTTGTGTATTTAATCTAAAACCCATTGAGCGAATACCAAAAAGTGGATCACGAAATAAACCGCCATGTTCATCACCAATACCGATGGTATATATTTTTATGCCGAATTTTTTTGCCAATTCAATCGCTTTTTGGGGATCAAGATCAAGTTCTGGTGTTGGTTCACCATCAGTAAGCACAATCATTATTTTGGTTTTTGATTTTGATTGTTGCAATCTCCTGGCTGCCATTGCAATCGCGACACCAAGCACCGTTCCTTGTGGATTAATAGCACCAAGCTCTAAATTCGTAATCAATTCGGTCAATATCTTTTTATCCAATGTTAATGGACAACGAGAAACCGCATCTCTTCCAAAAACCACCAATCCCACTTGATTATTTTCTTGTCGCTCAATAAATTTTATCGCTTCTGTTTTTGCAACTTCAAAACGCGGGCGCTGATCTTGCACATCATCAAAACATTGCATGCTTGCTGACGCGTCAAGCACCAACATGATATCAATACCATGTACCGGCATTTTTGATTGAATATCCACCAATTGAGGTCGAGCTGCAAGCAAAATAAGTGAAAAAAGCACAATTGTGCGTAATGTATTTAAGAGAAATGGTCGCCAAAAAACAGATGAATAGCCTTTTTTTGTTACTACATCAACTAATGAATAGCGATACATTGTTGGTCGATAACCATACCAACGCATGAGCGCAGCAATAATAATAAAAATAATGCCAAGAATGAGTATCCACGGATACGCAAACCGGAATGAATAATTCATAAGCTGTTTGTTTCTACCTGTTTGACAAACCACGCATGAACACGATTGGAAAAAGTTTCATACGTGTCATTTTCTTCAAACACAAATGGTTTTCCAATACTAATTTTTACTGGGTGCGGCCGCAATAAAAATGCACCTGGAGGATAAATTTTGCCCAAGTTAAACATTATTACCGGAATTACTGGACGTTTTGATTCTTGCGCTAAAATTGCAAATCCATAAAAAAAACGGTGTACCGAGCCATCAATGTGGCGGCCACCTTCTGGAAATAAAAGCACATGCCGGTGTTGTCCTTGGATTAAGCGACCCGCTTTTTCAATCGATCCAACTAGTTTTCGCAATCCACTTGAATCAACAACCACATTCATTCTTCGTGCTACAAACCCAAAAATCGGATATTTCGTGTATTTTTTTAAAAACAACCAAATATGCGGCATGGTACCAACAAGTGAACCGAGCATTGGAATATCAAGTGCCGATTGATGGTTAGCAATAATAATGCCGGGTTCATTTGGAATATTTTCTTTGCCTTCAATTTTAATGTGCAAAAATGTTGCCCACACAATGACTCGGAAAAAAAGCGCAACGGCACCATAATAAAGTCGGTTATCAAAACGATATTTCTCAGGCAAACAAGCAACAAAAACACATGGAATAAAACAAATAACACCCATGATGCCAACAACCACATAGCCAAAAAGCGTGCGACATAAAATGAGAAACGTATTCACATCAATATCCTGTGTTATTATTCACATTTTTTATTTGAGTGTACCGTTTCTCAAATTTTTGTGCAAAAGCTCA
>CAZUJC010000020.1:0-9599 GCA_964620245.1 uncultured Pseudomonadota bacterium | reverse complement strand
TTTATTTGTACAGTTCATACTGTTCGTAAACACGTTTTGTGTACATTACACAAAACCATGAAAGTACAAACAGTGTCCCAAATGTCGAAAATAAAAGATATAAAGCCGGTACCCCAATTGTCGACGAAATCAGAGAAAACAACTTTGTATCAATACTAATAAAACGGGGAAGAACAAAAAAAACAAATGCTGAAATAAGACAAAATGGCAAGTTGTACACAATGAATATGAAAGACGATTTTAAGTTTATAAATTGTTGAATAAATCGGGGACGAGCATCCAACATAAAAAAGAAAAAATAAATCGTGAATAATGCAAGGAGCGCTTCAAGAAAAAAACGCGGTGCGTTTTGTGCCATTAATTCTATACTCGCTGAGAAAAAACGAGATAAAAATAGAAAAACTAAAAACCATATAAAATGAAACCCAAGACCAAAAAAATAGCGAGCATTTTTACGCGCAACTGATGGACGAACCGCAGCATACATGCCAAAATTAGTTATAAAACTACAAAGGACAAGCACTAACAAGCGTACTAATGCTAAGAAGCGCATAAAAGCTAAATTGTGCAATCCCTCAAAATAGCTATTATCGAATGATAGCACAACCACTAATCCGATGAAAAAAATACCAAAATAAAGCAAAAATGGCACCAAACTTTGCACAAATGTATTCAAAACCGCCAAGAAAAAAAGCTTAAAATTTTTGGGCACAAACACAGCAACCGATTCTCTCCATGATCGTATTAATCCCATCATTTCGCCTCCTTTGTAAAAAAATATTCAATAACGAATTTTTAATTATGTTTGACATTTTGTAAATAATTAACTTACTCTAATTAAAGAACAAACTGAATAATAATGACAATAATAGTGGTAATTATTTGTGCTTTATCTCAAAATACCCTATTTTATCTGCATAGTTAACTTCTAAACACGCAAAGTAGGTATGAAGAAGCTACTCATAGTTGAATCACCGGCAAAAATTAAAACGATCTCCAAGTTTCTGGGCAAAGATTTTAAAATAATGTCCACTATTGGGCATATTAAGGATTTACCCCCAAAACGAATTGGTGTTTCGATTAATGGATCTATTGAAATCGATTACGAAGTAATCGAAGACAAAGATAAAGTAATAGCAGACATTTGCAAAGAAGCAGCCAAATCTGATGTTATCTATTTGGCACCCGATCCTGACCGGGAAGGCGAAATTATTGCGTGGCATATTGCACAAGAAATTGCCAAAGTGTTTAAGAAAAAAGATAAAATTTTCCGCATTACGTTCAACGAAATTACCAAACCTGCCATCACCGATGCCATTGAACATCCCTCAACCATCGACGAAAAGAAAGTAGCGGCACAACAAGCACGACGCGTTCTTGATCGATGGGTAGGCTATGAAGTTTCCCCAATTTTGTGGGTAAAAATAGCAAAAGGATTATCGGCCGGGCGAGTACAATCGGTTGCACTTAAGTTAATTTGTGATCGCGAAATTGAAATTCGCGCATTTAAACCAGAAGAATATTGGACAATTGATGGTCTATTTGACCATCAAGGTTCGCAATTTAATGCTTCACTGACGCATAAAAATAAGAAAAAAGTTGATTTAACAAACGAAAAAGACACCAAAAAAATTGTAGCCGCTTTAGATAAAGAATCGTTCGTCGTTGAATCAATTACCGATAAAGAACGCATTCGCCAACCATTGCCACCGTTTATGACCAGCACGTTGCAGCAAGCAGCGTACAATAGACTTGGTTTTTCAGTGAAAAAAACGATGCAGTTGGCGCAAAATTTATATGAAGGTGTTGCACTGGAAGATGCACAAACACCAATTGCGCTCATTACCTACATGCGAACAGATTCACTTCGGATTTCAGATACGGCACTCAAACAAGGGCGCGAATATATTGATGAAACCTTTGGTGGCTCTTATTTACCTCAAAAAGCTCATGTATATGTTAAGGGAAAAGCGCAAGATGCGCATGAAGCAGTTCGTCCAATTGACATTGCAATTACCCCAGATTATGTACGCAAATATGCATCAAAAGATGTAGCAGAACTGTATGAACTTATTTGGAAACGATTTATTGCGTGCCAAATGAAGCCCGCAATTTATGCACAGCGTCAGGTTGTCATTCAAGGCAAAGAGTTTACTTTTAAAGTTACCGGTTCGACACTTATTTTTGATGGTTTTTTAAAAGTATACATTGACGAAGAAGAGGACGAGGAAGATAAAAAAGCGTATATTCCAAAAGATTTAAAAGAAAAAGATCCGGTAAATCTCAAAAAAATCAGTCCAAAGCAACATTTTACTCAGCCTCCTGCACGCTTTACTGAAGCATCGCTTGTTAAAGGCTTAGAAAAAGAAGGAATCGGGCGACCAAGTACGTATGCGACTATTTTAAATACCATTCGTGCGCGTGATTATACAGAACTTGATTCAAAAAAACGTTTTTTACCAACCGAACTTGGTATGACCGTTACAAAACTACTTAACGATAATTTACCCAAAATTATGGATATTAAGTTCACCGCGCTAATGGAAGAAGATCTTGATAAAATTGCAAAAGGGTCACTTGAACGTGATTTATTGCTGCGTGAGTTTTACAAAGATTTCGAAAAAGATTTGGCACAGTTTAAAGAACAAACTGCTGGCAAACGACACGCAGAACCAACCGAGATTACCTGCCCTTCGTGCAAAGAGCATAAATTAGCGATTCGCATCGGTAAAACAGGTCCATTTTTGGGGTGCATGGGCTACCCGGAATGTTCATTTACCGCTAACTTCAAACGTCTTGAAGATGGCACCATTGAAATTGTTGAACAAGAAGCACCAAAATTGCTCGATGAAAAATGTCCTAAGTGTGATAAACCGTTACGTCAATTAAGCGGCAAATTTGGTCCGTTTATTGCGTGTTCGGGTTATCCTGAGTGTAAATATATCAAACAGACGTTTGCTGGTTTTCCATGCCCTCTTGATGGTGGCCAGATTGCAAAAAAAGTGTGGCAAGGCAAACCGTTCTGGGGATGCGTTAACTACCCAAAATGTAAATTTGTAGTCTTTGGTGATATTGAAGAAACACCCTGTCCACAATGCAAATTACCGTTTTTAGTCAAAAAATTTGATAAACAAGGCAATATGACTCTTGTGTGTTCAAATAAAGAATGTGGTTACAAATCTGAATAATAATTAATGAAACCGGTACAGCTCAATTACATTACCAAAGAATATATTGCACAGTTTTTACCTGAAAACCCAACAATTCTGGAAGCTGGCGCGCATAAAGGCAAAGATACTCTTGCTCTTCATAATCAGTGGCCTGAAAGCACGATTTATGCTTTTGAACCGGTGCCAGAATTATTTGAAATTCTAAAGAACACAACTGCACATATTCCATCAATTCACACCTACAATTATGCATTAAGCAATGCGCAAGGAACACGCATCTTATATCAATGCACCGGAAAAATTGATGCTGCAAGTTCGCTTTTTAAACCAGGCGATTATTTTCAAGAAAAACCCGTGCACTTTAACCCAATCCAAGTACCAGTTACAACAATTGATTTGTGGGCAACTCAACATACTATTACTTATGTTGATTTTTTGTGGCTCGATTTGCAAGGCGGCGAGCTTGATTTGTTGCATGGTGCTGAAACTTTACTTAAAACCGTAAAAGTTATTCACACAGAAGTAAACCTAATTGAACGCTATAAATCAATTCCATTGTATCCGACAATCAAAAATTATTTAGCACAATACGGATTTCGGCCTCAAGCTGAAGCGCTTTATAAAACTGTTTGGGGCAATGTGCTTTTTGTTAAAGAATCACAATAATTTATTGTGTTCATTTTGAGTTATCTCATTTAGTTGAAATGCTATCAACATATCTTGTTATGCAATTGTTCTCTATTTTTGATTGCTATTTTTTTTTTGAGATTTTTATACTTGGGAGCAGCTCAAGCCACTTGAAAAATAGAAGGAGTTTGCAATGAAATGCTACCAACTAATAACGCTACTCATTCTCGCGATAATACCCACTGCACATGTGCATGCAATAAAACGAATCGAAGAAATTATTCATTTGATAAGTTCAGATAGGGTCAAAATAGCATTGCCACAAAAAAATGCTTATCAATTTCCGTATTTTCAAAAAGCTTTAACCAGTGGCATGAAAGAAACACGTGAAAAAGCTATAGAAATCGACCTACCAACTGCAGAGCTCGAACTTTTCACAAAGTACTTAAACCTTATTGCCACAACAAAATTTGAAAATGATAAAGAATTGCAACAAAGTGAAAAAGAAAATCGGATTCCTCAGCTTAAAAACATAAACGAGATTATTCTAGCAGATTTTAAACTAAATTCTGAGAAAATCGCACAATGCGCACCCTCTTTATTTCATATTGCAGACCGTTGCTTTATTGACCAACTAGCACAACCGCTCATGGTTTTTTTTGCATACGTGCTACAAAATTATGAAGAAATTAATTTTGACGCAGTCGATAATTCATGCGACTCTTTTTCTTCTGGATTTGATGCTTTGCAAAAACGAGATTTTCCCAAACTTGCCACCAATGAACTATTTAAACGATATTTACCGTTAATTCCCCAACTAATCAGCTCTGTATTGCCACGATTGCAAGAAAAATTCTTGGGCATAGTACCTTTTGAAACTCAACAAGAAATATCACATAAATCATCAATGTGTGTCTGCCTCTCCTACGATAACCAATTAAACAAACTAATCATCACCGACCCGCACACAATCACTATTTTAGGTGAACAAAAGAAATCAATATTTGACACTACCGTATCAACAATAAGCACGGCAAAAACAGCACTGTATGATCCTGTAAATCAACAGCTTCGAATTGGAACACAGCAAGGAATAATAAAATCGTTTGATAATAAATTCCGCTGGAAAATCACATCAACCACTCTAGAAAAAAAAGCTATCCTTGCTCTTGCATTGCACCACAAGAATATTGTTGCGCATGCCGGTAACGGCGCTAGTATTAGCTGTCTTAACCAGTCAAATAATAGAATAGTTGTATCACAAAAAGTTCCATTTTGCCCCATTTATGCGATTAATTTTTTAGACAACGATTTAATTTTTGGTACCGATAGGAAACTCGGTTTTTGGGATATTGAGCATGAAAAAACGTCGGAACGCTACTTTAATGAATCAAATGCAATAAAAACTATTACACCTTATGAACGAAAAACATTTTTAGAAACTCCCGGTAACGTTATTAAACTGTTCGATACCCGCTGCACAAATGATTCACTCACATTAACAGGACATAACAGAACTATTTTGTCGGTTCTTGCGTTACCAAATTCGCATAAAATTATCTCTGGTGGTTATGATAAAACCGTACGTATATGGGATATGAGAACTCAACAAAGCTCACAGATCATTGCTAATAATAGCGCTATTACCTGTATGGCTTTTGATGACAACAAAAAAGAATTATTTATTGGAGATTTTAATGGCATTGTAAAAAAATATGGACTATCAACTGATCCAGTTCATCTTTTGAATAGTTATCAAAAAATAATTTCTAAAAATGACAATAAAACAATTGGGGTTGGCAACTAAACGAAGCGCGCGCTATGATTCGCGAACACGGTTCTTTAGTACCATATGAGTTACTGTACCAACCAGTTTCAATTGTAAATTGTAGTATCGACGCAAGCATCATTATTTTTTTTTGTTCATGAAAAAAATAAATTTTATTTTGGTTTTGCTGAATATTAATTGCGGGATGAACGGTAAAATTCCACCACATTTGCATCTGTGCAAAATCATCTCCAAGCAACTTTTCACACCAATCGGTAATAATAATTGAATTTAAATCATATTGAATTTTTCGATGCATGCGAATTGATTTGTATAAATCATGCTGTTGGTAAGCATTATTTTCATCATCAGAATTTAAAAAAACTTTTTTTTCGGGGAGTGTAAGAGCAAAAAGTCGCTCATCAAATTGAACTGGTTCTTCTTGATTTATACTGCAGGTATTATGTGCATTAATTGATCTAAACTGGTTGCGCCACACAGCAGACGGTGTATACACAAAACTACCGGGGTCTACAAAAATTTGAACATCATCAATTGCAAGTGTCATGCTGCCAACATCGTTATGAAAATGCCCCGAGGGTTGCCCATTTTGGTATGAATGATGCCGCAGCGAAATGTGCAAACGATCTATTTTAATAATTGTAATACCAAATTGGGGAAATTCTTTTTTTCCAATGCATTTTTTGTTTTCATATAAAACTTTTGGCAAACCCCAATAAAGAATTTTTCCTGAATCGTTATCACCAATTTGAACTGAATCGTTGTGTGCAATTTTACACCATGCAATAAACTCAAGCATGCGATCAAATTTTTCACGATGCACATTTTGTATTTCAAAACCAAAAAGTTCACTCACCAACAGCACATGGTACACGATTTCAGTAATCAACCGATGATATGAAGTTGAACCTTCATAGCTCGTTCCTTCTTGAAAAATTTGTTTATCTAATTCATGAAACAGTTGCTCGTGGCACCATGCAGCTTTTTTTAACAGTATTCTGGATAGTGGTTGGAAAAAATAACACAGATAATAATAACCAATTAAATCTGAAAAATAGTGATTCGATGTGCGCGAATCGTAAATTTCCCAATTATTTTCAAGATAATCAAAATGATCATATAATGAACAAACAAAACGCTGCCAAAAATGCATCGAAATCGATGGAGAATTTTTAAAAAATTGAAACGCCCAAATCCAATTTAATGCGCGAATTGCCACATCCATTGGGCATACCCAATTAGGCCCGAGCAACACCGGATTTTTTTCCATCCAATCTGCTAATTGATCGACAAAACTTTGTGCATATTTCTCATTACCTGTTTGCGCATATGCATGACCACTTACAAGAAAATGCTGGAAACGAGACAATTCCCAAGGCAGCTTAATATCCTTTACTAATTGTTCAGCTCCACCGCTTTCAATTTTAATATCTTTATAATAATTGAGCGGAAAATTCGTATCAGTGCCATTTTGAGCAAGAAGACGAAAATCACAATGCCAGTCAATTTTACTAAATTGATAATTGTTTGAACCAAGCAAATTAAAACAATTTTGAGTAAACAAATCTGCTTGTTTAATGATTTCGTCTACCGAAATTTCTGCAGGAATCACTTTTTCTTTTGAAATAAATGGAACAGATTTGAGAGATTCAAATACAAATTCAAATGACTCATCAATCGAATATTTATCAGCTATTTGAAACCAATTGACTGCAATCGTATTGCTATCGGCACCTTTGCGTTGCTGTCGCTCATAAACAGCATTACTCACTCGGTTCCTAATTACTTGAATAGTTTTTTTGGGTCCTAGTTGCACAATTTTTTTGAAATAATGGGGCAACTTTTCGATCATGTTACTTTTGTACCGTTTGGAATTTTATGTTCAACTGTTGCAAGCACCGCTTTTCCATCTGCATCGCGAGAAAATAACATCATTCCGTGCGATTCAAATCCAGCCATTGCACGCGGCTTGAGGTTGAAAACACAAATGCCTTGTTTTCCAATGAGATCTTCGGGCCGAAATGATGCACGCACACCTGACAAAATCTGCTTAACCCCTTTTGAACCGAAATCAACTTGCAAGCGATACAATTTTTCAGATTTTTCCACTAGAGCACATTCAACAATGGTACCAACAATGAGTTCAATTTTAGCAAAATCATCAATCATAATGTATGAAATTTGTTCTGCTTCTTGCTGCGGCTCCTCAATTGACGGTAGCGGTTTTTCAAATAACGGTTTTGTAGCATGCAACATAAATGTTTGATCCCATCGGTTTGATTTCAATCGTTCCACTTGATTAGCACCCAACTCCCACTTTAATCCAAGTGCATGAAGCAACTCTTCCATTTTTTTTGGCATCACCGGCCACAATAAAACTGCAACCGTATATAAACTATGGCTTGTTGCACTCATAACTTCGGCAAACAACGGTGGATTGGTTTTTGCTAACTTCCAGGGCTCATGTGCATGAAAATAGCTGTTTGTTTGATTAATATATTTCCACAAACGAGCCAATGCTAAATGAACCATATATTCATTCATGTGCACTGCATAATCTTGGACCATATCCCAGCAATCGTTGCGCAATGCAAGAGATGGCTCAGACCAAACATCATGCATTGGTACCTGAGCTAAATTATTTTTTAGTGCCAAAGTAACCATGCGATTGAGTAAATTACCTAAATCGTTGGCCAACTCTGAAGTAATTGCTTTTTCCAAATCATCAATCGTAAACGGTGAATCTTGTGTTACCGCTAAATGCCGCGTTAAATAGTAACGCACCGGATCTGCGCCATATCGCTGATAAAGCACTTGTGGGTCAACAACATTGCCCAGCGATTTTGACATTTTTTGTTCACCTACTTTTATCCAACCGTGAACTAATAATGTTTTTGGTAATTCCAATCCTGTTGCCATTAAAAATGCAGGCCAATAGACTGCATGAAACCGGACAATATCTTTACCAAGTACTTGTAAATCTGCAGGCCACCATTTTTTAAACTCTTTTTCTTGCTCTTCTGATTGCCCCCACCCAATCGCCGTCAAATAATTATTAAGAGCATCGGCCCATACATATACAACATGCCGTTCATCATCTGGAAATGGAATTCCCCATTTAATAGTGGTGCGTGAAATGCTTAAATCTTTGAGCCCACTTTGTACAAAACTAATGACTTCGTTCAATCTTTCTTTTGGTGTCACAAAATGTGGATTTTTCTCATAAAATTCTAATAGTTTATCCTGATAGGCAGATAATTTGAAAAAATAGGTTTCTTCTGAGACATGATTTGTTTCACGGCCGCATGTTGGACATTCCGGCGCACCAGTCGCTACTAATTCTTCAGACTGAGTAACAAACGTTTCGCATGGTGTGCAATACCAACCTGAATAAAACGATTTATAAATATCGCCCTGATCACGCAGTTGGCGTATCCATTTTTGCACCGCTTGAATGTGATTATGATCGGTTGTACGAATAAAATAATCGTACGCTATTTCAAATTCATTCCATACCGTTTTGTAGGCAGGAATAAAATGGTCAACAAATGTTTTAGGGTCTTGACCCGCAACCGCCGCCGCTTGTGCTATTTTTTGGCCATGCTCATCGGTTCCAGTTAAAAAGAATGTTTTTTTACCGTTAATTTTTTGCCAGCGAGCTGCTACATCGGCAAGGAGTGTTGAATACAAAGAGCCTAAATGCGGCTTTGCAGTTACATAGTAAATTGGGGTCGTTACGTAAAAATAATCTTGTTCGTGCGCCATATATAAAAAACCTATTGTGCAAACGGTGTTTTTCTTTTAAGCGTAAATCAAAAAACTGTTTTACGCAAAATCAAAATTGTTTGCACAATAGGCTTAAGTTCTTTAGAAGTATATTACCAAACCTAAATACCAATCAGTATCTTTGAATGCGTTGCGTCCGGCAAATGTATGCATCCAGCCAGCAAAAATTTCAGCATTATCAGTTTGTTGGAAAATTTCTGCTCGTATGCGATGCGAAGTAACATTGG
>CAZUJC010000019.1:8991-18910 GCA_964620245.1 uncultured Pseudomonadota bacterium | reverse complement strand
AATAAAGGTGCTCTGTTTGTGGATTTGCAAAAAAATAAACGTGACATGAATTCCCACAAAAAGTGCAATAAATGTCGTTTTTTTCATTACCACCTTCCCGGCTTGGCACTTGCTACTTTTGGTGCTTAGTTTACAAAGGAGAGTGCAGATTTAAAAGAGATTAATTTTCTATGGGAAAAAAAAGGGGCTTGAACATAGTCAAAAAAGTAAAAAAAGAGTATACTCATACTGACGGTCAACATAATGAAACGGATAATTCCCATGTTGTTTAGAGTTAATAAAAAAGTTTTTGATTTATTTCCTAACGTTCAGCTCGGTGTCATTGTTGCAACAAATCTGCAACAAAAAGATGCAGTCAAAAAAGCGGCGGATCTTTTAGAGCAGTCTCAATTAAAATTGCGTTCATCGCTTGATGTAAACCAGCTGCAAGAGCATCCATTTATTCTTGCGTGGAACGAAGCGTTCAAAAAATGCGACATTAATCCAAAAAAATATTTGAGTTCTGTGCAGGCACTGGCTGGCCGTGTTGTAAAAGGAAATCAAATAAAATCTATTAATCCGTTGGTTGATTTATACAATGCTATTTCATTGAAATATTTGCTTCCTCTGGGAGGTGAAGATTTAGCTCAGATTAAGGGCGACATAGAATTAACGGTTGCCCAGAAAAACGAAATTCCGGTTTCGCTTTTGGGCCAACAAGAGTTGTACACACCCGAACTGGGAGAAGTTTTTTATAAAGATGAAAATGGCGCAGTTTGTTGCAAATGGAATTGGCGTGAAGCGTCTCGAGTAAAATTAACTGAAAATAGTCGCGATGCATTTTTTGTGCTTGAAGCATTGCCGCCCGTTGATTTAACAATTTTGACTGCAGCTACCAATGAACTTGCGTGGTTATTGCAATCAGTGTGTGAAGGTACTGTTTCTTATGCTATTGTTAACGCACAAAACCCTGAATTAATAATAAAAAAAGATACTACTTTTGTCTCATTGGGAACATTACCTGCTCAACCATCAACGCAATCAAGTTCTGTCTATTGCCAAAAACAATCTGAAATGCATCAAGAAGTTTCTGGTGAGTCAAAAATTCGTGCGGAAAAAGTACAAACATTGCGCAAGCAAGGTATTGAGCCGTGGCCAGAAAATAAAGAAGTAACCGATTCTTGTGCACAGGTCCTCAAACATTTTGGTCATCATGATCAAAAACCAAATTACACGCTTGCGGGTCGCTTGGTTGCGATGCGTTCGCATGGAAAAACTGCTTTTGCAAATGTGCAAGATGTTTCGGGTAAACTGCAACTTTATTTTAAAGAAGATATTGTTGGTGCTGAACAATTTGAATTTTTAAAACACAGCATCGATATTGGTGATTTTGTCTGGGTGACCGGAAAATCGTTCCGTACCAAAATGGGCGAAGTTACACTCGAAGTGACGCAATTTACGTTATTGAGTAAATGCCTTCACCCGTTGCCTGAAAAATTTCATGGGTTGACCGATGTTGAAGTGCGTTATCGCCAACGGTATCTTGATTTGATTAGTAATGCGGAAAGTCGCGAAAAATTTTTAAAACGAAGTGCGATTATTAAATCAATCCGCGCATTTCTTGATGAACATAATTTTCTTGAAGTTGAAACACCAATGCTTCACCCAATTCCTGGTGGTGCAGCCGCGCGACCGTTTATTACGCACCACAATGCACTTGGTGACGATTTTTATTTGCGCATTGCGCCCGAATTATATTTAAAACGGTTGGTTGTTGGTGGTTTTGAGCGAGTGTATGAAATTAATCGCAATTTTCGCAATGAAGGAATTTCAACGCGGCACAATCCTGAATTTACGATGCTTGAATTTTATTGGGCATATCACGATTATCATTTCATTATGAGTTTTGTCGAACAACTAATGCGATTTGCTGTTGAAAAAAGTTGTGAGACGCTGCAGGTTCCTTTTGGTGAAACGGTGATCGATTTTGCAAAACCGTTCAAACGAATTTCGGTAAAAGATTCTGTGCTTGAGCATCTAAATATCAAACAAGATGATTGCACCGATGCAAACATTGATGAGCAATTGAAAAAAAATGAGATCAAACTGCAACAAACAACTGCATCAATTGATGTTAAGCTGTTTGCACTTTTTGAAAAATTAGTTGAACCAACTCTCGTGCAACCAACGTTTATTACTGAATATCCGATCGAAATTTCACCACTTTCAAAACGTGATCCGAAAAATGGTGCGGTTGCTGCGCGGTATGAACTGTTTATTGGTGGGATGGAAATTAGTAATGGATTTAATGAATTAAATGACCCCTATGATCAAGCAGAACGATTCAAGCATCAACTTGAAGCTCATAAAGCGGGTGACCCTGAAGCGCATCAGTATGATGCCGATTATGTGCATGCACTTGAATATGGATTACCACCAACAGTTGGTGTGGGAATTGGTATTGATCGAATGGTGATGTTACTGACCAACACAACTTCAATCAAGGATGTTATTTTGTTCCCAACGCTCAAGAAAAAAAGCGATCATTAAAATCCGCGGTGTTTTGAACTGAATCCTTGCACGTTCAAGTTAAAAAGTGGTGCAATTGCAAAAAAGAAAAGTTCATTTGCACCAGCAGTATTTTCTGCAATTCGTTGCAATGTTAATTTCCCAGCGATTGGCGTATCAAGCGTTGCGCCCTTGCTTACTAAAAATTTAACTAAATCAAGATCATGATTGAATAAGGCATAGGCCAACGGATTGTATTTGTAGCGATTAACGATTGCACCTTCATTGATTGCATCTTTTATGTCTGATACATCCCCTTCAATAACAGCCTCAACTAAATCAACGTCGGCATCAGTTGCGATATCTTCATCTTCGCCTGAAGATTCTTCTTCAGATTCTTCTCCGCTGCTGATTTCCATCGTGCGGATTAATGGGGTAGCAACAACAAGCCCCAGTGAAAGTAACAAAAGTAACCATTTCTTCATCTTTATTTCCCCTAGAAAAAATTTATGTTCTTAAAAAATCCTTTATATTGCTATTTTACTACATCTGATTGACGGCGAGCAATAATTCAGCTGGCAATTGGAGCAATTAGTATGGCCAAATTTTACTATTTGAGAAAAAAGGGATTGCTTTTTCTGTTTTGCGCAAAAAAAAGTGTCCTTTTTTTTAGTATTTTTTCAATAAAGCGATAATTTCTTCTTTGTTTTTTCCATTATAACGCTTTTGGAAATAATGAAGTGGTGTTTCGGTTGAATTTGGGAGTGGTTTTATAGGATTTATTACGCTTTTTTCCAATAAAATTTTGATTATTTCTACATTGCCGGAAGATAATATCGATTTGAAATCGGCACCATTTTCGATTGTGCTGAGCATGAATGAATTATCTCCTGCTTCAACTGCAACATGAAGCAAAAGAGTGCTCATCTCTTCGATGCTTTTTGTGGGCCCAAGATTCTTTTTGTTTTTTTGCGCGGGCGGTTTTGCAATAAATGGTTTTTCCATTGAATGGAGATTCAATTGGATGCACAAAAAGAAAACAAAAATTAAAGATTTCATGCCACTTCCTCCGTTTTTTATTCTACTTCGCCAGCAAACCCAAGTTTTTAAACTGGGTATCAAGGCAAGTAGAACCCTTCGTAGCTACAAAGTAGCGTAGTAGGGTTGGCTTCGAAGAATTCCGCGCGATACAACGGCTTCAAAGCCGTTGAGCGCTTCATTAAGTTTAACGGATTGCATATGCAGAATGCAAAAGTATGAGTGGTATAATTGCAGTATGGTGAATTATGCAGACAATTTACATTTTTTTATCATGTAGATCGACACCGATGATGCGCAATTGCTCACGAATTTCATCAGCACGTTTAAAGTTTTTTTCTTTGCGTGCTTGTTCTCGTTCATCGAGCAATTTTTGAATTTCGGTCGTAATTACTACCCGTTTTTCAGGCAGTGGTTCTAATGTTAAACCAAGCACCGATTGAAGAACATATTTAACTGCTTTTTTTATCTCACTGGGCTGTTTTGTTTGCATGAATGTGAAAAGAACACCCAGCATACCCGGTGTATTTAAATCATCTTGCACGAATGCAAGCATCAGTGCAATTGCTTCAATTTTTTGTAGTGTTGGCAGATCATGTTTTTGTGCTTGAACATCGACAAAATATAAACATATTTTTTGGTACGCTTTTTGGGCCGATTTAATATCATCAAACGAAAAATCGAGTGGTGTTCGGTAATAGTGCGTGAGGTAATAGTAACGAATCACCATAGGGTCGAATTGTGCAAACGTATCGTTGAGCGTGAAAAAATTACCCAGCGATTTTGACATTTTTTCTTTGTTAACATTAACAAACGCACAATGGAGCCATAATTGAGCAAATTGTTTGCCTGTTAATCCTTCAGTTTGCGCAATCTCGTTTTCATGATGTGGAAAGGTGAGATCGGCACCTCCTCCGTGCATGTCAATTTGTTCTCCTAAATATTTTTTTGCTAATGCAGAACATTCAATGTGCCATCCAGGTCGCCCCCAACCCCAGGGGCTGTTCCAAAAAGTTCCTTCTTGCTCACTTTTCCACAGTGCAAAATCAAGTGGGTCTTCTTTTTTTTCATTAACTTGCACTCGTGCACCAGCGCGCAATTCATCGAGTTTTTGTTTTGATAATTTTCCGTATGAAGGAAATTGAGCAATGCGGTAATAGACATCGCCATTCACTTGATACGCTTTGTTTTTTGCAATCAAATCGACAATGAATTGGATAATTTCTGGAATATGTTCTGTGACGAGCGGTTCGTGAATGGGTTTTTCCAGATTGAGTGCTTTCATGTCACGATTGAACGAGGCAATATACCGCTGCGCAATTTCATGGTATTTAAGCGGGTCGCCAAACTCTTTGTGTGCTTTGGTGATCAGTTTGTCGTCAATATCGGTAAAATTGCGACAATAAGTGACCTTATAACCCAAAAATGTGAGAAGTCGATACAAAAGATCGAACGTAACAAATACGCGTCCATGGCCAATATGTGCATTATCGTATGGAGTAATGCCACACACATATAAAGAAATGGTTGGGGCTTTGAGCGGTTTGAGTTGTTCTTTTTGAGCAGACAGTGTTGAATAAAATTGTATCATAAAGACCACATTCTGGTTATAAGTGCATTGCCAATGATTAAGAAATAGTGTAGAAAAAATCTGCTGCACTGGTCAATTTTAGAAAAAAAGGTAATCTATAAATAACGGCCCATCAGGGTCTCAGCTTGATTCAATTCAGGAGCGTAATTCATGATGTCTGCACGATCAACAGGATTTTTAGTGCTCATTGTTACATTTTTTTTGAGCGCATTTGTTACCCTCAATTCATTTGCTATGGATACTAACCCAGCGCCAACCCAGTTCACCGGTGCATTGCAAGCAGCGGGTGAAGATGACTCAGAGTATGAAGATGATGATGATGATGAAATTGACCAAGAAGAAACAGATGATTCTTCTGGTTATGTAGCTAACAAAGTAGAACGCGTTTTGCTTGATCAGCGCATGGTGCGTTCGATAAGTGTTGAAGGTAATAATACTGTACCTGTGGCGGCAATTTTAAATCGTGTTCCGTACCGTGTTGGCCAGCCGTTTGATCAAAGAACAACAAATGTGCTTATCAAAAATATTAACGATCTTGGCTATTTTAATAACGTTGAAATTTTTGGTGAACCGATTGGTGATGATCAGGTTGATTTGATTATTGTGGTAAGTGAAAAAACAAAGCTGAGTACGGTTGAATTTAAAGGCAACAAACATCTGAGTGAAAAAGAAATTGCAAAAAAAATAGATTTCACCAAAGTTGCTACGGTAGATGAAAATGATTTACCGCGCTACATCGGCATCATAAAAAAATTATATCGAGACAAAGATTATCACAATGCGCAAGTGACTGCGCAAATAGTGCGCGAAGAGGCGGCAGCGCGTCTTGTTTTTACCATTCAAGAAAATAATAAAACCCTCGTGAAACAAGTGCGTTTTAGCGGCAACGAAGCGTTCACCGGCAAGAAATTACGCAGTATGTTGTTTACCCGCGAAGATTGGATTGGTGGCTTTTTAGATCATGCAGGAAGCTATCAGCCGGAAATGTTGGAAGCTGATAAGCAAGTAATCGAAAACTATTATCAAAGCAACGGTTATTTGCAAGCACGCGTGATCGATGCACAAGTGGATGCTGATCCAACGGGCGAACAACTCAAAGTTACCTACAACATTCAAGAAGGTGCACAATATACGATCAGTGAAGTTTCAGTTCCGGGTAACGATTTGATTTCTGAAGATTTTTTACGCGAGCGCATTCCGGTCAAAGTTGGTGATTTATATTCTAAAGAAAAAATTCGTGAAACAATCGAAGGACTACGATTGCTGTGGGGTGATTTTGGTTATATTTATGCCGACATTGAACCATCAATTCAACCGGATGATACAAATAAAACAGTCAAAATTGCTTTTTACAGTGAATTAGGGCCGCAAGTTTATTTGGAAAGCATCATTATTCGTGGCAACGAAAAAACAGAAGATAAAATAATCAGGCGCCAATTGGGATTGGTTGAAGGTGGCTTATTGACCACAAAAGGAATGGAAGATTCAAAAAAT
The DNA here is from genome assembly GCA_964620245.1 of uncultured Pseudomonadota bacterium. Lineage (GTDB taxonomy): Bacteria > Babelota > Babeliae > Babelales > JACPOV01 > JACPOV01. The sequence goes on along the minus strand of CAZUJC010000019.1, from coordinate 12,300 downwards.
CGTGTTGAGCTTCTTGGTTATTTTGATCAGCGCGGTGGGGTAAACTGGAAAATAAATCGAATTGGTAAAGATCGTGCAGAGCTTGAGTTGCTTGTTAAAGAAGTCAAAACGGGGCGTGCAGAAATCAACCTTGGGTTTGGTGGCTCGCAGCGTGATGCTTCATCACCAATCGAATCGCTTTCGGTTCGTGGTGCGCTTTCCGATTCGAATTTTATGGGTCAAGGAATTGCCGTTGCTGCAAGTGCGCAATATGCAAAACGCGAAGTTGACTTTAATTTTAACGTAACGCAACCGTGGCTTTTTGATCGCCCAATTCATGCAGGAATTGATATCTTTACCAAACGAACGAGCTATGATGAATTTTTCTTTTTGGCAAAACGAATTCATGAACGAATTGCCGGTGGCGCATTTAATTTAGGTTTTTTGGTACGCAGAGTTTGGGACTCGTTGTGGTTGAGTCGTTTTATTGTTGAGGAAGTGAAATACAGTAACACTGCCGTTGAGCAAACAAATTTATTAACAGTTGAAGAACGCGTTGAGTTGCAAGAAATTATTAATCGTCGTTTTCAAAGCGGCACGTTTGTTGCATGGGCGCTGAATGTGACCAAAGACGAACGAAATCACCCAATGCATCCAAGTAGAGGATACCAATGGCAGATGCTTTCAAAAGTTGCACTGCCGAGCAATGCACACGATTTTGGTTTCTTCAAAACTGATATTGATGCAAGTTGGTACACACCATTGATTGGTGAACGGCAACTTGTATTTGCAATGCATGGGCATTTGGGGTTAATTGCACCGTTTAAAAATAAAACGGTACCGTTTAGAGAGTTGTATAATATGGGTGGGCCGGCAACGGTGCGTGGTTTTGAATTTGGTGAGATCGGGCCACAATGGATTGTGCCCCGCTTTCCAGATCGCTCAAACCCACTTGGAGCAACACGCGCATTTTGGATTAACACTGAATTAGTGTTTCCAATTTCGGCAGATTTCTCGATGAAAGGGTGCGTGTTTTATGATGGCGGTGCTGGATGGCGCACCATTGATGCTGATCAAATATCGCCCGTCAATTTACGCAATAACCATTTCAGTTATCGCCATTCAATTGGCATTGGTTTGCGCGTATTGCGCCCAACACCAATGAAAATCGATTGGGGCTTCAAACTCGATCGCCGCAAGGGCGAAAAAGCAACGATGGTACACTTCAGCGCATACCACGAGTTTTAATATAATTGCGTAATCATCCAAGTGCCAATTGTGCTGGAGATTTTGTTTGCAGTTTTAACCAATTGCGGCAAGTTATATTTTTCTGCTTTGGCTTTTTCGATACGATATTTTTGCTCAAATGGAAGATTTGATTTATCAAAAATGGTCTTACCAAAAATTTGCATATTGTTAGTACACTTGTCTGTTAACGCAGTTATTTTGTCATAGAGCTGAGGAGTAACTTGGTTTTTAGTATCACCATTTTTAATGGTGATATTTCCCAATTGTTGAGAAGTTTCATGTTTACTATCATGCATCAAAGCGTTAAGTGTTTTTTCGGTAAAATAAGAGTTCATACACCATTTGTTTTTATTTTGTTTGAAATAGTTTATCAACTCATTTCGTTTGTTTTGATCAGCGATTTTATGTAAATCATTTTTAATCTCGATAAATAATGATTGAACAGTTCGTTCACACTTATCACCGAATTGCTCAATCGCAAAAGGGTCTTGTTGCTGGTTGGTTACAAAGAACTGATTGTAATAAAATTCCATAGCGCCTGAAGTTCTTGGTTCAGGAAGTTTTTGAGTGGAAGTAATAAATTTATCAAAAATTTCAACATATGTTGTATCAATAACCCCAGCGAATTGATCAATTTTTTGTCGCGTCATTTGGATAATTTCTTCTTGCGTCAGTTGCTTTGCAAGTAAAATAGGTTTCTGTTTGTCTTGATTAAATTTGTAATTTATCAAGGTTGCTATTTTTACAATACGTTCATTTAATTTGTCAGTCGCATTATTATTTGCATTGTTAGTTGCTTGATTGGTCAAATTATTCGAACTGGGAAAAGGTTCCCACTGTGAATCAGTTAATTCAGCGGGGTCTTTAGCTTCGTGAGTTGAATCGTTCAATTTATTTTTGATTAAGTCAGGTAGGGTTTGGATCGTTGCTATTTCGCTGTTTTCGAGAAGTTCAGAACGTTTTTCGATTTGAACTGTTGGAATCAAGATTGTTGTTTCGTTTTCCACTGGTTCACGAACAATCGGTTTTTCGTCATTATAAGATGTACGTTTATCTTGATCATTTTGATTTACTTTGGGTGAATTGTTGAAGATTGTATGATTTATTTTTCTTCTTTTCGTACGTGCTTTATCTTCAAATTTATCAATGATTTGATCACGCATCTGATTTATATCAGGTCTATTTAATGTATTTGATAAATTCCTAAGATAATCTAGCTTCTTTTGTTCGCGTGAAGCTTTTTGACGATCGTGGCTTTCCATCAGCTGACGCGCCCCTTTGAAAAGCTCACGCTGTTTTTTTTCATAATCGACCGAAGGGTGTGTCTGCGTTAAAGTTGGTGGCTTTTGTGAATTTTGCATTGCGTGTAGTATCGGTTGCATAGTTGCAAGCGATGCAATGAGTGCGATAAGTGATATTTTAATTGTTTTCATTGTTTTATTCCATAATTATTTTTTTATTCATAAATGTTCTGTAAGCATCAAATTCGGTTGCCGCAAAGTTTTTCATTTTACGTGCCAAAACTCGTTTTGGATGGTGTCTATTTTCATTTCCATGGATGTCTTTTGTTTGTTCACAAATGATTTTATAGGTCTCTTGTAACCTTTTAATCTCGAGTGAGTAATTTGGTATTTTTTGTCCGTCATGATTAGTAATGCGATGGACCTTAAAAAATTCCCCGAGCGCGTACCCCTTTTTCGCTTTAAGATTATCAAATTGCAATTGGATCGGGAGCGGTTGTGTATTTTGATCAATCTTTGTTAACTGTGAAAGAAGCGTATTGGTACCATCAAATAAACTTTGCATTCCGCTGGTAATAGCTTGCAGAGAAACGGCTCTTGGTTTTTGTGCATTATAAAGTTTTAGATTAATTTTTTTATTAATGTCTTTAACTGATTTGTATTGATTTTTGGCAACATTGATCAACAAATTTATTTCTTCGCGTGCTGTTTTTGCATCGATAGGTAAATTCTGCAGATCGTTTTCAAGTTTTTTGATCATTTTTTTACAAGTTGGAAGAGCTTGCTTAATTAATAAATGATCGTTGTTGTATTCAAGCTTTGAGCAGATTTCTGGAGAAGC